>CAYLXD010000044.1:0-12778 GCA_964387515.1 uncultured Pirellulales bacterium | reverse complement strand
GGATGATAGAACTCCGCCATCTGGTAAAAAACCACCGTATCATCTTCCAATGCCTGAAAACCGTGGGCAAAACCCTCCGGTATATAAAGCATCTTATAGTTCTTAGCACTCAATTCCACCGAAAACCACTGACAATATGTAGGGGAATCAGGCGATAAATCAATAATTACATCGTACATTGCTCCCCTTATACAACTGACCAGTTTAGCTTCCCCATAAGGTGCCACCTGATAATGCATCCCACGAAGCGTACCTTTCTTTTTATTAATAGAAATATTACACTGGACAATACGAAAATTCAAATTATGTTTTTCAAACTCCTTCTTGCAGAAACTGCGGATAAAAAAGCCCCTTTCGTCTTTCAGTGGTTCTAATTTAATAATATAGGCATCTTTTAACTCTATTGGGATAAATTTCATTTCAATCCTTTAAGTTTACTTAAGGATTTATTTTTGGATCTCTTTTTACCAAGAAAATAAAAATAATTGGGCCTCAACAATCCCTGATTTACACAAACCTTATCGTAGATTGTAAGAAAATCGGCTAACTTCCTTACTACTTCGTCAGAACCACGCAAGCCTCCTAATAACCGATAGATAAAAGAAAAACTTGGCTTATATTCTATTTCCATGAAATATTTTTTTAAACATCGCAGTATTTTTTGACCGCTGACCGAATTGTCATTGGGTGATTGCCCCCGTTCATGCTTATCCCTCTCCGTTACATATTCAATCAGAATATCTTTAATATAAGAATCTAACTTATTCTTATTTAACCGGATATCTTCTGCCACATCGGGCTCAAACCAGAAACCTGTTAAAGATAATATCCCTCTTATTAAAGCAACTTGTGCCGCATCATCCTTGCGCCATATATCATGAGAAGGCTCATGGCAAAGTATCAGGCCATTATTTCCAGAGAGTAATTCGATTGCCTTGTATATCGCTTTTTCCACATTATGGAAGTGATGCAAGACTCCCGAAAAAAGGATAACATCATAATTACCTCTGGCTTTTGAAAGAGGCATCACCTGATACTCCAAAGACCCAAATCCTTTTTTAAACGGATTTGCTTTCATGGTGTCTCGAGCAGACTCAATACAGCTGCTCGATATATCGATACCCACCACCTGATGACCCGCACGAGCTAGTTCAAGTGAAATGTAGCCTGCACCACATCCAACATCAAGAATTCTTAAGTTTCTACCACCACTCCTTCGAAGCATCCTGATGAAATTATTCACTATATCCCCTAAATAAAGGTTAATAAAATAGGGGTCGCGCCAAAAACTCTTATAAAAATACTCACATCTTACAGCCCGGCGGAGATCCGGCACAAAACCTACATTCTTTCGTTCCTGTATCCTCTGGTTAAAAGCCGACGCTTCAGCTTTGAGATTATGTCTCGCTACCATTTAATCCCTCCTCGTATAAATCTCTCTAAACTGTTCGGTTTACTAATTGAGAACACTCAACATGAAAAAGTAAATACTTTCTGCTAATTCCCTGATAAGGTTCTTGCATCTTACGCAATTGGTACTCTTTAGAAATTCCAGAAAAAGATTGTAGATATTTTTTGATAACCTTCTTTTGTTGTTCATCAGTAAAAAATTTATAAATTAATCCGTTAGGATAATAATACTCCTTAAGAGGCCTTTTTATCTCGTCTCTAGCATAGCTAACAATATCATAGTAAAATACCGCTTCTTTAGATACATCTCTTCCAGATTCCATCTCCTCCAGGTCATGGATGCTAATATATCGTTGCTGAATAAAACGTGTGCATTCACTAATCATATCACTGCAATCGATTGGAGCTAAAGGGTTATCCTTTACTAATTCATGGGCAACAGTTTCATAGTAATCAATAAATTCCTTATTGCATTCCATCAGGACACGGCCTGAGTAATAGGTATTTAGTTTTCTAAAGCCACCTTTGCGCAGAAGTTCCATTTTTTCTTCTGAAGAGTAAAACGAGATAAGCTTTTCCTTACTAACAAAAAATTCTTGATGCATATCCTGGGAAAAACTCTCAAAAAGTTCCCTTACCCTGGCTGGCGCCTTTTTGTAATTACATATTGCTTTAAGAAAAAAATCAATGGGCTTAATACCAAAGGAATGCAATAAACGAAGGAGAAGGTCGTGTTGACGCATAGTCCAGCTCATCTGAATAAGCCAATTTAATTGACGGCAAAGAAAAGAATCATCTAAAGAAAATGAATTTGTTGCCATAACCATCTCCTGGTGTTCAATTGCTATACGACCATCATAAATTCCGTAACAGTTTTCCATAAGCCTATAACCCGTTTGCATCTTGTATCTTTCTCTTTCCTGCGGTTTGTCAATCTCTGCTCCCTTCAACAACATTAACGTATTTGTATTGATGCAATCGAGGCCTAAATTAAAAAAGTAGCGAAGAGCCGATAGGTATGTTTCTAAAGTCTCTCCTGGTAATGGAATTATTAATTCACCAAAACTTTCTACCCCATTACGCTTACAAAAAGAAGCAAACTTTTTCCATTCTTCATCGGAAATATTTTTACGGTTTATATTCCGCAAGACCCTTGGATTTAAAGACTGCGAAGATTGTCTCAGCGTAGCCATGCCCTTAAGAATCTCTGCAGCCTGAAAAGTAATATCAGATTTTGCTTGTCCCCAATTAATAATAACTTTTTCTGGCCATCCGTAATAGTCCTTGGAATTTCTAATAATTTTTGCTATTTCAAGATCGCGATCGCCAAATAGGCCGAAATTGGGGTCATTGATCATGAGGCGTTCATCTGTTGAGTGGCGTCGACAATAGTCGATATCGGCTTTTATTCGTTCTATGCTATATTTGTGTATATGTTTTGCTGTATTATCCCAAGAACAAAAGGTACAGCGAAAAGGGCATCCTCTTTGTGTTTCAATCATCGGAATTAGGCCCTGTATTAAAAATTCCTTGGCCATGTCATTCTGAAATGGAGAAGGAATCTCATCCAAATTAGTAATCATATGTATTGCTGGTTTAAAAACTGCTTGTTTTGTAATCGGATCCAGATACCAAATACTATGGAGCTCCTTAGATTCATGCAGTTTCAAGTTGTCTATCCTCGGATCCAGCGCGGCTTTGACTAAGGATTTAAAGGGATGCTCCCCTGCCCCGATGACATAGTAATCGCAATCAGTGCATTTTAATAACTCCGTCATTTTGGATGCAGCCGGGGTAATATTTGGTCCACCCATTACTGTAACAGTACTTACATTATGTTCTTTAACAAATTGAAGAATAATTTTGTTTAGTTCAAAGTTCCAGCAATAGTTTGATAGTCCAATGATATCAGGTGGATTCTTTTTAATGGTCTCTAGAAGTCGATCGGCAAATTTGAATACCAGAATTTCTACTTGTTCGCCCAAGGCAGCTTTAGTATAAGAAGCGATAAGCAGCGCACTTAAGGGAACCATCCAATTATCCATGCTTTGGATAAAGTTATGCACTAGGTCAGCTAAATATACCTTAAGCGGTCTTTTAATTAATACTTCTGCATTAACTTTGTCTTTTTTCATTTATGTTTATCTTATTCAAAACCTAGTCAAAAAATAAATTTATTATTGATAAATCCACGGTTCAGGAATAGGGATAATAAACTTGCCTCCCCATTCGAAGACATAGCTAAGCTGCTCCATAATTTCCTCTTTAATATTCCAGGGAAGAATAAGCACATAATTCGGTTTTCTCTTTCTTATCTCTTCTTCCCCAACAACCGGTATATGGCTCCCGGGAAGGTATTTACCCTGTTTATAAGGTGATATATCAACAACATAATCTATTAAGTCTTTTTTAATTCCACAGTAATTCAATAAAGTATTCCCTTTCGCAGCCGCACCATAAGCCGCAATTTTCTTCCCCTGTCTCTTTTGTTTAATTAAGAATTCTAACAAATCATATTTTATATTATCAACTTTTGACTGGAAGGCTTGATAGTACGAAATGTCAAGCATTCCGTGCTCGTTTTCTTTGTCGATCAGGCTCTGAACATTTGGTGAAATCGGGATATTTTTGTTATATGCATGTTTTGCATATATTCTAAGAGAGCCGCCGTGTGTAGGCAGCTCTTCCACATCAAAAAATTCCAGGCCATGGGAAGCAAATATTTTGTGCACGGTAAACAAAGAAAAATATGAAAAGTGTTCATGGTAAATCGTATCAAACTGATGTTGTTCCACAAGTCGCATCAGATGTGAAAATTCCATCGTGACCACACCCTCAGGTTTAAGTGCTATTTTCAATCCTTCAACAAAATCGTTGATATTAGGAACATGAGCTAACACGTTGTTGCCGATAAGCAGGTCTGCCTGTTTGCCTTGTTCTAAAAGGTGGTTGGCAAGCGTCACCCCGAAGAAATCGATAATCACTGCTATTCCTTTCTCCTTCGCCGCTTCGGCGGCATTTTCTGCGGGTTCAATCCCCAAACATGGTATGTGCTTTTGCTGAAAGTATTGCAGAAGATACCCATCATTAGATGCTATTTCAATAACCTGTGAACTTCTGTTCAATTTGATTTTTTTGGTAATCATCTCAACGTAATTCTTCGCATGTTCCAACCAACTCCGGGAATAGGAAGAAAAATATGCGTAATCCTTGCTGAAAATCTCATCTGCCCTTTTGTACTCTTCAATCTGGACGAGCCAACATTTCTGACAAACATACAATTTCAATGGATAAAACGTTTCCGGCTCATATAGCTGGTCTTCAGTGAGGAATGAGTTGGAAGGAGGTGAATTTACCAAATCAATGAATTCATAAGTCAGATTGTGCTGACAGAATCGGCATTTCATAAGGCCACTCCTGAAAATTCTGGCTTTAGCAAGGGGTAATTACGGTCTTTTTCTGAAGTTACAGTTATTTCCAAAGGCCGGTTGATCCCAATCCTGGGGTCAGAATAGCGCAAACCTCCCTCATGTGAAAGATCGTAGTACTCATCGTGCAGATACAGCAACCTGCAGTTTTCCTGGAGTGTCTGGAATCCATGCGCGAAGCCCTGGGGAACATACAGCTTTTTCATATTCTCTTCGGAAAGGATTTCACCATGCCATTGCAGGAATGTTGGAGAGCTATTTCTTATATCTACAATAACATCAAACACGCTCCCCTGTAGACAGCGAACCAGCTTAGTCTTCGATTTGGGTGGGTATTGAAAATGCATGCCACGAACAGTTCCTTTCTTGATGGTCAGAGAATAGCTGACCTGAACAATGGGTTTGTCGCCATGAATATCCCTCAAATCATTCTGGCAAAACAACCTGGCAAATCCCCTCTACGATCCTGAAGAAGTGTTGTTTCGATAATTCCGGCGCCATGAAGTGAGATCGGAGAAAATTTCATGACTTGATTCGTTAAAGTTCTTAGGCTTTGTTCCAGTAAAGCTCTTCTGTCAGTTGCCCTGATTCTTTAAGTCCACGCAATACACTGAGACGAACCAAATACGAATTGCGGAAGTCGCTACCGTTCTGAAAGTTCATCCTTCTTAAGCCGTTTGCCAGTTCGTGGATGCTTGTTGTTATGTCCTGAACTGGCTGGTGGTTGGGAGCTATGCCTTCATAGAGAGAGAAGTCCACTTTGTAGGATCGTTTATCTGGAGCAGCTTTGTCGTTGACGGATATCTGAACACCATGCAATACCGACTGAACTGTCTCGGCTAATTCTCGTATTTGATAATTCCATTTGTTGGAGCCAGTATTCACTATGAGATAGCTACCTCCAACATCTGCTTTGCGATGGATTGCCCAGTCAATTGCTCGAGCCATGTCCTTGACATCCATAAGAGGACGAAGTGGTGTGCCATCGCTCAGAATTTGTATTTTCCCCTTGCTTAAAGCACAGGCGACAAAATCATTAAGTACCAGATCGAGACGAAGACGAGGACTGAATCCGCAAGCGGTGGCAAATCGCAGACACGTTATTGTGAAGTTATCATCGGCCAATCCTTCCAGTCCAGCTTCGGTGGCAACTTTGGAGCGGGCATAAGCTGTTAGCGGGTCAAGTGGAGAATCTTCATCCTTCGCATTGTTATCAGCTGTCCCATACACACTGCAACTTGATGCAAACACGAAATTCTTCACTCCTGAATTCTTAGCTTTCTGAGCTATGTCGAGGCTCATGTCACAATTGATTTCGTTAGTGAGGGTTTCAAATTCCTCACCTATTGGATCATTAGAGAGCGCAGCGAGATGAACCACAGCATCTACTTGCTCTAAAACAGCTTCCGGGAAACTACGCACGTCCCCATATATTTGTTTATTAAGCAACTTCTCGGGAAAGACCAAGGGGTCAACCAGACAGCCTGCAAAAAATCCTGTGTCATAACCAATCAATAGAGCACTGGGGTATTGTGTTCTCAAGTGGTTGACAACTACAGAACCAACATAACCCATATTTCCGGTAATAAGTATTTTCTTTCCCGCAGAGGCCATTTTAGTCTATTCCCATATTTTCCACTCAGCCTGATTTTGTTCCCACATCCTATTGAGAGAAATCTTATCCCGCAAAGTATCCATACACTTCCAGAAACCAGAGTGTTTATAAGCATACAATTCACCATCACTTGCCAACTTTTCCAAAGGATCACGCTCAAAAACCGTCGCCGCACCTTCAGTAAGATAATCGAAGACCCGAGGCTGACAGACAAAAAAACCGCCGTTAATCCAGGCCTCATCTCCTTTCGGTTTTTCCATAAACCGCAGGATTCGTCCTTCCTCAGAAGGATCGACAGAGCCGTATTGTCCTTCCACCTGAACTGCAGTCAAAGTAACAGCCTTCTTATGAGATTTGTGAAACTTTAACAGCGAATTTAAATCAACGTCGGAGACTCCGTCTCCATAAGTCAGCATAAATCGCCTATCTCTTATGTAGGGACGTGCCCTCAAAATTCTCCCACCAGTCATTGTATCAACAGCTGTATCCAATAACGTAACTCTCCAAGGCTCGCTGGCACTGTTGTGCACTTCCGTCCTATTAGTAGATAACTCAATCGTAACATCACTTTGATGAAGGAAATAATTGGCAAAATACTCTTTGATACAATAACCTTTGTAGCCTAAAAGAATGATAAAATCATTAAACCCATAATGGGAATAATATTTCATTATGTGCCAAATGATAGGTTTGCCACCAATCTCAACCATGGGTTTGGGTCTACGGTCGGTTTCTTCACTTATCCTGGTCCCGTGGCCACCGGCAAGAATAACTACCGGAGTATTGTCTTGTTGATTAGTCCCCATAAACTTTACCCCTTAAAAAGTCGTAAACCTGATTGTATACAAGAACTGTTCCCGCTAAAATCCGAAACAATAAGCACATATTTACTCTGCAGGTTCGTCAAGGTTAAACCGTGCAACATATTCACTTCTTAACACACCGTATTCAATAATATCCAGATAACGCCCTGATTTGTAGACAGCTTTGCGCCTTACACCTTCTCTGACCATACCAAGACACTCAGCGAGTTTTTGCATAGCTATATTGTTTTCAAAAGTCCCGCAGGCAATGCGGTTGAGAT
The DNA here is from genome assembly GCA_964387515.1 of uncultured Pirellulales bacterium. Taxonomy (GTDB): domain Bacteria; phylum Planctomycetota; class Phycisphaerae; order Sedimentisphaerales; family Anaerobacaceae; genus CAVXEF01. Next base: position 5,241 of record CAYLXD010000044.1, on the reverse strand, counting down.
TCAAAGATAGAAAGCCATGGTCGCAGATAAGCCTTGCAGCCTCTTTTCCGTATCCTTTGTTCCAGCAGGATTTGTCGCCGATTATGATGCTCAGTTCAGCGGTTCGGTTAATGTAGTTGATGTTGTCGAGGGCAATGTTTCCGAAGTATTTGAAGCTCTTCCTGGGAGCGTTCAGTGAATGCAGGTGATAGGTATATTCGATTCATATCATCATCTCATTTTGGTTCTGCTGGAAACACTGAAATCCAGATGACCACCGATACCTTCAACAGGGGGCGTCACCTCGAATAAATGGAAATTGTCTAAAATCAACGTACTGCGTCCATAACCTATCACAAACAAAATGAGATAGCTCTTGTACCTGGTTCCTCATCTTCTCCACCTGCTGCCTATCTAAAAACTTAGCAGCTGCCTCCTTCCACATCCGACGTTCGTTGACATCATTCCATTCAAATATTTGATTGTCATCAAAACACGGACAGAAATAGTACTCCGCACTAACCATCACACAAAAATGAAAGTATGCAACTATTTTTGATGCCTTTATCTGACTTTCGTTAAGTCGTGGCAACCGGTCGATACGTCTTAGATAGGTTTCATACTCTACAGTATCGGCAGGTTCAATTGTGAATCCAAAACCACTATACGCACTTTCACCGCCCAGGATGCACGGAATTCCCATGGCCGAATATTCCAGCCCCGCTGAGCCGATACATGTCAGTACTGCATCAGCTAAATATCGCAGCGACGATGCATTAAAATTTGCCTCACTATGCAGAAATCGGATATGGTCAAATTTCACCTTCTCAAAAGTCATTTTGAGACTAATGTCTTTAGTGGGGTAATATTTGGCTGCGGGGTGCTCCTTGAATATCCAGTTTACAGAATCCACTTCCTTGGCTATCTCCAGCGTGCGCAGAAACCAATGGTAGTAATCCTGAAAAATCATCGGCTTCTTAAAGTGGGAATGTGGATAATCATTGAACGCATGGAGCATCACAAAAGCTGTTCGTTTCGTATGGTCCAAATTATATTCTTTACAGAATGACTGCCGGTCCGTAAATAACTTTTTATCCCGGTGGAAGGCAAGGTCTACAGCTGGATGCTTTATCTCCTGGTTAAACCTGCGCTCAAGATATTCCTCAGCAAGTCTGAGGATGGTACCATCGTCTTTATCCATCATCACATTAAAGTACTTTAACTCGGGCTTGACAGGATAAATACCCACATCCTTTAAGGTACGATATTTTTTCAAAAGAATCTGATGTGACCCTATGCGATTGATTACCTCAATTTTATTCAGCAAGAGATATCTGCTAAATGTTGCACCTTGCAATCCAATGGTATGCGTAAATACAGATGTACGAATATCATATCTTTTGATGATATTTTTTATAAATAGCCGTAAAAAATAGAACTCGCGCAGCACATGCAACGTCCTGCTATCTATCTTATCTACAGTAGCATATCCCTTTGCAAGTACCTGGTCGTAGAACACGTCCCCAAAGCGTATACCATCAACTCGAAAGTCCAGCAACTCTTTGGGTGACCTGATGGAGTGATACGCCTTGGCTGCTGCCACGCGCGCTTGTATCCTCATCACGGTGCAACGCCAACTGTCCAAAAAAACCAAACTTGCATTTGGATAGGACTTTAGGATAGGAATCACCTTATCGGTAGAGGAACCAACTAAGAAGAGAAGTCTTAGATTTTTTGCCTGTGCTGCTATGGTTGAGAACGACGCATTACAAAGCTGGGTGATTGGGTGTTTCTCTACGCGTACAAGAAGGTATCCATTGTTTTTCTTCGTCTTGCCCTTTTTGAAATAACTCCGCCAAAAGGCGGCATTCGCTTTCACAAAGTTCCGTTGCTCAGCAGATAAAGGTACCCCAACAATGCGGTGAAACAAACGGCTAAAAACCGCTTGTACCTTCATCAAAATCCTGTTATTTAAAACCTTGCTGAGTTTCATATTTATTATGTATGCCCGTGAATATTGATGATGGAACTATAAATATTACATTATTGCACTACTTTTTCTCTTAACGTTTCAATTATGATTTGCACGTTCAGCATTTCAACGATTTCTTCCCCGGAAAAGCAAACACCAAACTCTTCTTCGAGTGCTAAAATTAAGTTCATATGACGGATCGAATCCCATTTCTCAACAGTGTCAGGAGAAGATTCCTCATCAAGCTTCTCTATAGGAGTATCCATTATTCCACTTACAACTTTAATAACTCTGTTTTTCATCGTTTACCTTTCTCGCTCTGATTAATCCTTGCGTTGATTTTCTTGAAAAATGAGGACTTCGGTTTAAGTTTGGTTTCCACATTATATTGAAACTTTTTAGTCGTTGTTTTTCGATCTGGTTCTACCTCCTCAAAACCATTATTTTTATAAAAGAGCTCTACCTGAGAGTTTTTACGGGTGGGATAATATTCCCCAATAGCCACCTTATAAGCTCCTCGCTTCTTCACAAGTTTAAGGGTCTCAACCAAAAAAACTTCCTCAATACATCTTCCCAATACCCTGCAGGAAAGCAGGAATGTGTCAAAAATTGCTTTTTCATCCTCATATTTCAGGATACATACACCTACTATTCCACTATCCCCGAATATATCTTTTAGCCTAATATAGATAACATCTGATTTATCACTGTTGCTAAATGTCCAGATATCAGCTTCGGAATAACGTCTGGTGGTCAGATTAAACTGATTGGTCTTTTGAGAAAGTTGAGCAATTCGCGGAATAGAAAATTCGTCAGCAAAACCAATATCTATTTCCATCTCAAGAGATTTATAATAACTTTCCAAATCAGCAAATTGAGTGAGAAACTTCTTACGGGCAGCCTCAGCTTTATACATTACACCACGCTTTTTATCCTCTGAAGATAAAGCTAATGTATCAAACAAACCACATGAAGCTAATATATTTCCAAACTCCTCCGTTCTCGCCGGTGGCATGTGGATAACCTCCACTTCCGGTACACACTTCCTGATTAAATTCACCTCGAATTCACTATCATCCACAAATACTATGCTGTCTAAGGCGATATTTAGATCCAAGGCAATCTGCTTAAGATTGGTAGCCTTATCCCGCCAATTAATCTGAGTTGTAGTAATATGGTCCTGCTTAATTAACATATCTGGATGCTTCTTAAATACCTCCCAGACATCCTCCTCGTTATTTCTGCTGCATAGAGCGAGAATAACTCCTCTATTATGGAGATTTAGTACTTCCTGTTGAAATTCATAGTAAGCAGAACCTGGATATGTTTTACCTAATTTGATCCCAGACAATCCGTCTTCCCCAACAATCCCACCCCAGAGAACATTGTCACAGTCAAGAGCTAGGCATTTCTTGTTCTTACCCTTCAATGCGCGTATAAATTTGAACTCTTCCGACGCAATATCGAGCAACGCCTCCCTTGTAAACGGCGCCCGTCCAATATGCCAATAACGAGAATCATAAAATCTGTTGGCTCCTAATCTAACAAGAGATAAGTTTAAGTCGACAAAATAAGCGTTCTTATCATCATTTAACTTGGATTTAAGAAACTCATTCAGGTTATTAATCGTCGCCAATTGACCATTACTTTTCTGGCTTTCCAAAATCCCAAAAGCAGGATAAACAGGAAGCTCAAATCCATGCCACAGTACCAAAGCAGCCGTTTGTTTACGAATACCAGAAAGTACATTTGTGATATAATCTTTTATTCTGTCAATCTCCGCTTGAATCTCGGAAGCACTTAAAGCAGTAAAATTTCTTGCCAATCCTGATGACAAGGTATCCAGCTTTGTGAAGACCAATATACAATCAGTGTTTTTGCTCAAGAGGTCATCTTTACCGCCAACTGCATCCTGAAAAACATTGTCGTATCCCCCAAACTTCACCTGGGCATTCAACCCAATTTGATAAGCCATATACCTAAGATAAGGTTCAATGGGTTCAAGCATTATATTACGAAGAACAGAAACCTGAAATTCTGGAAACTTGCTTAAGTCGGACCTACTTAGATATTCCTGTATCTCTGAAAGTGACAACCCTATCATAATTCTATGTTAAAAAAATAATACAGAAAGAGTAAACAATTACTGTTATACCATTACAGCACCGCCACAAACCCGAATATTTTCACCCATGATATGTTTTGCCTTTTCGCAAAACAAAAAGGAAACCACCCCTGCAACGTCTTCCGGGTTGGCTAAACGGCGTAAAGGCGTTTGCATTTTAGCAACCATCTTAGCTCTCTCAGGTATATTCGCAATGAGATCTGTTTGGGTCATACCTGGAGCTACACAATTGATACGGATATTCTTGGGGCCATATTCTACTGCCAAAGAGCGTGAAAAGGAAACCAATGCGGATTTAGCCAACGTGTAGGACAATGACATTGGAGGGGGTACATTATCCGCAAATATGCTCACCATATTAACAATATTTCCGTATCCTTGTCGCAAAAAATGCGGCAAAGCGGCGTGGCATAAGTTAAAAGCGCCTTTAACATGGACATTAATGTCAGCTTGTATGTCTTCCCACGAAATCTGGTCAAAACTAATATTCTTAACAGGAGATGAAGCATTGTTTACAATTCCAGAAATCGTTCCAAATTTCTTAACAGAAAAAGCAACCATTTCCTCTACAGATTCTTGCTGGGTAACATCAGCTTGAAAAGCAGCTGCATTTCCACCCTGGGCTAAAATTTGTTTCACTACTTCATCGGCTTGACTTGAGCTGTTGAGAAAATTCACAATAACCGGATACCCATCTAAACCTAAAGCCAAAGCACTGGCAGCGCCTATACCCCTGCTGGCTCCGGTAATAATCACAGCCCCTTTTTTATTGTCTCCCATACCTGTATCCCCTTCTTCTTCCAATTCTAAAACTTTAACTTTGGCTTCACCTTCAATTACTTTTCTGCCCTTTTCTCCGAACACTAAGGTTTCAACTATGATTACCTTTTGAGCGGGTGACTTTTGTTTTACTCTGGCTAAGATACGAATTCGCTCACCAATACTAACCGGTGATAGGAAACGCAATTTCTGTTCATACCAAAGTGCCCCCTCCCCCGGCAACTTTGTACCTATAATGGCTGAAATAAATGAGGCCGTAAGCATCCCATGTGCAACACGCCTCTTAAAAGTAGTCTTAGAAGCAAATATTTCGTCCATGTGTAATGGATTGTTATCGCCTGTCAGAGTAGCAAAGGTATCTACATCACGAGCCGTAATGATATGA
>CAYLXD010000043.1:0-12874 GCA_964387515.1 uncultured Pirellulales bacterium | reverse complement strand
TGTGAATAGCCCCAAGGGGATTCGAACCCCTGTTGCCGGGTTGAAAACCCGGTGTCCTGGACCTGCCTAGACGATGGGGCCAAAGGAAGTCAAAATTTAAAGCTAAAAATTCAGAATTTATAATAGCTAAGTTGCCATAAAGCGGCAACTTATTCCTCAGTTTTATGTTTTGACTTTTGATTACTCCATACTGATTGCTTCGACAGGACAGACATCAACACAGGCACCGCAATCGACACAGGCATCGACGTCAATCACCGCCTTGTCGCCGGCCATGCTGATTGCCTCACTCGGGCATTCTTCCACACACGCCTCACAGCCTGTGCATTTTTCTTCATTTACTTTTGCAGGCATTGGTGCTCCTTTCGTAATGAATAACAATTACGGTCATTAAGAAGGGGCATTTTTACAAAAAAGGTATCGGATTACAACCCAAATTTACACAAATTCTCACAGATAAGCAAGGGGCACTACTGCTGGGCGTTTGGGTCAGGTATCTGGTCTAAAAGCCTCCTTATTTTGGCAGATGTAAAGTAGTTTTTCTGCTGCTCAGCTGCGGCAAGGGCAATGCGAAGCTGCTCGGCGGCGTGGTCCAGCTGGTTGAGCTTTATGAGGTTCTCGGCGAGGCGGTAGCGACCGACGTAGGAGTCGGGGGCAAGCTCAATGGCCTTTCTGAGGTATTCGATGGCGGTATGGGGCTGGTCTGACTTGGAATACATCGTTCCGAGCAGTATGTATGCGTCAGCGTAGTCGGGTTTTAGCTCAATAGCAATGGAGAGCAGCTCGTCTACTTTTTCAATATCGCGGTTTTTGTAGTAAGGGAATGCGGCGTGGTAGTACATTTCAGCTTCGTAATTGAATTTCTCCGGGCCAAACGGGCCAGCCAGACTCGATGAGGTGGAAATGACCGACACAACTAAAATTAGCAGGCACAACGAGCGGAAGCGCCGCTGGCGCACAAACTCGACGGCTTTCTGAATTCCAAGAGCGGCAGGGATAGCGAGTACGGGTATGGCCGGTGCGCGATAACGCGCACAGACAAAAACAAGGATTATAGATAGCGGATACAGTATCAAAAACAGAATTATCGGTGCCGGGATGCGCCTGATGTTAAAAGCCAGTCCCACAAAAGCAAAGGGAAGTAACAAGCCGAAGGGGAAACCGAATTTTCCTGCTTTGAATGTGAGCACGCTGAGCAGAGATGAGAACTTTCTATTGAGATATACATCGATGTTTCTCGGTATTTCGCGGGAGCTTGCGAACTGAATGGTTTTATGTAGAAGGCCTTTTAGGTAATTGATGGGTTCGGTTCTGACATAGTTAAGGAATTGCTGCATGAAGAAAGTGGAGTCGTCAGTTTTGTGTTCAATACCGTGTATTTGAGGCAGGGCGAGTATCTGTTTCCACTGACGGCCCGGGCGAAGCATTAAGGTCTGTTCGGCATTGGGATTGTTGCCGATGTAGAGGTTGACCGGACCCGACTCGGGAAGGGGGCTAAAAGAGCCTCTTTCGAGATAAGAAATGCCGCCGACACCTGTCGGAATAATTGCTGCTGCGCAGATGAATAAAGCTGCCTTTGCTATGGCGACCTTTCGATTTAAGGTGATGCTCCAAACCTTCCATATTAACCATAGACCGGATGCCGCAATAAAGGGAATGAAAGATGCCCGTGTGATAATCGCCAGTCCTGCACACAAACCTGTCAACAGGCATAGCGGCCATTTGGCTTGCGGTTTTGCAGCCTTGAGCAAAAGCAGGATAAGAACAACGGACCAGAAGGCTGCCCAACCGGTAGCTAAAAGTTCAGCATCGAAGAAGACCAGCGGCCCATAGAAAGCAGCAATCATTGCGGCGATAATGCCGGTCGTACGGCCACGTACAGAATAGCCGAGGAAATAAATCAGCACGCAAGTAACAGAGCCAAGGGCTGCGCCGAACAGCTTTGCGAGTAATATCGAAGAACCTGTAAAGTAATAGATTCGGGACAGAAAGAACGGGTAGAAGAAACTTTGCCAGAAGAAGGTTTCGGCCCTTGCGCCTTCGGTGATGAATCGGTGTGCAGCCCTGTGATAAGTTTCTGAATCAATTGTCGGCGTGAGAAAGGTGAGGCTGTCGCTGATTTGAAACAGATAAACCAGCCGTACCGACAGCGCCACAGCAAAGATAGAAAGAGCTGTGATACAGTCTTTGCTCAGCCGAATTTGCTTTGTGTTTAGTGTCACGGTCGAATGATAAATATCCAAAGTATTGGTTTATGTAGTAATGATAGAAAGTTGATGCTGTCAATGCAAGGGGCGGTTGGCGGCAGGAGAGATAGACGACTAAACGACCCTCGCGGCGAGTTGAGTGGCGGAATGCGTCCAGCGGGTTTATTTGGTTTTTGCGGGCGGGGGTTGTTGCTGTGAAGTTTCCTACTTCGGCTGAGTTGTGGGTTTAGTGGGTTCCGTGGCTGTGCCGCCGAGGGCGACCGCCATCTCGCGAACGAGCTCATCGGAGTCGTATCTGGCGATATGGTCCAGGACCTTGCGGAAACTGCCGCCCTGATTTTTGGCCAGCACGTACATTGTTATCAAACGCACCGGCCATTGAGTATCGTTGAGGTTTTCTGAGACATCGCTTATCAGCTCATAGTCCATAGACAGAGAAAGCATCGCGGCGACCGTATGCGTCCTGACCGCCCAGTTGTCGTCGGCAAGGGCCTGCAGCAGTGCAGAGGTGAGCATTGGCTGCATCCAGTCGGCGTACGTAAGTTTATAAGGCGGCTCGCGATTGGCCATTCCGCCGAAGGCGGACTGTTCGGCCAAAAGACCGACAAAAAGTTCTACCGTATTGATTTTTTGTCCCTGTCGACCTGTTGTCAGTGAGTTGAACCGGGTTTGCAGGAATCTGCGGCTAATTTGAATCCCCGAACGCTTTACAGTGAGTTTGAATGGTTTTATAACGGCCAATCTGTTGGTTACACTGCCGTCTTCGCCTGTTACAGGGTCGATGTAAACCGTAAATTCAATATCCAGAGATGCCTGCGGATGCATAAGCAGTATTTGCCTCAGTTCGCCGGTGATAAGCCGAACAGGCACAAGCATACTGTTGCCCGGCTTGATGGGCAGGGCCGACTGACTCTTTATATTTACCAGCTCGGGTATTTTTTTGCTGAGGTCGCCGCTAATCTCGGCATCGATTCGGATATTGCCTTTGAACAGGCCGTCATCGCAGACTACAATCGGCTCCGGAGAGTTATTGGTTATTCCCACAACTCCGCCGAAATCGCTGCCGTACGAAAACTTGCTGCCGCGAAGATTAAGACGAACCGATAGTATTTTCTCCGGACTGAGGAAGGTTGGAATCAGGTTTTCCCCGAACAGTTCTCCTAAAGTTATCATTAGAGTACCGGTGTCTACGGGGGGAACGTACTGGCTGCCTTGCTCGGCCAGCATTTTTTTGGCGTGCTCGGCCTCCAACGAGCCCGGCGCTATTGCGATAGCAGCCTTCAGCGTCTCAATAGCTGCGTCCTTCTGTTGCTCTGACAGTTGAATCACAGCCTCCGCTAACTTGGCTATCTGGGTTTGGCCGTAATGCTCTATAAGGGGCTTGGCCCACTCGTTTTGGGCGTTAAGTGCAAACGAGTATGCTAAAATTCCCGCCGCCGTTGCCGAATTTGGGTCCGCTGTGTACGCCTTGTTGGCCCAGTCAACTGCGAGGTTCACATCTGTCAGCACGAAGCTGTAGAACCATGCAAGTTGAACCGCGCTGAGCTGGCCGCCATCCTGCTGTTGTGACGGCTGCTCTTTCTCCAGATACAAATACGCTTGTTCTGCAGCGGCTGTCAGCATCTGTTTCGATTTTTCTGCTTCACCCATTTTTGCCGCCGCCTTGCCTGCTACCGCCTCCAGTACCAAATCAAATTGACCTTCATCTTGTATATCGGAAGCAATCTGAAGGCATCTGTGATAATCTCGCTTAGTGTTATAGCTGCTAAGGGCCCAGGGAAGGTAAATCTCCGCGGGCATATTTGCGGATGGGTAGAGGTACTTGAATAAACCGGCGCAGTATTCATACGCCCCGGATGCGACCTCATAAAGTTCCATCTGCTCGGCATATCGGGCGAAAGCCAGAGCAGACTCCAGATTCAGGGGATTTTCACGCAGCATTAACCTTAGATGCTCAAGATAAACGCTCGGCCCTATCTTGGGCATAAGTTCTTCCAGTTTCGCAAAAGCCAGTTTATTATATTTGTTTTGGCGGTATGCCGCGAGAAAGTAGTAAGAAGCGGTTTCCGTGTCAGGTTTTTCGGCCAGCAGCAGACCCAGCAGCGTTGCCAACTCAGAGCTTAAAACCGCGTTCTCATCACCTATACCTTTTAGCAGATCGGCAAGAAAGGCCTCGCGCTCCTCGCGCGAGTCCAGACGGTCCAGCAGATATTGAACTGCTTTTCTGACCACCCCCAGCTCAGCCGATTCATCCAGATAGTCCCAAAACAGTTTGCGCACGAGTTCGGAGTAGTTACGGTCGGGGTATTTACTCGCCAGCTCAAGCATGTCGGCCAGGACATACTTGGCCCTGACATCGACTTCTTTTGTGGCGTTCAGGAATATGATTGCCTGTTCGACCTCGGACCTGCTGACATCCTTGCGGTTAGCAAGCTCATAAGCTATCTCATAGAACGCCTGGCCGACCGACGGTGAAAACAGCCGGCCTGAATCTTCTGAATCTGAAGACCTTTGACCTTCGGCTGGCAAAGAGCAGCAGCACAGCAAAACTATTGAAAAAAGCAACAAATACCTGCTCTTGTACATAATCTCTGCCTACTCCGCCGTAGCGGCTGCGAAGGCCGGGCCGGTGGACCAGCCTGCGAGCCTGCAACTTAACCACCGGCTGTAAAAATCACCTTGCCCTCTGCTGGCCCTAAAAACAGCCTCGGCTGCAATAAAAAATCAGCCTTTTTGGTATTATTTCGGGAAATCGCCCCGCCGGCTTTAGGTGTAATAATGGTGCAACCTGCATATTTTAGAGGACCTTATCGCTTTTCTGGTAATCCCGCCGGGCCGATTATCCAGATTTTGCCTGTTGACGGGCTTTTTCAGAAGAACCGCAGGCTTTAAGCGTCCCAAAAACCTCTTTTACAATACGGCTCTTGCGAGAATATGTTTAAGCATCATAAGCATCAGTTGTTGTAGGCCCTTCGGGGCCCTTTTTACCGCCCGCAAACACAGAAAGTGCTTCGATGCGCAGGACTTTTGCCGCTGCCAGATAAACCGCCGTTGCTGCCGGCACCACCAGAACCAACTTGAAAACATTCGGCCAGTTTCTCGACAGATGCGCCGTTATTACAATTGCTGCCGACATCAGCAGTGTAGCCGCGATTGTCTTTGCTAATGTAACTGCAAGACCTTCAAATATCGCAAAACCCAGTTGCCTGCGAAGCATCACTGCGAGAATCATAACCTGCAGATACGAACAAAGTGCCGTTGACAGCGCCAACCCGCCGGTACCCAGAAACCATATCAGGACCAGGTTCAGCACGATGTTGGCAGCAACCGCTGTTAGCGCGCTTGCCATCGGGGTTTTCGAATCCTGCATGGAATAGAACGCTCGCGTGACAGTCTGCTGCGAAAAGTAGCCGCACAATCCTAAGGCGTAAAAAAGCAGCGTCCACGCCACCATATTTGTGTCTTTACCGCTGAATTGGCCGTGCTGAAAGGCAAGTGCAATCAGCGGTTTGGCTATTGCCACAAGCCCGACCATCGCGGGTATCGAAATAAAAACGCACGCACAAAGACCGCGCGAAACCGTCCTGCCCAATTCTGTAAAATCTTTTCTCGCCGAAGCCGAGCTCATCACCGGAAAGATAGCCGTTGCCAGTGATATGCCGAACACGCCGAGCGGCAACTGGTACAATCTCTGCGAAAAATACAGATGCGACACCGAGCCGCGGTCCAGCGGATACAAAATCTTGTGGCCCATCAGCATAAAAAAGGTGCCTTTTTCCACGGAGCCGGAAAACCACCAGGCAATGAGGTCGTCGGCCAGCGTATTAATCTGTGTTGCTGTCAGGCCCAGTATCATTGGTCCCATAAGGATTATGATTTTCCTGAATGCGTCCGAATAAATTTGCCAGGCCGGCCTTATGGAAACGCCGCAGTGAGCAAGCACGGGGACCTGCATTGCTATCTGGACGAGTCCTGCGATGAGCACCGCGGCCGCTACAAGGAAGAGCTGCTCTCGTCCCTGCAGTTTCAGTACCGCACCGGCCAGCAGGACTCCGCTGATGATGAAAATATTGAGAACTATCGGTGCAGCGGCCGGCATCGCGAAGTGTCTGTGGACATTCAGAATCCCCGCCAATATCGCCACCGTACATACAAACAGCATATAGGGCAGCATAATTGAGGTCAGTGACAGAACCAGTCTGGTCTCACCGGTTGTGCTGAAAAGTTTGTAATAGCCCCAGAGAAGGCCCTCACCAATTAAGACTATCGCCGCAAGCAGTACAAACACGACCGTTACCACGGTGTTGGCCAGCTCTTTTGCGTGCCGGCGGTCCTTGTGAAGCTGTTCGCTGTATATGGGGATAAAAGAAGCGGAAGCCGCCCCTTCACCGAACAGTCTTCTTGCGAGATTAGGAATTTTGAATGCGATGGTCCAGGCGTCCAGCAGGGCACCCGCGCCGAAAAAATGACTGTACGCTACATCCCGGGCAAACCCGAGCAACCGTGATAGCGCCGTAAGAAAAGCTATCTGTCTGAAACCTTTTATCATCCGTGACTCTTTATACTCTTGCCGACCGCTCTTTTCAACGAGCCAATCCGTGTGTTATTCAAGCGGTTTGCGTGCCACTCCGAAAGGCCGACACCGGCCGATATTGTTTAGCAGGCCCACGGAAGTCATACCAACCACAAGGCTCGACCCGCCGTAGCTGACGAACGGCAGAGTAAGGCCCGTAATCGGCATCAGCCCTAATGTCATGCTCGCGTTGACAATAATCTCAAACGTAAACGTTGCCACGATACCGACCGCCAGCAATCGCCCAAATGGGTCGGTATTTCCGCCAGCTATCTCCAGTCCACACCAGAGGACTATTACATAAAGCCCAAGCACAATCAAACAGCCGACAAAACCCCACTGATGGGCGATGACAGCGAATATGAAATCGTTGTGTCTTGTCGGCAGAAAGTTGTACTTAATAAAAGGACCCTGCCGAAAGCCGTAGCCTTTTGCTCCGCCGGAACCCGCCGCGTACTTTGACCGTATCAGGTGATAGCCCCAGTTGCTCTCCCACTTCTTTTTGCTGAACTGCCCGCCGACGAGAACTTCTCCAATCGCCGGATGCCGCTCGGCCTTTTCCTGAACCCAACTGCTTTGGAGCAGCACTGAGCTTATTCTTGTTCGCTGATAAGGTCTCATTTGACGCCAGAGCACCGGGCTCACCAATAGTGCCAGCAGGACGATAATCAGCAGATGCCTGACCTTTGCGCCTGCGATGAACAGCATCGTAAACAATACCGGCATCATCAGCATGACCGTACCCAAATCCGGCTCCAGAACTATCAGGACCATCGCGAGCACTGTAAGAGCGAAAGGTCCAATCAGGACGGTGAAATTGCGGTAGTTGCTGCGATACCGCAGGAACCACGCCAGGGCCAGGACATAGGCCAGCTTGCACAATTCCGACGGCTGTAGCTGCACGAATTGCGCTCTGGTTCCTATTCGAATCCATCGCCGGGCATTGTTAATTACCGGAACAAAAGGCAAATCCACCACTTTGTCAATCAGCAAGAGGCCAAGAAGCGCCAGCACCGCACCGTAAATCCAGTAGCTGACTGCCCCGAACCGCCGGTAGTTGACCAGATTTGTCGCCAAAAAGCCGATGCATCCGACTCCGGCGAATAACATCTGCTTTTTCCACAAATCGGCCAGCTCACCCGTCCCGGATGCTGGACTCGTCACCCCCGCGTCTTGCTGTCGCAAGACAACAGCGGGGGCCGTAGCGGGACCGGACTGCGCCGGGTGGCCGACCGAGTAGATAGCCGCTATCCCGATTGCCATAAGCGCCGCCACAGAGCACAATAGTACCACTCTGACGAATATCAGCCGGCCTTGCAGAAACTTCCACATAGAGTGCCAAAATAGCAGAATTTGCCGCCGATTCCACACAGCAACTTCAAAATTACGAAAAAAAAAGAGTGTTCTTTTCAGCAAAAACGTGTTTGCCGGCCTCAAATTCACGCTTTTGCCCGTCCGGGGGGGCTTTGAAGAGCCATTTTTGGCCCGAAATCGACGTTCCAAAGGCTGCCTGCCTGTCCACAGCCGGTATCCTGTCTCGCCCGGCCATAAAATTTTCTTATTCTTCTAAATTTTTTTCTTGATTTTTTTGGGGGCCTGTGATAGGATACTATCAGCTTTCATCAGTAGTAACACAGTGTGTATAGTGTGACCAAATTCATCTTTACGCCAGCCGGCGAGAAAGGAGGTTTGGAGGAGCGGAAAAATGTTACTCACATTAGGCTTTCCTGTCGGTCTTTGTGCTGTATTAAGCAGCCTTTTTACCATTAGTGTAGAGCGTAACTTTAGATTTTAGATGTCTGTTTAGACAGGATTAAGATGTTAGTTGTTAATTGTAGAAACCAAAACAGTGCGGAGTGTGTGGCTCTGCGAAGAAGGAAAGTTAGAGAAAGGAAGGAGTTACCATGAGAAAAATACTCTTGGTAATGGTTGCACTGTTTGTTGCGGCTCCGGCCTTCGCGGGAACCGTTACTCTCTCCGTCGTTGACAAAGGCGGCGGCTGGGCTTCCATCCAGTATTCCGCTGATGCCGATGTCAGTGGCTTCGGGTTGAAGGTAACCGCTGACTCTGGAGCGGTTTTCACCGGCGACATCAACGATTACAACGTCGGTGAGTGCACCGCAACGGTTCAGGGTTATGGTATCTTCCCGGGCACCATTGTCATCAACGAGACGACCGGTGTGGTCGAGTCTAACGGAACGCCTGTCGCCCCGAACGACGACCCAGGTGCAGGAGGCAGCGGTCCCAACACAAACACGCTCATTCTCGAAATGGGTGCGCTCTATGTCGAAGGCAATGAGCCGGACACGAACGGCACTTTGATTTCCGTTAAAGTCGACAAAGACTGTAACGTTTGTGTCGAGGGTGAGCCGATCCGAGGAAACGTGGTGCTGACCGATGCTAACGAGGCCATATTGGTTCCTGACTGTACATTCGTCAATGGGCCAGTGACCGATTGCTTCTACGAGGGCATGGTTGACAAGTGCGGTCGAACAATTACTGCCACAATGGTCACCAAGTGGGAGGAACTCGGCAAGCCCGATTGCTGGTGCTATGACTGCCACTGCAGAGGTGATGTAGACGGTAACGGTAGGATTAGGACCTCGGACTCAGAAGCCTGGAGAGATGCCTGGGATGTTGCTTATGATGCCTGCTGTGATACCAACTACGATGGTAGAATCAGAACGTCGGACTCTGATGGCACCGGCATAGGTGACGGTTGGAAGAACGGTTGGGACAACGGATGTCCGTAGTGTGCCGTAGCGTAGCAGTGCAGCGATGTAATGCTTTTAATGCTTTGTGTTTATGTGAGTTAGTATTCGAATGTGTTAGTTGTATAATAGAGAAGGAGGATGATAATGAAGAAATTGATTGTTTTGTTGTTGGTTCTTGGCTTGGCTTCTGTGGCGAACGCCCATTTTATATTCACCGTCGATGGCGTGGAGCAGGGCCCTGAGGTTTGGATTGCGCCGTCTGAAATAATTGAGCTCGACCTTGAGTTGTCGGCAGATGAGCAGTCAACTTGTTATGACCTCTACTACGTGTTGAACAACAATCAGGCAGAGCTCATCGTCGATGGTGCCAGTGGTTCCTATCCAGGCTTGCCACCTATGACCGACATCGAGTTCCCGACGACAACTACCTATCAGGGTAAGTACTATGTCGATGATGCCCAGCATGTTGAGATTTATCAGGGCACGGCCTCGGGGGAAGTGATGCCAGGTGGGTCGGTTCTGATGCGAGAGCTGTATCTTCACTGCTTAGAGCCCACTGACGTTACGCTGACCATAGAAGTTTACGATGTAACCAAGGTTGGCCCGGTTGGCGATGAGCCAATCGAAATTGGTACGATTTTGCATACGCTGATAATACATCAGATTCCTGAGCCGGCAACTATGCTGCTGCTCGGTCTTGGCGGTTTGCTGCTGCGTCGTCGCAGATAAGTAGTAAGAGCCAACACAGATTAGTTTGTAAAGAGGCAGGTCTTTTGACCTGCCTCTTTTTTTATTTACTTAGCCACAGATGAACACTGATTAACACGGATTAAATAAAAAATATATAGCAGTGAAATCAGTGGCTATAATACAGCCATGAGTAGATATAAGCATGAGGAAATAACGAGCCAAATAATCAATGCCGCACATACCGTTCATAATAAGCTTGGTTACGGCTTTTTGGAAAAAGTATATCATAATTCACTGGTGATAGAGTTAAGAAAAAGAAGCGTCTTTGCAGAGCCGGAAAAGCCTATAAAAGTAAAGTATGACAATCAGATTGTTGGTGAATACTTCGCTGATATTGTTGTTGATAATAAAGTAGTGATAGAGGTCAAAGCGACGGACAAATATAATCCTGTGTTTGAGGCGCAACTGCTGAATTATCTGATAGCGACCGGCCTGGAGGTGGGCCTTATTATCAACTTTGGCACATCCGTCCAGGTCAAACGAATGGTTTTGTAGTTAGCCACAGATTGGCACGGATGTATACAGATTAAGTAAACCCAGGAGGTCAAAAATAAGAAATATAAATCAGTGGAATCAGTGAAATCTGTGGCAAGAAACAATCCGTAAAATCAGTGGCTGATAAAGTTAAAGGACTAAATATTATGAAGCGGTCAATAATATTTGCCGGATGTTGTGTTATTCTGATGGGACTTGTCGGCTGTCAGGGACCCTCCGTTAATAATAGCGGCGTCGAGGTAATTATTGAAGGCGGCGGCGAATTCCCGCGGTCTCTGGCCGGCACCTGGAAAGACCAGGAAAGTAGCTGGCAGGTAACCTTGGCGCCAGACGGCAGTATCGTATCACTCGTAAACGCCATCGGCTCTTCAATGGTGATAGCCGAAGGAGGGCTGTTCGAGGATGGCCCCGTGGAAGGAACGTTTTTATGTTTCGTCTTTGGGCCGTGTTATACAAACTACAATCCGGCGACGCGAGAGCTTGGTGTGACAGTTACACTGGATGACTTCTATATGCAATTGCCTGATGAGGTTTTTGAGGCAGATATGAAATATCATATTACCGGCCCGGTCTCTAAAGACAGCAGTAGATGGGATGCAAAGCTATTCGTCTATGTTTTCCCCAAAGGCGGGCAGCCGACCGACCCCAATACTGTCAGCCCGCAAATTTTGGTCTTTAATAAGGTTGAGAATGTTCAGCCGGAGCCCCCGAAGAATCGATAGTCATAATATCGAACACCCTCACTATCTGTTCCGGGCCAATCGAGCCTGATTTGCTTTGTCGCCGGCTTAATATCCAGCCGTATGCACCAGTTACTTTTGCAGGAAATCTTATGTCGTTGTAGATAAATCCTGCGGAAAACCTGTACGTCTTATCCAATATGCCTTACGGTATTGGCACTTTTTGCAGGCGGTATCCCAGACGGAAGAGACTGTTTATGTTCCCTTCGGCCATCACATTTATCCACCGTGGCGGAAAAACCCTCTTTACGAGCGGAAAATCGCGATTTTTGGTACGCAGCAAAAGCCGACTCAAAAAAAGTAATCGCGGGCAAAAAAAAGTCTTGACAATCGGCGACAGTTGGGGGTACAATTAACTCAACTGACAAGGTGGGCGCTTCGAGGCCGGTTTGTGACCTTGAAAAAAGCGGTTTTCTTGACGACTGAGGAAAGCAAGCTTTTAGCCATTTCGAGGAGAAGGAGGATGAGAGGGATGAAAAAGATATTAATAATATTTCTAATTCTTACCGTCACTTCTATAACTAACGCCACAACAGTATGGACAATCACAGCCGAGCCGATGAGCCCAGCATACAAAATCACCGTCTCTGTAACTGATAACCCACAAGATGTTTTCCTTGCTCTGGCAGTTGACAGCGACGGCATCTTAAGCGATTTTGCTGCCGGGCCGAATGCGCCGGAGGATACGTGGCAGTGTGGTACGCTGGCGGATAACGTCTACGGATTGGACTTTAGTGACTTGGGCCAGGGCGAAATGTGGAGCATGCTGGATTTCCAAGCCCCGATTGTGTATGATGATGGTGACTGGCTGACTGCTGATTTTGCCTTTGCCCCCGGAAGCAGTTCATCGGTTGTTTCCCTTTATCAGATAGATGTGACGACGGGCGCTGAATCTTTCCTGATTTCACATACTATGGTACCGGAGCCGGTTACGTTGTCTTTGCTTGGCCTTGGCGGTTTGTTTCTTCGTCGCCGCAAATAAAAAAAGGTTTGGCGAGATGTAAAAAACCCCGGCCAAGACCGGGGTTTTTTAATAATCATAGTATCTGACACCTTTAGAGTCGGTGCCGGGATAATTGAGTTTGATGGTTTTTGTAGAAGGTTTGTATATCCAGCCGAAAGTGCCTGTACTTGTCGGCGGGTCGGGAAATGGGGTAGCAGCGCTTAATACTTTTATAGTGTTCTTATCGTTAAATGGATTTTTGGGTATTGCCGATAAATATGGCCCCAGAGTATAATCTTCGGTGGGTTCAGCAGAAGTTTCTCCTGAGCTGTTACTTGAGTTGCATAATTGTGCCGTAATAAGCGGTGCCAACAACTGGGGTTCTCCACCCACATAACCTGGCGGAAAGTCGTTGTGCTGGGCGGCGTAGACTTCGATCATACTTCGCAATA
>CAYLXD010000042.1:0-12928 GCA_964387515.1 uncultured Pirellulales bacterium | reverse complement strand
GCACCTGCTTTACACGCAGGGGGTCAGAGGTTCAAGTCCTCTACCGCCCACCACTGTGTACAAAAGGTAAAACTTTTGAGAAGACCTTTACTCTAGCCTTTTAACTACCCGGTTCGTGTCATCTTGAGCCCACTTAGGGGGACGATACCTAGAACCTTTTGCAATCGTCGTCTGTCTCCAGAAAGATTCTTCTCGGTAACTTTCCCTTGGCCAGTCTAGAAGGTTGCCAGCTAGCAATTGGATTTAAGATAGATACTCGTCCTAACAGTCGCCTGACGCGCTAAGTTCGAATTTTGGCTGGTCAGCCGCTCAGGAAGCATCCGAATTTGAGAAGAAAACTCATTCCTGCATTAACGCAAATACTGTCACCAACTCATCAGTCTCTAAGTTGAAGCCCTCTTGTTGAAGAACAAGTGTTGACATCTGCCTCTAAAATCGGAAATGTGAGATAATAAATCGACTTTGAGAGGAGAGATGTCACCTCTTGAAGAATATATTGCTCGACGCCGTGCAGGGGCAGATTACGAGGGATATGAGCGCACATCGAGTCATTTAACGGCAAGCTGCGAGATGAGCTCCTAGACCGCGAAATCTTCAACACCTTGGAAGAGGCCAAGGTGTTGATACAGCAGTGGAGAAGAGACTATAATCAGATTAGTCCAAACAGTACCTTGGGATACCAGCCGCCGGCATCAGAGGCGATACTGACTACGACTTAACAACCGGTGTCACTGCCGGGGGCAGGTCAAAGACACACTAATGAATCACTCAAACCAAAAGAAAATATACGAAGAATTTCAGTCGCTTGCACAAGAAGAACTGAACGGGGCTCTAGCCGTAATCCCATCAGATCCTATCCACCGTTTATTAGTATTTATCGAGGCCATAAGAGTTCTTGATTGTTGGACTGTATCCAGCCCCAAGGCCGGAAGAGAAGAACAACAAACTGAGTCATATTTTCAGATAATCCAATGGGGATGGAACTTAGCTGCGAAGAACCTCTTTTCATCATTGCAGAACTTTACCGGATTTCCTCTCGCTAAAAGTACCGATCAGAGCTGGGCGTTCGCCCAAAATCTTCTTCATCAATTCGGTCGTTCTGTATTGATGGAGCGAGCTGCGGAAATGATTAGGCACGGCTACCTTGTTGCAGAACGCAATGACGAAGGTTTCCTTGTTAGAGCAGTCGATAAAATGCCTTCGCAGTTTCTAGACGAAATGGAGTTTTCCCGCTTGGAAGCTTTGGAGAATACACTGAACAAACCTGATATTGAGTCATTTGGTGAATGGGAACTTTTTGATATAAATGACCAAGTATTCCCATTTGATCGTGTTGGTAATTTCCTTGGTAGAAATCGTGGAAAGCCATTATCTGATTGGGAAAGGGATGATATTGATGATTTGATGATACCATTGATTCATCCTTGGGACTCCGGTCATGGAATTATGATGGGTTATGACGCAATACCAGAAGTGGATTTTCACTTTTTGGCTGAAGCCATCGGATTAGTAACAAAATGGCGAGACGAAGCAGGCATCCATCCAAGCGTAAAACTTGGAGAGATTAATGGCGTGGACTTAAGCATGATTGTTACTATCATTGTTAGCTCATATATTAAACACATCAAATTTGCCTCTCTGGCTGCCAAGGAAAGGCCTGGAATATCCATCCAGCAAAGTCTTACGATATGGAAGCCATTCAAAGAACTGGAACAAAACATCACTGATTTTGGAGAGTTCGATCAGGCATTGGTTCGGAAAGCACTGACTGCAATTACAGTGCGAGCAGACGAAGTTTCCATGTTTAACGAGCACACCCCCTTCTTCATGCCCCTCTTACTCGATCTGGGTAATGGATTAGTTTTATGTCCTATCTCAAGTCTAATCAGAAATCCATTTCACTCAATAGCTATCCTGCAGGAATTGCGATGTCCGGAAAACAAGATACGGCTATCAGATCCCAGAGAAAATTGGATGAGGACAGATCTCTACGCGCTTTTTCAAGGGACAAGATATCAATGCCTCGATGGCAACATAAAGATTCGCGATGGTAATACCATAATAACGGATATAGACGCTGCAATATTTGACAGATTAACTGGTGAACTGGCCTTGTTTCAACTAAAGTGGCAGGATTACGCAACTAATGATATTCGCCAATTACGCAGTAAAGCAAGCAATCTGACAAATGATCTTGATGAGTGGGCTGACAAAGTCACTGCATGGATAAACCAAAATGGTGTAAAACGGTTGGCGAATAGCTTCCGCTTGAAGTTAACAAGAAGTGATGGATTCACTTCTTGTTATCTGTTCGGTCTCTCTCGCGCCGCTGCGCGTATGCACGGCTATGGATTCGAGACACATTCTGCATCCCTCGCTATTGCAAATTGGCCTCAATTTGTTCGAATGCGTTGGGAAGTAGGCCCAGCCGAAAGAGTGTTCCGTGAGTTACATCAAACATTAAGACACAGAATGAACGAGGCTGCTACAATTCAACCTCTGTCGATAACTGTCCAAGTGTCGGGGTATTCAGTGATATTTGATGGTCTGTGGAATACTTGTAATGAATGACAAACAGTGTCAGCTATTATCAAAGGTACCAAAGGGGCTATCTATCGAATTATTCTATTTATGATTTTGCTCCAAGATATTTTTACACCCGGTTGCCTTCCAGTCTTATATATTCGTAAGACTTCTCTTTGGGTAAAACCAGCTTTCTTGTCCTGTCCTTAGTTCTATTTCTAGATGACAATATTCTCTTTAATTCTCACCTTGATAAGTAGTATAATGCAATCACTAATGTTATTATAAGGATGTTCGCTAATGATAACAAATAAGACGGATAAGACTGAACTTACAAGTAAGATCAGAGAGATACTGTCCAAAGAACCTGGACTGAGCGTTAAAGAACTATCGGAAAGGCTAAACACCAACCGCCAGTTTATGGCTGGTGTACTAAAAGTACTTGAAGAGCGAGGAGATGTCTCTTGCCGTCAGGTTGGGCCGGCACGTATCTATTACGCTATCAATAATTCACGAGAAGGGCAAAATGGCGCCGGATAATAGTGTTACAGTGGAACAGTCATTAAAAGAGTCTCCTGTTGAGGAAATTAAGAGAATTTTACTTGAATGGTGGAACTCCGTAGGGCAACGACATTTTCCTTGGAGGAACACTCAGGAACCTTTCAAAGTTCTGGTCGCTGAAATACTACTCCACAGAACAAGGGCAGACCAAGTTGTCCCGTTATACCAAGCCTTCCTTGAAAGATACCCCAGTATTCATTCGGTTGTACAAAGCTCAACAGATGAACTCGCAAAATCATTTCGTTCTGCTGGGCTTCACTGGCGGTGGAAACTTCTCCATTCTATGGCTGTAGACATTGTGACTAGATTCAGTGGACAGATACCTCGCAGTTTTGAAGACCTGACATCACTTCCAGGAGTAAGCCATTATATTGCCTCGGCTGTGAGATGCTTTGCCTTTGGATATGCCGATGTCTTACTGGATACCAACACAGTTAGAGTAGCAGGACGTGTCTTCGGGCTGCTGATTACAGACTCATCTAGGCGAAGTAAGCTGTTCAGAGAAGCTCTCGAGCGATTAATAGACTCAGAACACCCACGCGAATTCAATTTTGCCCTTATTGATTTCGCAGCTACAGTTTGTAAGCAAAAGTCTCCCATTCATAAAGACTGCCCGATTAGTAAATACTGCGCCTTCTACCAAAAAGCAGGTGATGCAGCCCAAGTAGATATAGATAATGTGTTGGCAGTTAAAGACAACAAAATTGTGGGACAGTCTGGATTGAGTGTTACGGAGGCTCGATAACATGCAACGCCCTATACCCGTAATTGATCTGTTCGCCGGACCAGGAGGTCTGGGTGAGGGATTTAGTTGCTTTCAAGATGAATCAGCAAAAAACCCTTTCACTGTGGTGTTGTCAATTGAGAAGGACCCAAACGCTTATCAAACTCTGGAGTTGAGGAGCTTCTTCAGATTTCTTGAACGTGAATCTGATCCTTCAGACTATTTCAGATATCTGCACAGAGAGCTTACAAGGGAAGAACTCTTCCAAAGACACAGGGAACAGGCAGAGATGGCTAAGGCGACTTGCTGGCTGGCAGAACTGGGCAGTCCGAGCTTGGCTTATTCAGAACTAAGGAACCGTATCAATTCTGCCATTAACGGGAATGCTTTATGGGTACTGATCGGAGGGCCTCCTTGCCAAGCATATTCAGTAATCGGGCGTTCCCGCGTTAAAAGCGTAGAACCCGAACGATATGAGAATGACAACCGCCATTTCCTGTACAAAGAGTATCTCAAAATAGTTGCAGACCATGCTCCTCCGGTATTCCTCATGGAAAACGTCAAGGGGCTCCTGTCCACTGAGGTGAACGGTCTAAACATCTTTGCCAAAATAGTGAAGGACCTTGAAGCGCCCAGAAAGGCAATAGCTAATGGGAGCTTCAAAGCATCTCCCCTGCGGTACGAAATATTCTCGCTCGCGTCTTCTAAGGCCCTAGGTTCACTGGAAGCAAAGGATTACGTTGTTAAATCAGAGCACTTCGGCATTCCGCAAACGAGACACAGGGTTTTTCTACTTGGCGTACGTTCAGACCTCATATCAGACCTCATAATGGTTTGTCCGGCTGAAGTCTGTCTCCAAGCCCGACCAGATTTTGTTCCTTCCGGTGAAGTAATTGATGACCTTCCTAAATTACGTAGCGGATTGTCCGCGTCCGATTCTTTTGAAGCTTGGTGCAGAGCTATAAAAGCCGCCTCTAAAACAGAATGGTTTTCTTCCAAGCAAATTAGCACCAAAGTGAGACAGGAGATTCTAAAAGCCATTTCATTTTTAAGTGCCGAATGCCTGACCAGAGGTGCAGAGTACTTGGAATGCGAGGCTGGTCCCTCGCGCCTTTCTACTTGGTATGTAGACCCGAGGTTACACGGAGTCTGTAATCACTCGACGCGAGGTCATATTTCGGAAGACCTTCATCGCTATCTGTATGCGTCATGCTTCGCCCACATACATGGTTATTCTCCAGAGCTGGACGAATACCCGAGTTCTTTGCTTCCGAAGCATCAAAATGTGATTTCTACAAAGGGTAAAATCATATTCTCAGACCGTTTCAGGGTGCAGTTGAAAGGGAAACCGGCATCGACGGTGACCTCTCATATTTCTAAAGACGGGCATTATTACATACATCATGACCCAAGCCAGTGCAGAAGCCTGACGGTGAGAGAAGCCGCCAGACTCCAGACTTTCCCGGACAATTATTACTTCGAGGGTTCACGCACGGACCAGTATCGGCAAGTAGGGAATGCCGTTCCGCCACTTTTAGCCCGGCTGATTGCGGCCAAGATTCACGGGGTTCTACACAGAATCAATAAAGTCCAGTTGAAGCTTCTGCAAAATCTGACGGAGAAGGGCGATGAACAACTCTCGGCTTTACACTGACAGCGAATTCGAGGATTGCCCACCAAGAGCTGACGCAATTGTCCACTCTCTGAGAGCTTTTGGGTATGACATCGCTATGGCAATTGCAGACCTGATTGATAACAGCATATTTGCTGACGCCTCGAATGCCTGGATAAGCTACGCATGGAACGATGGTGATCCTTGGGTACGGATTCTGGATGATGGCAAAGGCATGACGGAGGAATGCCTAGTCGAAGCGATGAGGTTAGGTACAAAAAGTCCGCTTGAAGCTAGGGACCCTCAAGACTTGGGACGTTTTGGGCTAGGTTTGAAGACGGCTTCTTTTTCTCAGTGCAAGGTGGTGACTGTGTACACGAAGACCGCAGATGGTTCTGAATCTGTACGATTCTGGGACCTTGATTACATACAACATTCTCGGGCATGGAAACTTGGGAGGACACCTGCAAAAGATGTCTGGCCACTCTTGGAACCACTCAAGAGTCTTGAAAGCGGCACACTCGTGTTATGGCAAAACCTTGACCGCTCCATTGACCGCGATACTTTACCCAACCATAACCCGGAGATGACATTTCTGAAACGGTTTTTGTATGTCAAAGAGTATCTTGAGATGGTATTCCATCAATTCCTAGAGAATCGCATAGAAAGGTTGAACATCTTTGTTGGCCAAGCGCCTTGTGAGCCTTGGGACCCCTTTTTGAAATCTAATGACTTCACGCAGGAGCTATCATCTGAAAAATATGAGGAAAGTCGCGTTTCGGTAATTCCGTATGTTCTGCCTCATGTGTCAAAAAGAAATGAAGTCGAAAATCTGCAAGGAGCAGGACCGAAAGGCTGGAACGCACAGCAGGGCTTCTACGTCTATAGAAACAAGCGAATGATTGTTTCGGGAGGCTATCTGGATTTTGATCTCAAGGCTGAGGAACACTATAAATTGGCGCGAATAAAGGTAGATATAACAAATGATATGGACCATGAGTGGTCAATCGACGTGAGAAAAGCAGTTGCGTCTCCCCCCGACCGTCTGAAGGCAGAAATGTTACGGATTGCCCGGGTTACAAGACAACGTGCCTCGGAAGTCTACAGGACGAGGACTGGCATCACAAAGAGAAAGAGAACAAGTGAAAGTAATAATGTCTGGTTAAGAAGACAGCTCCGAGACAAGATTGTCTATAGACTAAACCCTGACAACCCTGTGTTGAAGAGAGTTCTAAGTGAGTTGGCCCCAACAAAAAGATGGATAAGAAAGCTATTTCATATTATTGAGAATTCGGTTCCACACCGCCTTATTATCATGGATGGTCTTGATAACGAAGATTGTCACGTGGACCTTCCGGCGGATTTTGGTCCGCCACCTGATGAATTACTGGATATCTGCCGCGAACTTTATCAGCAGAAGGTAGCTGAAGGCAGGAGCCACGAAGAGGCTGTTGATATTGTCTGCAGTATAGAGCCCTTTGACTCTCACCCTTTATACAGAGCTTGTTTGGACAAACTTGTTGAGGGTAATGCTAAATGAATCCGGTAGAGGAACAAATCGTTAACCTTTCATACGCTTATTTCACTACGCATCCGGTTACACCTGATAATATCAGGGAGTTCATCAGGCAGATGAAGAAGGGGTTCGACCCTAAAAATACAGTCGATGAGAAAGAGCTTTTCAATTGTCTAGAATCGATTCATTCGGTTGTAATCGAAGGAGACGCAAAGATACTCGACGATAGATCAAATCATGAAGACTGGTTCAACCCGAATACGAACCTGCCACTCAAAAGGGATTTCAAATGGCATTTCTGGGATCATTACCAGCAATATCTTATCCATAAAGAACACTGGTCGCCCAAAATAGTGCAGGGGCTTGACCGCTTTTCCAGCTTGATTTTATGCCGAATTGAAGACCCACTTAGATCCGGGCCATGGGGCCGAAGAGGAATGGTAGTTGGCAATGTACAATCAGGGAAAACTGCCAATTACACTGCACTGATTACAAAAGCTGCTGACGCAGGATACAAGTTGTTCATCATTCTCGCTGGAGTCCACAACAGTCTACGTAGCCAGACGCAGGGAAGATTAAATGAGGAGTTCCTTGGCTATGACCTTGACATCGTTCAGAAAGTCACCGGACAGGAAAGGAGAATCGGAGTTCGGAAGATGTTTCCTAAGAACCACAGTGTCGTGAATACCCTGACGAGCAACTCACAGGATGGCGATTTTAGAACTGCCATAGCACGTAATGCAGGGATCATTCCTTCAATGACAGGTGACTCGATAATCCTCATAGTCAAAAAGAACGTTACGATTCTCAACAACCTCATTGACTGGGCTACAAGTCTTGGTTTTCCCGACAAAAATGGGCGACGGATTGTCAGGGAAATCCCGTTTCTACTGATAGATGATGAATGCGATTTCGCATCTGTAAACACTAAGAAGCCGGAAAGAGACGAAAATGGCCACATAATTGAAGAGTGGGACCCCACAAAAACTAATATGCTCATACGTGAGTTAATATCAAGCTTTGAAAAAAGTATTTATGTGGGATATACGGCTACTCCGTATGCCAACATCTTCATTCACAAAGATGACCCGCATCCAGTCTACGGCGACGACCTGTTCCCGCGGCACTTTCTTGTTAGTCTTCCCCAACCTTCTAACTACGTAGGTCCAGAAGAAGTCTTCGGTCTAAAGGGGGACTTTGACACAGGTATTGAGGCGAGCAAACCTTTACCGCTGGTCAGGGTAGTCCAAGACAACGAAGGAGTTATCCCGAGCAGTCACAAGTCAAACCTCAACGTAACCTCCCTACCTGATAGCTTGGAGAAAGCAATCAAAACATTCATTCTGGTGTGTGCGGCCAGAAGAATTCGGGCTTCAGGTGTTCCTCACAACTCGATGCTGATACACGTTACACGTTTCACCCGTGTTCAAAGTCAGGTTAAGGACTTGGTTGAAAATGAACTACAGACGCTGACAGCAAGGATTATGAGCGGTACAGATTCATTGAGTGACTTCCGTCGCATCTGGGAGACTGATTTCCTACCCACATCTACCGAGATGCTGAAAAGAGGCTTTAGCGATAGTCGCACCGACAGCTGGGAGAAAGTGAGTGCAGAGCTTTATCCTGCTGTTAAGCTCATAAAGATAAAAGGTATTAACGGAGAGATTGGAGACACGCTTGATTACAGATTGGCTGACAGACAGACAAGAGAGAGAATGGAAAAAGGTGAGCTGGTTCATTGGAATGAACGTGGCATAAGTGTCATAGCGATTGGTGGCGACAAACTCTCTCGAGGATTAACGCTTGAAGGGCTATCCGTCTCTTACTACCTTCGTTCTGCGCGTATGTATGATACCCTGATGCAGATGGGTAGATGGTTCGGATACCGGATTGGCTACAACGACCTATGCAGGATTTTTACCACCGAAGAGCTAATAGAGTGGTACAGCCACATTGCATTGGCCAACAGAGAATTGCGCAATGAGTTTGAATACATGGAAGCCATTGGGAGTACGCCGGAGACATTTGGACTCAAAGTGAGGAGTCATCCAGGACGCCTCGCGATCACATCTGCAGGTAAATCTAGGACTACTGAAAAAATAAGTGTTACTTTTGCTGGGCATCTGGTTCAAACAGTAGTATTTGACCCTCAAGCGTCACGTCATAATCTGGCCGCATTGGAAAGACTAGTCAACGATATCGGAAGGAAGCCGGACGAAACACTTAATCCTAAGAAACCAAGGCTAATATGGAAAGATGTCGAACCGGAACTGGTTATTCGTTTTCTCAAGTCTTATAAAACCCATGCAGACGCTAACATTGTGGTGAATCCAACAAGATACGCAGAGTACATAGGGAAGCAAGTAGACAAAGGGGAACTCATCAACTGGCATGTGGTGGTCGTTTCTAATCCGGAGGGTGAAGGAACTCACGAAGTATCAGTGACGGGGTACAAAGTGCGCTGCGTAACACGAACGGCCAATCTTCCGGTCACAAAGGATAAAATATCTATTGGCGTTCTAACAAATCCAGCAGATGAAGCTCTTGAC
Source organism: uncultured Pirellulales bacterium (assembly GCA_964387515.1). Taxonomy (GTDB): domain Bacteria; phylum Planctomycetota; class Phycisphaerae; order Sedimentisphaerales; family Anaerobacaceae; genus CAVXEF01. The sequence continues at coordinate 3,443 of CAYLXD010000042.1, read as the reverse complement.
CTAAGCAACGATGAGCTGAACGAAGCACGTGCTAAATCAAAGAGGGCCACGGGAACACAAAATCTACCGTCAGGTGCAGCAATCAGAAATACACGTCCTGCCACTAGAGGTCTTATTCTGATATACCTTCCAGAGTCAAGTGATGACGAAAAACGATATGGTCTGGCAGGTGAAGAAATTGTCGGGTTTGCTATCAGTTTCCCAGGGAGCGAAACTGCAACACCGATAGAGTACGTTGTGAACTCTGTTTACGCTGAGGAGGCGGACATCTAATGGAAATGGAATATGCCATGGATGAAAGAGTCCGGGATATCTGGGCCGAACTGGAGAACGAGCCCGAAGCAGCAGCACATGTTCGGAAACGAGTATATCGCAGGCTGGATCTGGAGAAGGAGAGCGGTCTTCGTATTAGCTATTATTTCCCGGGACGGCTATTAGAGCTGCTCGTAGAAATCGGACCACTAAATAAGAAACCTGACTACTCTTTCCCAAACTGGAAGGGAATGGTTTTCGACATTATCCAGCTTGATACTCCGGTATCAGGTACATGGCATATATGTCTGAGACTGGAAAAAGCAGAGCATAGAGACGTTTTCGTAAGCGTATGCTCAGATCTAGCCGAAGAATTGCAAAGCATTGATTCACCATCGGATAGAAAAGAGGCTTTGCTGGATTTCATGGAAAGGTGGTCCAGTTTTTTTGAACGGTACAGTCTCCAAGGTCTCTCAGAAGAGAGTCAGAGAGGGCTATTTGGTGAACTGTGGTGGATGCGGAGGCTAATTGATGCAGGAATCGCCAAGAGAACCGCTGCCGATTCTTGGAAAGGATGCCACAGGGGATATCACGATTATGAGATTAGTGGAAATGTCGTCGAAGTGAAAACCACGCTCTCAAAAGAACCAAGGAAGGTTCAGATAAGCAACGAGAGACAACTTGATGAGCGGGGACTCGTGTCACTGCATCTCTTAGTTTTGACATTAGTACAAGCCCAGATGGGTGGTGAATCGTTGCCAAGCATTGTAGCTATATTGAGACAGTCATTAGCGGGAGACGCTTCAAGTTTGAGAAGGTTTGAGCGCTCGCTACATGAAGCGGGGTATCTTGAAACTCATGCTCACCTTTATGACGCTTCTTACACAGCTAAGACCGAAGAACTATTCAGGGTTGCAGAAGGATTCCCCAGAATTACCGAGATACCGGGCGGTTTAGGGGATTTGAAATACTCTCTACTTGTCGGAGCATGTGCTTCATACTTGGTAGACATGGACGAATACATTAATACGTTAAAAGGTGAGTAACGTGATAACTGAAGGCGTCATTGAATTCTCAAAGCAGTTTCATGACGAGATTCGCGCTCAGGCCAATGCTATTGAAGCTCTCAGAGAGGAAGTTTTCGTACAGAAAATGGGCGATATGCTTGAGGAGTACGGAGAAATTGACACACTTAATCCGTGTTCGTACCGAAGCACGGGTATGAAAATAGACGGCTATTGCTATGACGATGAGTTCAATGCGTTCATTCTTATCGTATCGTATTTCCTCGATGAACCAGACTTGAACCAAGCTAGAGTTACAAACACTGATGTACAAAGAGAATTCCAACACGTCACTAATTTCTTTGAGCGATGCCTTAAGGGTGGATACGAAAAAATCGAAATTTCAAACGAGACCTATGACCTAGCTAAACTAATATATGAATGTAGAAAAGATATCAAAAACGTAAAAATGGTCCTTCTCACGGATGGCCTTGCACAAAAAGGTCCAGTCGAGTTCGCAGAAAACCGGGGGATAGAAGTCTCGCGCACCGTATGGGATATCGAGAAAACCTACCACTTTTATAAGACTGGTGAGAGGGAAAGACTGGATGTTGACTTTACACAGTACTGCAATGGGCCATTACCCTGTATTTCAAGAGAGGCTGCGAACGGACGTTACACAACATATGTAGGATTCATTCCAGGTTCAGTTTTGGCGGATATGTATGCTCTCTGGGGAATAAGAATGCTTGATATGAATGTCCGGGTCTTCTTGTCAGCGAGAGGCAATGTGAACAAGGGGCTCAGAAAAACAATTCTCGATGAGCCAGAAATGTTTTGTGCTTACAACAACGGAATCACGGTTTATGCCGAAAGTGTAGAGACTGAACCAATAGGAAATGCCATCGGCCTTCTAAGGGCTTATGATTTTCAGATTATCAATGGTGGGCAAACTACAGCGTCTCTTTATCATACGAGAAAAAAAGACAGGGCTGCTATTGATAATATATTTGTCCAGATGAAACTGGTGGTAATACATAGTAAGGATGAGAGCTTACCTTTAGTGCACAGGATCAGTCAGTTCTCAAATACACAAAACAAGGTTCAGCTTGCAGACCTTGCCGCTAATGAGTCTCCCCATCCAGAGATTCAGGTGATATCCAACAGTATTTTAGCACCGGCCCCTACAGGAGGATCACAGCAGACATACTGGTTTTACGAGAGGGCAAGAGGCAGTTACGAAGAGTCGCGTAACTTAACTACCAAGACCCCTGCTCAAAAACGCTATTTCGATGTCATGAGACCTAAAAACCAGAAGTTCGACAAGATCAAATTCGGGAAAGTATGGAACACTTATCTACGGTTACCTCATGTAGTTAGCTTGGGGGGGCAGAAGAATTTTGGACGATTTAACGAATGGCTAAGAGAGCAGAAAGATGAAGATTGGGTTCCCTTCTTCAGAAAAACAGTAGCTCTCTTAATTTTGTGGAATGCCATGGAGAAGATAGTCCGTAGACAAAAATTCGAGGGATATCATCATAACATTGTTGCTTATACGTTGGCGTGGCTCTTTCATCTGACCGATTCTCGGATAGACCTTGAAAAGATTTGGCAGAAGCAAAAGGCCGGGGAGCCACTTTTGGACTCTCTTGAGGTAATGTCCTTAGCTGTGAATCAGCATATTAGAGACACAGGTTTGAACATAACTGAGTATTGCAAGAAAGAGGACTGCTGGAATAAATTAAAGCTAAAGGAGTTCTCATTGCCAACAGCTATCAGCGATGAATACATGACTGAGAATAGGAGAGCAGAATACCAGCCGGGTATACAAAGTGAAACAGAAGCCATTGAGTTCTGCAAGAGTAAGGGATATAAAGCTTGGTTTGACTTGGCAAAATGGCTTAAGGAGCGAGATTTTCTTACTCCTAAGGCAAGAAGTCAGTGTTTCAACATGGGAAGAGCAACACAACGAGGGAAGGAGCCAAGCGTTTTTCTGAGCATTGCATGTAAGAAAGTTTGGGAAGATGCCGAAGTAAGAGGCTGGAATTTTCCTCTAAGTTAGCAAGACTATAAGCTTTGCCCTGATGTCACATTAGCTTATTTTGTTCACCGAAGTAGCCGGCTGTGACTTAACAAAACTGACTTTTGTACAATCGTCGTATTGCAACAAATACTCAGAATGTGCAG
>CAYLXD010000041.1:0-13280 GCA_964387515.1 uncultured Pirellulales bacterium | reverse complement strand
AAGTAAATCCAGAGGCAAAGTAGAGCGTTTGAAACCCCATGCCGACGGCAAAGAAGCCGCGCTGCAGCAGGTGATTGCGCAGATTGAGAAGCAGTACGGCCAGGGCGCGATTATGCAGATGGATGAGCACAGTTACGCCAGGATAGAAGGAATCCCCACCGGAGCGCTGTCGCTGGACCTTGCTCTTGGTGGCAGGGGTATCCCGAAAGGCAGAATTACCGAATTGTTCGGTCCGGAGTCGTCGGGCAAGACAACTTTGGCCCTTCACGTGATTGCGAGTGCTCAGCGGGCGGGCGGCGTGGCCGCCTTCATCGATGCCGAGCACGCTCTTGATACGACCTGGGCGAAAAAATTAGGTGTTGATGTCGGCAGTTTGCTGGTTAGCCAGCCGGACACCGGTGAGCAGGCGCTCGATATCACTGAGATGTTAATCAGGTCCAACTCGGTCGATGTTATTGTTATCGACTCGGTTGCGGCTCTAACGCCGAAGGCGGAGATAGAAGGCGAGATGGGCGACGCCCATATGGGACTGCAGGCAAGATTAATGAGTCAGGCGATGCGAAAGCTCGCCGCTGTTATCAATAAGAGCAAAACCGCGCTTATATTCATAAATCAAATCCGGATGAAAATCGGCGTGATGTTCGGCAATCCGGAAACAACCACAGGTGGAAGGGCCCTGAAGTTTTACAGCTCGGTTCGGCTGGATGTAAGACGCCTGGCGACCATAAAAGACACCACCGGCGCCGTCGGTAGCAGGGTAAGGGCAAGAGTGGTAAAGAACAAAATCGCACCGCCTTTCCGTGACACTGAGTTCGACATTATGTTCGACAGCGGCATAAGCTATGAAGGTGACTTACTTGATTTGGGAGCCGGCTGCAATGTGATTCAAAAAAGTGGAACCTGGCTGAACTACGGCAACATCCGGCTCGGCCAGGGCAGGGAAAACGCCAAGAAATATTTGGCCGAAAACAAAGACTTGTGCGAAGAGATAAAAAATAAAATCCTTGCTGCCAAAGGATTGATACCGGCCTGACCATCCAACCGATTTCAGGAAACTAATAAGTGCTGACTGCAAAGCAGATTAGAAGCGGTTTTATAGACTTTTTCAGGGACCGCGGGCACAAGTTTATCCCCAGCTCACCGATAGTGCCTGCCGGTGATGATACCCTGCTTTTTGCTAATGCGGGGATGAACCAGTTTAAGGATATTTTTCTCGGGCTTTCTTCGCCGGATTGTCGCCGCGCCGTCAACAGCCAGAAGTGTCTGCGGGTCAGCGGCAAGCACAACGACCTCGAAGAGGTCGGCAAAGACACGTATCACCATACGTTTTTCGAGATGTTGGGTAACTGGTCGTTTGATGACTATTTCAAGGCAGAGGCGATTGAATGGGCCTGGCAGCTTCTTACGAAGGTATGGGGCATCGGGCCGGACCGGTTATGGGCGACTGTCTTCGCCGGAAGCAAAGACGACTCTCTGCCCGAAGACAGAGAGTCTGCAGAGTTGTGGACAAAGGTAACTGCGATACCTGCTGAGAGGGTTTTGGCGTTCGGCAGGAAAGATAATTTCTGGGAGATGGGTGTGACCGGCCCGTGTGGGCCGTGCAGCGAGATTCATATCGACCTCGGACCTGACAGATGTGATATGAAGAATGTAAAAGGACACACCTGCGGCGTCAATGTCGGCTGCGCACGCTTCATCGAGTTGTGGAATCTTGTTTTCATTCAATATAATCGCGCAGACGACGGCAAGCTTTCTTCTTTGGGTGCTAATTACGTCGACACCGGTGCCGGTCTCGAGCGAATTGCGGCGGTACTGCAGAAAAAAAGAAGCAACTACGACACCGACTTGTTTATGCCGGTGATAAACCACCTTAGTAACATCACCGGCTGCAAATACACATCGGCATTAAACAATAAAAATGATAATGCCTTTAGGGTTGTTGCCGACCATATGCGTGCGATGGTATTTGCGATAACTGACGGCGCAACGCCGTCGAATGAGGGCAGAGGCTATGTGATTCGCCGCATACTTCGTCGCGCAGCCCGCTTCGGTAGGGAGCTTGGTATGCACGAGCCTTTTATGTATAAGCTTGTGCCGGTGGTCGTTGAATGTCTCGGCGATACCTTTGGTGAAATCGCCGAAAGGGCTGAATTTGTCTCGACGGTAATCCGCTCGGAAGAGCAAAGTTTCGGCAGAACACTCGACAGAGGAATTGAAATCTTCAATGCCGCCGCCGAACGCGCCCAAAAAAGCTCCCAAAAGACCATTAGCGGCGAAGACGCCTTCCAGCTTTATGATACCTATGGCTTCCCGCTCGATTTGACCCAGCTTATGGCCGCCGAACGCAGCCTTAAAGTCGACACTGCCGGCTTTGAGGAATTGATGGAACAGCAGCGACAGCGAGCAAGAGCGGCGCAGAAAAGTGCAGCCCTTACAGTCGCCGATGGCGAGCTGCCGGTAACCGAAGACCTGCACAAATACCACACGGAGCGGTGCGAAGCTGTAGTGCTCGGCTGGGTCGAAGCGCAGACTTACAGAAATCAGGGCCGTATTGAAACCGCCGGTGAAACTTGTACTGAGCGGAGTCGAAGTATTGGAATTATCCTCGACAGGACTTGTTTTTATGCCGAGGCCGGCGGCCAGGTCGGCGACTGTGGTACAATAGAGTCCCCGCACGGCAGATTCATAGTTGAGAACACCGCAAAAATGGCTAACTGTGTAATTCATCAGGGAAATTTTGCCGAGGGCACATTCACTGTCGGCGAAAAAGTAAAGGCAACCGTCAGCAAAGACCGCAATGCAATAAAGAAAAATCACACTGCCACGCATCTGCTGCAGTGGGCGCTGCAGCAGGTGCTCGGTGAATCCGTAAGACAGCAGGGAAGTCTCGTCTGTCCTGAGTATCTGCGGTTCGATTTTACCTGGCCAAAGGCCCTGACGGCTGAACAAATCAAAAAAGTTGAGGCCCTGGTCAGAGAAAAGATTGCGCAGGATGAGCCGATTGTCTGTCGCGTAATGCCGAGGGACGAAGCACAAAAGCTCGGCGCAATGGCACTATTCGGCGAAAAGTACGGCAGCGAAGTCAGAGTGGTGGCGATTGGCGCAGGGGACGAAAGCCGACTGGCAGGGGCTTTCAGTAAGGAATTTTGCGGCGGAACGCACGTCGAAAGAATCGGCTCTATCGGTGGCTTTAAAATAACTAAGGAAGAAAGTATATCAGCGGGGGTTAGGAGGATAACGGCTTTGACAGGTGAAAAATTGACCGAGTTTTTAGAGGAGCGAAGCGAAATTATCGATGAGCTTTGCAAAACTCTAAAAGTTCCAGCCGAAGAAATCATCGATAGAGTCCAAAAACTGATGGAGGAAAGCAAAAAGCTCACCAAACAGCTAAAATCAGCCTCGAGGCAGACCGGCGTTGACATTTCCGCTGAAGCCAAAAGGCTTCTGGAGAAATGCGAAAAGTTCGGCGAGACGTCAGTGGTTATTGGTCGGCTGTCAGCAACCTCAGTTGAGCAGGCCCGTTCAGCCGTCGATATGGTCAAGAAGAAGGCAGAGTCTGCAGCGATAGTATTTGGCTTCGATGATGACGCAAAGGCAGCTTTGCTGGCTGGCGTCACCGATGACTTGGTCAAAAAGGGTTTAAGTGCTGTCGACATCATCAAGACCATTGCACCGATTATCGACGGCGGTGGTGGCGGCAGACCGCAAATGGCCCAGGCCGGCGGACAAAATCCAAAAAAAATCAACGAAGCACTCACCAAATCTGCGGAAATTATAAAATCGAAATTAATGAGCGTCTGACTACGTCTTGAGTCTTGCGTCTTGAGTCTTGCGTCTTGAGTCTTGTGTCTGCCGAATCTGCACGCTTTTTGCGTGTGCATCCAGCCCCTCGGCCTCAGCTAACCGGATAATATCCTCAGCACATTCAGCTGACTTCTTCTTGTCGTATTCGATGATACTTGTCGCCTTGATAAAATCATTGGCACTTAGCGCGCTGAAAAACTTTGCAGTTTGACCGGTAGGCAGTGTATGACTTGGCCCCGCCCAGTAATCGCCAACTGCCACAGGCGAATAATCACCAATAAATATCGCTCCAGCGTTATCAATTTTATCAGCAATTTTTCTACTCTCATCGCCACATTGAATTTCTAAATGTTCGCTGGCAAAACCGTTCGCCCAGTTAATCGCCTTGGAAATATCCTCAAATACAGCTATCCCTCCGAATTCCTTCAAGCATTCGACTGCTTTATCAGCGTGGCCCAGTTGTTTAACCTGTCTTTTAAGTTCATCAACGACTTTTCCTGCAAGTTGTGGTGAATCCGTAAACAAGATCGCGCCTCCTGGGTTATGCTCAGCCTGACTTAGCATATCCGCTGCTATCCAGGCTGGATTTGCTTTGTCATTTGCTATTATTAACACCTCACTCGGTCCAGCTATCGAATCAATACCGACCGTCCCAAATACCAACTGCTTCGCTGTCTGCACCCACTGGTTACCCGGCCCGACGATTTTATCTACATGCTTGATTGTTTTGGTTGATAACGCAAGTGCAGCTATGGCCTGTACGCCACCGATTCGATAAACCTCATCAATTCCCAATTCATAGCAAACGGCTAACGTCGTCGGATGAATAGATTTGTTGTATCTCGGCGGCGAGACAACAACAATTTCCTTTACTCCCGCCACCTGGGCGGGCACAGCGCACATTATTACGGTCGATGGCAGCGGAGCCGACGCCCCCGGCACACAAATACCTACCCTTTTTATAGGTGTATATTTTATTCCGGTGCTGCCGGAACATTTTTTATCATTTCCTATAAAAATTTCTTCCTGGTATTTACGAACATTTTTAATTGCCTGTTGAATAGCTACCAAAAGTTTGGGGGCTTCCCTTTTGAGTTCCTTGTGAGCTTTTTCTAAGTTTTCCTCAGAAACGAGAAATTCCTCAGGTGTTAAATTGACCTTATCAAAACTCCTTGTGTAGTCTGCCACTAATTCGTCGGCCTTGTCTTCGTCATTCGCAAATTTATCAAGAATCTCTTCGACTATTTTTCTGTTTTCGGAACCAAGACCGAAATGTGACAACCCGGACTTTGAGAGTAGAAATCCAAGCAGCCTGTCTTGGAAGTCTGGCTGTTTATATGAAATCAGGATTTTATCAAGCTCGCTGCTCATGGTTTTTCTTTATTTTTCTTTCTCTGTGTACTCTGCCTGCCCCCGCATGTCGTAGGCGTGGGGTGGCAAAACTTACCTTCAAAAGTTGCCGTAGTTATAGACTCTTGTTGCCCGCTGCAGCAGCAGGTAGGGCTCACCCTTGTATGTGGTTACAATCCCGGCCACTTTGAATCGCACCGGCTCCGCCTCCTCCACCCAGCGTCCGTGGGCCCACTCAAGAACCTTACACGGCAGCAGTTTAAGCTGGATTGTCTCGACATTTCGGCCGAGAGCATCGAAAACAAATACGAACTTGCGTCTCGACCCCTGGATAAAGCCGGTTCGGTCGGCAAGGATGGAGTCTTGTTTCAGTTTCAGCCCCTTGCCCAACTGCTCAACCCGGATGATTTTACGGCTCTGCAGCCTTGCTATTATCTCCTCTGGCATCGTCAGCTCGTCGTTAGGTTCGTTAATTTTGATTTCGACTTTATCCGCCGTGGTGGTTTCCTGTTGGGATTCTTGTGTTGTCGCCGGCTTCTGTTTGCTTATTTCACTGACAGGCAGAAAGTAGTCCGCGAATATATAGTTTGTCCACCCGTATCTTGTCACTTTGCCCCAGAGTCTGTAGCTTACGTCTGGATGCTGCTGCAGGTTGACAATCATTTTTTCCAATGCTGACGAAGGCAAAACCTCTAATCTCGTCCTGGCGCTGATTCGGCCTAACTGGTTGCTTACGTCCGCCTCAAATTCGAAGAACCATTTGTCGCTCTCCTCTTTATCCGCCGTGGCGGATTCGCTCGTCAGTTTGCCGTCGACTCCCATTAGGCTAAAGCCGTCGGGTATCGGCGTAGGCCTTTTAGTCCCGTCGGCCGGAGCTAACCCTGCCGCAGCGGCAATTAGAAGCCCCGCTAAAATTGCTGTTATCGAATCCTTAAACATCACAGATTTATAAGCCTGTGGCTTATTTGCTTTGTAAGACTCTTTCAGGAAAAATCTTAAATGCTGCCGACCAGAAAATCCGTTATTTTTTCCGGCCTGTCAGCAAACTGCACATATCGGCTGCTGTCAGCGTCGTTGGCTGCGACCAAATCAACTAACGGCTTCCAGAATTTGCCTACAAGTATAATAGGTTTGGCCTGGTTTAGAAAGCCTTTGTTTTTTAATTCCCAGACCTTCGCCAGTTCTAATAGTGTTCCGGTCCCGCCGGGCAGCACCACATAGCCTTCTCCGAGTTTTATAAGTGTTTCGAGCCTCTCGTCGAGCGAGCTGGTAACGATTTCGCGACTGACGTATTTATTAGCTCTGCTGTTCTTAAAAGCCGAGCACGTAACGCCGATGGTCTTGCCTCCCGCTTCTGTTGCTGCTTTGGCAGCGGCCTCCATCGTACCACCGTATCCACCGTTGGCGATTACAAAGCCAGCCCCGGCTAATAATTTCCCTGTCTCTTGCGCCAGTTGGTAAGCCGAATCGCCGGCCTTCGCCTTAGCCGTGCCGAAAATGCTTATTATCCTTTCACGCATTTGTCTTTTTGCGCGTGTAATTAAGAAGTCCTGCTGACAATAAAATTTCCCTGTCTCTGCTGGAAAGACTTAATTTCCCGACGAATTTGTATTTGCCGCTGGTTTCGGTGATTCTAACCTCATCAGCATTTTTTATCGCTTTGAGCAGATTGTCAATTTGCAGCATATCGTTGGTTTCGACCTTGTTATAATCGCTCGTCTCAGTGAATTCTATCGGCACGATGCAGAAGTTAATCAGGTTCGCCTTGTGGATTCGTTCAATACTTTTGGCGATTACAGCGCGGACGCCAAGATACATCGGACAAAGCGCAGCGTGTTCTCTTGATGAGCCTTGCCCGTAGCTTTCGCCCGCCACAATGATGCCGGCTATACCTTTCTCTTTTAATTGAAGTGCCCGTTCGGCAAACGTCGGCTTACCTTTTTCGTTAAAACAATTAAAAACCACCTTCGCGTATTCGGGTACATTTGAGCGCAGCTTCAAAAAAGTCCCGGCCGGCATAATATGGTCGGTCGTTATCTTATCGCCGCATTTAATCAGTACTTTGCCCTGCAGTTTATCAGGCAGGCTTTGTGGAGATTCCGGCACAACTATTGTGGCTCCCCGCAGAACCTGTGCTTTTTTGGCCTCTTTTTCGCCAAGAGGTTTTTCTATCATACTGTCGTCGATGATAAATTCGTCGGGCAGTTCAATTTTTGGGTATTCAATCCCGAGTAGTTTTGGCAAATCGCGGGGGTCGGTGATTTTCCCTGTAAGGGCTGAGGCTGTTGCCGTCTCAGGGCTGACTATATAGACCTTGTCGCCGGGCGTTCCGCTTCGGCCGGGAAAATTCCTGTTAAACGTCCGCAGGCTTATCACTCCATCAGCCGGCGAAAAGCCCTGACCGATGCAAGGACCGCAGCCCGATTCTAAAATCCTCGCACCGGCTGAAATCATATCCCCCAGCGCACCATTTTTCGCTAACATATTCAGAACTTCTCTGCTGCCCGGTGCAATTGCGAATTCGACCATATTATTTATGCGCCTTTTCTTTAATACCTTTGCGACCATCATCAAATCGGCAAAGCTCGAGTTCGTACAGCTCCCTATTACCACCTGTCCTGTTTCCGTGCCTGCAATTTCAGCAACCGGCTTGACGTTGTCGGGTGATGAAGGGCACGCCGCCATCGGCTCGAGTTCAGCCAGGTTTATTTCTATAACACGCCCGTATTCAGCATCTTCATCGGCCGCCAATAGTTGATAATCTTTTTCTCGTTTCTGAGCGGCGAGAAACTTTCTGGTTTGTTCATCACTGCCGAAGAGGCTCGTTGTAACGCCTAATTCGGCTCCCATATTTGTTATCGTCGCCCGCTGCGGCACAGAAAGCCCGGCAGCGCCCTTTCCGAAGTATTCGATTGCCCAGCCGACGTTGCCTTTTGTCGAGAGTTGACCGAGCAGTTTGAGGATAACGTCCTTAGCTGCTACCCAGTCTGGCAGTTGGCCGGTCAGTTTAACGCCCAGTATTTTTGGACAGCTTAGATAAAACGTCCCTCCTGCCATAGCCGCAGCCACATCGAGGCCGCCGGCCCCTATGGCAAGCATGCCTATCCCGCCGGCGGTCGGCGTATGCGAATCGCTGCCTATAAGTGTTGCGCCGGGCCTGCCGAACCGCTCAAGGTGGACCTGATGACAGATGCCGTTGCCGGCACGCGAATGATACACGCCCGATTTGGCGGCTATCGTTTGCAGGTATAAATGGTCGTTGTGGTTTTCCGGGCCGAACTGACTCATATTATGGTCCACGTAGCTGACTGAAAGCTGTGTTTTAGCTCTTCCTGCTCCCATCGATTCGAACAGCAAAAACACCGTCGTTCCGGTCGCGTCCTGGGTGAGTGTCTGGTCAATCCGGATACCGATAGTCTCACCAGCGGCAACTCTGCCTTCGACAAGGTGCTGCGACAGTATTTTATACAAAAGTGTCTGACCCAACTTTTGCTTCCTCGTATTTGCTGTATCGGCCCACAATCTAACATAAACACCGGCCGAAGACAAATCCGATTTTGTCGCAACATTTAGGTTTGCTGTGAGTGTTGGGCTTAATTCCTGAACGGCGGACCCACCGATCAGTAATAAAAAAGGCGGCCTTGTGCTCATTAGCACAAGGCCGCCTGCCAATCCGAACCAAAGTACACCGGCCGGCTTATCACCAGCCTGGCACTGCTCTTGAGCTGTTCGTCACGGCGCTATAGCGCAGTATCCTGATGCTCGCCCACGAGAAACGCATCTGCTTCTTTCCTCGGCGCAAATAGTCCCGTCTTCTGGGTGGCGCCGCCTATATCCAACGTACCGACCTGTTTTTCTACATCGGTGGGAGTAGCATTGGGCCACCTCTTCCAGATATTGTCATTCGAAATGCCACAGTTGGGACGTAGCTCGAATCTTACACTTATATCACAAAACATGACATTTTGCCCCTCTCGCTGGTGGGCTGCTGCGTTTTGGGTCTTATCATCATCGCGGTATTTTCTGTAGATAGCGTCCCATGTCGGAGAGTCTTCATCGGTCTTAAAACCATCAACATATCCGTCCGCGGTACCGTCGGCACCCTCGGCATTTTTATCAAGAAAGGGATTTCTGTCTGCGCACACTGGAGAAGCGGGGTTGCTCGATGTGCTTAGCGGATAACAGGTAGTGGAGGTATCACTTATGTTGAATGGCATGTGATAGGAGTAACTGTTATGTTTCCCCGGCCCCTTGCCAAAATCCCAGGCATCCGTGTCCTTCGCAATTGTTGGGGTATAATCAGACAGCTCAAAGACATCCGCACCGACGTCGCCTTTGCAGATAAACTGCTTGGGTCCTACATCCGCATACTTTATCAGAAGATAAAAACATGAGCCGATTGTCGCTGGTGGCGAGTCGGGGGGAGCACCAAAAGCAGCTGCCTCTGTTAATCCTTCCCAGTTTAGTATGTGGCCCGTCCCGGCAACTGCCGTTTTCCAGTACGACAATTTGCCGCCTGAACGAGGGAAGTCGCCGTCGTTATCTTGTGCGTACAGTAACATCGATTTGCCGATTCCGGACAAATTCGACCCGCAGACCATTCGGTAGGCCATTTGCCTCACCCTGGCCAGTGCAGGCATCAAAATGCCCATCAGCAACGCTATGATCGCAATCACGACCAACAGCTCAATTAATGTAAAGCCTCTTTTTTTCATTGTCTTCCTCATCGTTTTCTCCTTTCAAACTGTCGAGATTCGCACAACCAACCGTTCTCAGGGCCGCCTGTGCTTACGTCTCCAATGTATTGTATAAATGCAACCAACCGTTACCGCCTTCGGACTCCGAAGGCAATTGTTTTTTGCGAATCTCTTTCTGTTTCAATTGTTTCGCCTGAAAACGGTCGGTTCAAACTCATGTAACTTACAGTTTACCGATAAGCTTTGTTTAACTTACTTATTTCTCCGGGTTCAATGTTGCTGCTGCTCATGCTCCAAGCCCCGCAGAAAAGCAACCATTTTCTTGACAGGTAGATTTGAGATATGAGCGAAAAGATGAATTATGATGACAACCTGAAATATAATATTTTTAACCTACCTGCACATCACTCTAATTTTAATATTAACCTCAAGCATATTTATTGTCAAGGAAAATTCGTCAATTTTTTTAAACTTTCTTGAAAATTTCTGTAATTTATTTAATATTTTTTTCTTTAACCTGCTGGAAGTCGAAGAGATGGCCCAAAAAGACCTTAAGAACGCCCAAAAACTGCTTAAAAAGCACAGTCAGAGTCATCTTTTGGCGTTTTGGCAGCGGTTAAATGCCTCCCAGAGGCGGAAGCTGCTGGCGCAAATCCGGCAGCTCGATTTTACCAAGATAGACGATTGGGTGGCGAAATACGTCAAAAAACAAAGGTTTACCGCGATACCAGCCGATTTCGCACCTGCCTCTTACTACGGCGTCAGCCCGGCTGGTCCCCGGCAGAAACGCAAATACGCCGAGGCCGTTAAATTAGGCAGGCATTTAATATCTGCCGGCAAAGTTGCTGCCTTCGTCGTTGCTGGAGGCCAGGGAACCAGGCTCGGATTTGACGGACCAAAGGGAAATCTTCCCATCAGCCCTGTTAAAAACAAAACCCTGTTCCAAATCTTCGCCGAAAATATCGCTGCTGTTTCGAAAAGGTACAAAGCTGTCTGCCCCTGGTACATTATGACCAGCCCTCTCAATTACGCCGAGACGAAACAGATTTTCCGCTCCGGCGATTACTATGGCCTGAATGAGAACGACGTCTTTATATTTCAGCAGGGAACGTTACCCAACTTCGGTCTCGACGGCAGAATCCTGCTGGCGGATGAGGCGAATATCGCCTGCTCGCCCGACGGCCACGGCGGAAGCCTCAGAGCGCTTTTCGAAAGCGGCGCCGTCGAGGATATGAAAAAACGCGGTGTAGAGTTCATAAGCTATTTCCAGGTCGATAACCCTCTCGTAAATATCTTTGACTCCCTGTTTATCGGCCTGCACGCCCTCGACAAAGCCGAGATGTCTTCAAAGGCCGTGATAAAAACCGGCCCGAAGGAAAGGGTCGGCAACTTCTGCCTTGTTGATGGCAGGGTAACCGTAATCGAATACAGCGATTTACCGGACAGCCAGGCCGGGAAGCGCGGAGCCAATGGCTCACTAATGTTCGAGTTAGGCGGTATCGCCATCCATATTATCAACACAGCCTTCGTGGAAAGGTTAAACGCCGAGGGCTTTTCTCTGCCCCTGCACAGGGCCGTCAAAAAAATCCCCTGCATCGACGCTTCAGGAAAGCTCGTCGAACCCGCCGAGCCTAACGGCATAAAGCTCGAAAGTTTTGTTTTCGATGCCCTCCCGCTGGCCTCAGCCTCGATAATCCTGCAGACTCTCCGCAGTGAAGAATTTGCCCCGGTAAAAAATGAAACCGGCACAGACAGCATCGAAACCGCAAGAAAGCTGATGGTCGCTCGTGCTGCCTCTTGGCTCGAATCCGCCGGCGTCGCTGTCCCGAGAAAAGCCGATGGCTCGCCGGACTGTATTATCGAAATTGCCCCCGCCTTCGCCCTCGAAAAAGATGACGTCAGGGCGAAATTGAATAAAATCCCTCAAATCAAACCCAAAGACAACCTCTATCTCGCTTGACCCCACCCCGGGGTTTGATTATACCCATTATACAGTATAAAAGCATACAGGGCTGTAAGAACCGCAAAACAGGAGGCTGAAGATATGTTCTGGTTTAAAAGATGGCGGCGAAATCGGATTGCAAATCAGCAATTCCCTCTGCAATGGCGGAAAATTATCGAAAAGAATGTACCGCTCTACAACCGTCTGCCGCCGGAGGACAAAGTCGAGCTGCATCGCCATATACTTATCTTTATCGCTGAAAAGCGGTTCGAAGGTTGCGGCGGACTCAGGATAACCGATGAAATAAAGGTTATCATCGCGGCTCAGGCCTGTATGCTCCTTCTTCACAGAAAAACCGACTACTACCCGGGCCTTTCTTCAATACTCGTATATCCTCGCGCCTTTATAGCGCATCGGGCCGAGCGACTGCCCTCCGGCGTAGTGGCCGAAGGCCAACAGGTCCTCCTCGGCGAGTCCTGGCGACGCAGTTCGGTCGTTCTCTCCTGGGATGACGTTAAACACGATGCTGCCGACATCCACGACGGCCATAACGTCGTATTTCACGAATTCGCGCATCAGATTGATAGTTCCGCCGGCAGAGGCGACAGCAGCGCGGTCCTTAAAAATACTTCCAGCTATATCGCCTGGGCCCGCGTATTGCAGAAAGATTATGAAAGACTTAAGATAGCAGCAGACCAAAATCGTCCCGCTTTCTTGGATAAATATGGTGCGGTTGACCAGGCCGAATTTTTTGCCGTCGCCGCCGAATTCTTTTTTGAAAAGCCGAAGGAGCTGAAACGAATTCATCCGGATTTGTATAGTGAATTGAAGCGCTTTTACCACCAGGACCCCGCCGCTTTTGTTTAGTTTTATTTGTTTAGCCCCCAGTTTCACATTTAGGACTGGAATTATCCTGAATTGGGAAAATTGGTGATTTTTGGGAGTATTTTTCAGGAGATGATACAAGTTTTTGGGGTAAAAAGGGGGTTGGTGTGTTAAGATGTAACAATTAGGCAAAATGGGCGAGACAAAATTTCGCATCAAACGCGCAAGTTGGTCAGAAAAATTGGTAAAAATTCGCAAAATTTTGCAAAAATTCGTAAAAATTTCAAAAAATCTGCAAAAATTACAAGAAATTGGTGCTTTTTGGACAGTGATCGCGCTACCCCCTTGCGCAAATTTGCGCGCGGCAGCGCGGAGGACAGAGGACAGAGGACAGAAGACAGAAGACGGAAGACAGAGGACGGAGAAAAAGGGTACCGGGAGATCAGAATATCAGGGGGCAGGATATCAGAGTATCAGGAGAGCAGGGAACAAAGGTAAAAGGCAAAAACCGCAGGCAGGAACGCGGGCGGATTAGTCGCTAGTGAATAGTCGATAGTAGAATGGATTGCCGCGGCCTTCGGCCGAGTTGGTGAACCCCGGCAACAAGTAACCCCCCAAGGCGTGGCTTGGGGGCTGCTATGAGGTCAGCCGTCAACGGTTAT
>CAYLXD010000040.1:5386-13518 GCA_964387515.1 uncultured Pirellulales bacterium | reverse complement strand
GAGGTGTCGGAGTGGCTGATCGAGCCGGTTTCGAAAACCGGTGTGCCCTTTTGGGCACCGCGGGTTCGAATCCCGCCCTCTCCGCCATTTTTATCCCACTTTTAGGTGAGATAAAAATGGCGAGACCTCGCCCGCCTCGTCCGCCAAGCAAAGCTTGGCGAGACGGGCGAGGCGGGTCCGTTGTTAAAAGACACATTTCGCCTTCGGGTGAGAAAAAACTACTCTACGGATAGGGAAGCATATCCCTTGTAAAATATGCCCTACAACGTTTATATTTTGCTGAATAAATCAAGGACAAGAACATATACAGGCGTTGCGGCTGATGTGGACAAACGTCTTAAAAGGCACAATGACGGTCATGTACCGGCCAGTCGCCCATATCGGCCTTATGAAATAATTTATGTTGAAATGTATCCCACTTTGAAAGAAGCTCAACAAAGGGAAAGATTCTATAAATCTACAACGGGTCGCAGAAGAATTCGCGAAATAATCGGCCGATTATTCACCGAATAAAAAGTAATTGTTATCAAAATGAAAAGAGGTGCTATATGTTAAAGAAAATTTGCCTTTCGGCGTTATTATTAACATGCGTATTTTTAGTTCGTGGTTATTCACAGGAAGCCGCAGAAATTGTCTTTACAGGTATTCCTGCTCTTAAGATTAGCGAAGGCGGTGTCGATCGTGTAGTAGAGAACATTAAAGAAGACAAAGCATTGGAATTCAAATGTGTTATCACAAAAAAAGGGGATAAGTATTTTTGGACAAGTAGAGATAATGTTGAGTTGATTCGAATCCAAAGCGGAGCTTTCTTGACTTTTGTCGCCACATCTGGAGCAGGTTATGTTCGTATTATTTCACCGGAATTAAAAGATGCAGCAGCTCTAATGGGCGAAACCGAAGAAAAGTATGATTATGTTGAGCATATGTTAATAGGATTGCGATCCGTTACTTACTATGGTAAACCACAATAATGCTTGTGCAACTATGAGTCACGGCTTTGACACTGGAGGCTTACGTCGCAGTTAAATCAGAGGGGACAGCACGTCGTCTTAAGAAAAACCTAAACAGCAAATTCGAAACGCTCTAATCTCTCAGCCATTTATAACCCCGTTTTCAATTTGCCCTTAAGCAATCAATTTTCCGGCGGAACCGATAATTGCGATACGCTTTGCAAACCTTTGCCAACCTGGGGAATAATCCCTTTTTCAACGTAAATCGGCCGGGCCAATTTCCTTATCGCAGGCCGTTTATATGCAAATGCCGCCGCTGCCACAATACACATTGTCCCGCCGACCATCAGTGTTTCTGGTGCTCCGATTTTTTGAGCCAGTCCGCCTGCGAGAAGGCTTCCGAAAGGGGCGACCCCTATAAACGCTGTGGCATAGAGGCTCATTACCCGCCCCCGCATTTCATCCGACACGATGGTCTGCAAAATCGTATTTGAAGCAGCCATATTGATCATCATACCCATTCCCGCGAAAAGTATCAGCCCCAGGGAAAGCCCTATCGTCCGCGAAAACGAAAAAGCGACAAGCGCTCCGCCGAATACAACCGTAGCGATGACAATCACCCGCCCCAGTCCCAGAACAGTCTTTCTCGATGCCAGGTAAATCGCCCCAATCAATGCTCCCACACCAGCCGAACCCATTAAAAATCCCAGCGTCTCAGGCCCCCCGCTCAAGATGTCCTTCGCGAAAACCGGCATCAATACCATATAGGGAGCCCCCGTCAAACTCACCATCGCCAGAAGCAGAATAATGTATCTGATAGGTGCAAAACCGAAAGAATATACCAAGCCTTTTTTAAGCTGCTGCCACGCCGATGCCCTTTTTGGAGATACTTTCGGGGCAGTCTTCATCATCAATAGCGATGCGATAACCGCCAGGTAACTCAGTGCATTGATAAGAAAACACATCCCCTCCCCCAGTGCCGCAACGATAAACCCAGCCATGGTCGGCCCCGCCAGCCTGGCAAAATTGACCATTGACGAGTTCAAGGCGATGGCGTTGCTCAAATCATCGCGGTTGTCTACCATCTCGATAAGAAAGGCCTGCCGCGTAGGCATATCCAGCGCATTGATTACTCCCAGGCAGATGTTAAGCCCCACCAGATACCAGATCGTTATATTGCCGCTCAACACAAGTCCAGCCAGTACAAATGCCTGAACCATTGCCAGAACCTGCGTTATAATCAGTATCCTGTGCTTGTTGTAACTGTCGGCCGCCACCCCCCCAAACGGTGTCAGAAACAATGCGGGTATCTGGCCCGAAAAGGCAACCGCCCCAAGTACCAAAGCGGAACCACTCAACTTGTACGCAAGCCAACCCACCGCCAGTCTCTGCATCCACGTGCCTATCAGAGAAAGACTCTGCCCCATAAAAAAAAGGCGGTAATTCCTGTGCCTGAGAGAGCGAATTATATCCTTCAATTCATCATTTCCTGCTAAAAGATATTATCAAATTGAATCTCAAATCGGAAAAAAATAATCATATATCATCCCGAACCGAATAATCAATAGAGAACGTGCATCTTTTCGCACACGAACGGCGTTGCTTAATAAACCAAAAATTAAAGGAAAATAACGAATATAAGGTCCTTAGACTAATATGTAACAGAGAGAGCGAGTTCGAATCCCGCCCTCTCCGTTTCGGTGTCGGCGGTAAAACCGGCTTGTTTTATGGGGAGGAATGTTTATACTTGGTTACAATAAACCTCTAACTTCTTTCATTTGGACGTCAACGTAGTGTCGAACGCTGACGTCAAAGTTTACCGGAGCAGCAAAATGACTACAAAACCCAATGCGATTGTGGCCCAGTCCGGCGGCCCGACAACAGTAATAAATTCCAGCGCCTGCGGAGTAATCCAAGAGGCCCGCGGCAGCGGTAAAATCGGCAAGGTCTTCGGCGCAACGAACGGCATATTAGGTGTCCTGAAAGAAGAGCTGTTCGACATTGGTGCCGAGAGTCCACAAAGTATCGAAGCATTAAAGCAGACCCCGGCGGCCGCCCTTGGCTCGTGCAGATATAAGCTAAAGTCTCTGGAAGATTCGAGGGCCGACTACGAAAGGATACTCGATGTTTTTAAGGCGCACGAGATTCACTACTTCTTTTATATAGGCGGTAATGATTCAATGGACACCGCCGACAAGGTCAATAAGCTCGCCGCCCAGAGGGGGTACGAACTGGTATGTATTGGTATTCCCAAGACGATTGACAATGACCTTGCCTATACCGACCACTGTCCCGGCTATGGCAGCGTTGCAAAATACGTTGCGACCTGTGCGATGGAAGCCGGCAAAGACACCGAGGCACTCTACACGACCGACACGTGCACAATACTTGAAGTGATGGGCAGAAACGCCGGCTGGATTGCCGCCGCTACGGGTCTGGCACAGCGGTGTCCGGAGGATGCACCGCATCTTATCTATATGCCGGAGGCCGCATTTTCTTTCGACAAATTCGTTGCAGATGTGCAGAAGGTGCTAAAGGAACTCGGCAGAGTGTTCATTGTTGCCGGCGAGGGCCTTAAGGACGAAAAGGGCAAGTATGTAACAGCGGACAGCGGCGCATTCAGCAAAGACAGCTTCGGGCACGTTCAGCTCGGCGGTGTGGCTGAGATGCTCAAAGCCGTGATTGAGAAGGAAGTGAAAATAAAAGCGCGCTTCAATAAACTGGGTACGAACCAGCGAGATGCAATGCACTTTGCTTCGCTGACGGATATCAATGAGGCTTATATGTGCGGGCAGACGGCGGTAAAGTATGCGATGGAAGGTGAAAACGGCAAAATGGTAACACTGGTTCGCGAAAAGGGGCCAAAATACAAATGCACGACCGGGGTGGCGGAACTTTATGATGTCGCCAACGGAGAAAAAAAGGTGCCTAAAGAATACATAAATAAAAGCGGTAATGGTATAACCGATGCGATGCGTGATTATGTCAGGCCTTTGGTTCAGGGTGAAGCGCCCATTACAATCGGCGAAGACGGCCTGCCGGTCTTTATGAGATTCGAGCGCAAAGCGGTGGCACAGAAACTACCGAAATACCTCTAAACAAGCAAAATCTCAATTAAACAACTTACCTAAAGTAAAGGTATGATTTTAGAAAAATATTCATTTGGAATCGGTGATAGATTCGGCCGTCAAGGAAAAGCCCAACTACAGGCCATAATCAATTCCAAAAAACTTGGCGTTGACATCACGCCGGTTTGGAACAAATCACACAGGGAACATACAATCATCGGGACAGCGCCGGCCAGTGTCCGCAAAGAAGCTGATGAAGCGGTAAGGGCATTGAAATGGAAAGGCCCATACCGTGTCGATGCCGACCATATAGGGCTGGCGAATGTCGACCTTTTTATTGATTCGAGCGATTTTTTCACCCTCGATGTCGCGGACTTCACAGGCCAAACCGCCAATGAAACCGACATCCAGACCTTCGTGAGCAGATACAAAAGGTATACCGGCCCTTTAACCATTCCTGGCATCGACGAAAAATTCACTATCACAACCAAACAAATCGAAACGATTGCGAAAAAATTCCTGCTTGCAATAAAAGAGGCTGGAAAGATTTATCGTCATATTGAAGAAGCTAAAGGAACAAACAATTTCATTACCGAAGTTTCGATGGACGAGACGGACCCACCTCAGACGCCGATTGAGATGCTTTTCATTTTAGCTGCAACAGCCGATGAGGGCATCCCCGCCCAAACAATAGCGCCAAAGTTTACGGGTCGCTTTAACAAAGGCGTTGATTATGTCGGCGATATCACACAATTCGAGAAAGAGTTTAATCAAGACCTTGCGGTCATTGCTTTTGCGGTTAAAGAGTTCGGCCTGCCGAAGAATTTGAAATTAAGTATTCATTCCGGTAGTGATAAGTTCTCGATTTACAAACCAATAAATAAGGCTTTGAATAAATTCGACGCTGGTCTACACATCAAGACCGCCGGCACGACCTGGCTGGAAGAGATTGTTGGTCTGGCGACGGCCGGTGGGAGCGGCCTTGCGATTGCGAAACAAATTTACCGACAGGCACTGGCACGATTCGACGAACTTTGCGGCCCATATGAAACGGTTATTGATATTGATAAAGAAAAACTGCCGGGGCCGGAAATTGTTGACCGCTGGGGCCCGGCCGAATATGCTGATGTATTACGGCATAACCAAGCGTGCGACAAATATAACGCCAACTTTCGGCAGCTTATACACGTAGCGTATAAAATCGCCGCTGAAATGAACGAGGATTACTTAAACGCCCTGGAAAAACACGAGAAAGTAATTGCTGAGCAGGTAACAGAAAATATTTACCAGCGGCATATAAAACCTATATTTATAGATTAGAAAATTCCAAGGGAACAAAATGAAGAATTTGTTTGAACTAAAAGACAAAAGCGTGGTGATTACCGGAGGTGGCGGCGTTCTTTGCGGCACGATTGCCAAAGCCCTCGCCGGTGTTGGGGCGAAAATTGCCGTGCTGGATTTAATCCAGGAAGCTGCTGAAAACATCGCCAACCAAATCAGGTCCGAGGGCGGCACCGCCATAGCTGTAAAGTGTAATGTTTTGGAGAAAGACGGTCTAACGGCAGCCAGCAAAAAAGTCATCAAAGAATTCGGCAAAGTGGATATCCTGATAAACGGCGCCGGCGGTAATAAGAAAGAGGCCACCACGTCAGCGGAACTATCATTTTTCGATTTACCGCCCGAAGCAATTCGGTTCGTTTTTGATTTGAACTTTCTCGGCACACTACTACCTTCGCAGGTTTTCGCAAAACATATGGCAGAAAAAGGCGAAGGAGTGATATTAAACGTCTCAAGTATGAACGCGTTTCGGCCACTGACGAAAGTTCCCGCCTACTCAGCGGCTAAAGCAGCCGTCAGCAACTTCACGCAGTGGTTAGCTGTACATATGTGTCAGAACTATTCGAAAAACATCCGAGTAAATGCGATTGCGCCGGGATTTTTCCTTACCGAGCAAAACCGTTTCCTTCTCACGGATGAAAAGAGCGGAGAGCTGACGGCTCGCGGCAAAACGATTATTGACCATACGCCTATGGGCCGGTTTGGTGAGCCTGAGGAATTGATTGGAACCTGCTTGTGGCTTCTAAGTGATGAGGCAAAATTTGTTACCGGCATTGTCGTACCCATTGACGGAGGGTTCTCAGCTTTCAGCGGGGTTTGATCCACCGCGGAGAACGCAGAGACCGCAGAGGTGTATTTTTTAATCATGGATTCCTTATAGGCACCGCTTCTGCGCCTTCCGTCCTCATCTGCTTTTGAAATAGGTTCGACAAGCTCACTACAGGTTGGGTTTGATTGGGTTTGTTTTTATTGGCTCGTTGTTCATAGTTCTTTGTTCATAGCTCTTTGTTTTAACTGAGGTTACGCTCATTTGAGTATTCAGTAAATTGGGTTTGTTTTGCATAATTCATTGTTCATGGTTGATTGTTCATTGTTCGTAGTTGATAGATGTTCTCCTAAAGGGTTTCCGTTTCGAAAAAAGACCCCGATGGGATAGCAAACGGCGCCCCGAAGAGATAGTTTCACATCTCATAGGGCAAGCATCCCACAGGGCAGGCGCTGCCCTTAGTAGGGCGGGCCTGCGCGTTTGATGCGAAAATTTTGGTGTTTTCGGGGGTGCGGTTTTTGCTAAGTCATTAGAACAAAAAGGATAAAAAAAATTTCGATTTTGCCGTTTTTGGTGTTCAGGTAGCCGCGCTTTTGATTGATTTTTAACCACGGATTACACAGATTAACACGGATTTTTTTAGACAGGATGACAGGATAGAGATATTAGTCAGCTATGTGTACTCGACGGTGGTTTTTCTCGATGCGAGCGTCTGCGAAAACCAGCCGTCTTCGTCCACGATGGCTTAGCCATCACAGCTTCGCTTTAAGCTGACTAAAAAAGCATTAACTGTCTCTAATTGATGTGATTGACACGGATATCTGCCTTCGTCAGGTTGTACTATGGCGGACAGGCGAAGAAAAAATTAGCTTTGGTGGTGAGAATTTTTTGCCGTTGAAAAAGGGTACGGGTCGGGTAGAATTTATCCGCCGTTCGTGTGGCGGTTTGGGGGGCAATTAAAAAACTCCTGACTATGCTATTTTTCACCTCTTGCACATTTAGCCCTCCATCGGAAAAAACGACTACCCAAACTCATATTGTATTGCTCCATCTTTTCAGCTGTTCTGTCAAGTTTGGCAGACACTTTTTCATCGGGAGGAAAGATTTCATATCTACTTAGCCACAAGCAAAGGACTTACTTCTGACAGTTCGTACTTTTTCTTCATATCCTCAACAAACTCAACCGCTGATTTGAAGCTTTCAGCAAATAGATTAAATGCTGCATACATCTTAACGGCATCAAGTTCGATTTTATCGTATTCACTCCCTTTTAATCCATTTGCTACAACAGAACCAAGCATAGGACCACTTGTTGGATTCTTTAAATAGTCGTTAAATGCCTCAGAATACTGTTTATATCGCATGTTTAAATGCGAGTAGAATTGTTTGATAGTATCATTGTCAAAATCCATATGCCGACAGTATTCGTTATGTATAGTATCTTTAAGGCCGTTATCCGGGATTGCAAGGGAAATTATGCAAAGAGAAAGGATTTCGCATTCATAAGGTTTGAGTTGAAAAGACAACGTCGGAAATCCTTCGTTCCACCGCTGTGCAGATTTTAATAAAAGTGATACAATCCTTTGTTGAAATGATAACATCAATGCAACAAAGTCTGCTCTGGATAGATGTTCCTTTTTCTTGTTAAATATCCCCAACATATTTAATCCGAGGATAGTGTACCTCGCCAATAAAAATACGGACTTTATACAAAGGTTATGTCGGCTGGAAACGAGGGCCACTTGAACATATCAAACGAAATGCTGTATTTTGGAGCATTGAACGTCGCATTCCCGTGAGGGATGAAGTAAATAAGAACAGGAGCCGAACTGGAGGACGCAACAGCAACCAAAATCGCCATTGTTAAAAAAGACGGACGGCGGAGAGAATAAGCGTTCCTCACGCAGGCAACCCCGGCCAGAGGCCGGGGCTAAATATAAAGCATTCCTCACGTGGGCAACCCCGGCCAGAGGCCGGGGCTAAATATAAAGCATTCCTCACGTGGGCAAC
>CAYLXD010000040.1:0-5286 GCA_964387515.1 uncultured Pirellulales bacterium | reverse complement strand
CCCGGCCAGAGGCCGGGGCTAAATATAAACTATATACAACCACTGGCGGGGCCAGTGGTTTTGGGTTAAACTCCAAATATGGCAAAGACAGTTGGGTATATGGTCACGTGGACGACGTATGGGACATGGTTACAGGGTAACGCAAAAGGTTTTGTTACAAGCGGAGAAGTACGTGGGGAAAATATCGCATTAAAGAAAAGCAACTTTGGGAATTTAAAGGGGGCGGCGGCAAGATTAGGTCGAAGAGAGAAAGAGATTGTAAGAAATGCGATTATAGAGGCGGCGAAGAGGTTTGAGCAGAAGATTCTCGCAATAGCAGTGTATTCTAACCATGTTCATATTGTCTGTGAATATGTTGATATTCCAATAAATGTTATCGTTGGTTATTATAAGAACGCCGGGCGTGTCGCATTACAAAAAAACGGATTCGAGGGTAAGGTGTGGACGAGAGGGTATGATAAACGGTTCTGTTTCAGCGAGAAAGAATTAAGAGCGAGAGTTGATTACGTAAATAAGCACGGAAAAAAGCAAGTGGAGCAGCAATCGAGGGCGGGCAAAAACACTTGATTATGAGGGGGAAAGATTGTAAAGTGTTTTACCACTAAGACACGAACCTCGTTAAACGGTTGCGGTTGCGCGACTCGTAGCGTCTGTCGTATTACGTTAGACGTAACCAAAACGAGAATCGCGACCTCCGCTTTGGGACGCCTTACGGCGGATGGACGAATGACGAAATTAAATTAGGAGAATGTGATGGCCGACCCGGCAAAACCATTAAAAGATTTTAAGCCGAAGTATGATTTCTTTGTCGGCATCGATTCGGACGGCTGTGCGTTTGATACAATGGGGATAAAGCAGCGGGAATGCTTCTGTCCCTGGATGATTGCGTACTTCGGGCTGCAGCCGGTGGCGCAGGCGGCACGTGAGTGCAAGGATTTCGCAGATTTATTCAGTAAGACCCGAGGCGCCAACCGGCATAAAACAACCAAGCGCATCATAGTGGAGCTATTGCCTAATCATCCGATGACCAAGGCAAGAGGTTTTACGGTTCCGCAATACCCGCACTACTTTGCCTGGGTCGATAACCCTAATAGTCTGCTGAGCAATGACGGTCTAAAAAAGGCTATTGACCAGGCCAAGGACCCTGAGGTCAAACGTGAACTGGAACTTGCGCTTGCCTGGAGTGAAAGGGTCAACTGGGCCATTGGCGAGACTGTCAAGGATATGCCGCCGTTTCCTTTTGTGCGGGAGAGCTTAGAGAAAATGAGACCTCAGGCAGATGTAATTGTAGTTTCAGCCACGCCTGGTGAGGCACTTGTACGTGAGTGGGAAGAACACGACATCGCCAGATACGTAGAAGTGATAGCCGGTCAGGAAATGGGCACAAAAACTCAGCATCTCCAATACGCCACAAAGAACAGGTATGAAAAGAACCACATCCTGATGATAGGCGACGCCCCCGGCGATATGAAAGCAGCCAGAGCAAATAACGCGCTGTTTTATCCCGTTAATCCCGGTGACGAACCCAAATCCTGGAAAAGGTTCCACGACGAAGCTTTCGACAAATTTATTAACGGCGAGTATGCAGGCGATTATGAAAGCAAACTCATTGCTGAATTTGATGCCTGCCTGCCTGAGCTGCCTGCCTGGGAGAGGTAATAAAAGTGTTGCTGTACAGCCGAGGAGACAAAAATACCAGCTTAACTGAACAAGAACTCAAAGAAGGCCTGCATTCAGCTCTTGAAAAACTTGGCGACAGAAAAAAGATACTGGCTGTTGTGCCGGACATTACGCGATGTCACTCTCGTGCAGGAGAGCTTACTTTTGCAGCGTGGAAATACTATGGCAACAAGCTAACTGACATTCTTCCTGCAACAGGGACCCACTTTGCGATGACCGATTCGGAAATATCAAAGATGTATGGCCAGACGCCGAGAGGGCTTTTCCGCAAGCATAACTGGCGAAGTGGATTGGTTACACTCGGAGAGGTCCCGGCAGAATATGTAAGGCAGGTCAGCGAAGGCTTAATCAACTATAACTGGCCCGCACAAGTAGATGAGCTTATCGCTGAAGGTGGCTCCGCCACACAGACGGCGGATAAATTCGAACTGATTTTGTCAATCGGACAGGTTGTTCCACACGAGGTAAGCGGAATGGCCAACTACAACAAGAACATATTCGTCGGCGCCGGCGGAGCAGAGGGAATTAACAAAAGCCATTACCTCGGTGCGGTTTACGGTATGGAGAGGATAATGGGGCGAGCAGATAATCCGGTACGAAAAGTGCTGAATTACGCCGAGGAGAATTTCGCGAAGGATTTGCCTATTGTTTATGTTCTAACCGTAATAGGCGCATCCGACGACGGTAAACTGCATTGCAGAGGATTGTTTATCGGAGACGACATCGAATGTTTCAATAAGGCAGCGAAGCTTTCGTTTGAAGTGAACATAGAGCTGCTTGAAGAGCCTCTCGAAAAAATAGTAGTGTATCTTGAGCCTTCGAGCTATAAGAGCACCTGGCTCGGAAACAAGAGCATTTACAGGACAAGGATGGCAATAGCCGACGGCGGCGAGTTGATTGTTCTTGCACCGGGGCTTGAGGCATTTGGTGAAGACAAGCAGATTGACAATTTGATTAGAAAGTACGGCTATGTCGGGACCGAGCGTGTACTTGAGCTTGTAAAACAAAACAGCGATTTGCAGGAGAATCTCAGTGCGGCGGCACATATGATTCACGGCTCTTCTGAAGGCAGGTTCAAAATCACTTACTGCCCCGGCGGCCTGACACGCGAGGAGATAAAAAGCGTGAATTTTGAATATGCCAAACTTTCCGGGATGCTAAAACGGTATGACCCACATCGGCTTAAAAACGGCTTGAATACTCTGACAAATGGTGAGCGGATTTACTTTATCTCCAATCCATCGATAGGCCTGTGGGCTTTCAGAGATAAATTCGAAAATATAGTTTAGGTTAATAACAGGTTCAAGGAGCAGTAAAAAATGTCAAAGGCAGATATCGGCCTGATAGGCCTGGCGGTAATGGGAGAAAATCTTATTCTTAATATGGAAAGCAGGGGCTTTACAGTCGCCTGTTTCAATCGTACCGTCTCGAAAGTGGACGACTTTATAAACTGGCGGGCAAAAGGCAAAAACATCCTCGGCTGTAAATCAATCGAAGAGCTTGCCGCGTCCTTGAAAAAGCCCCGCAAAATTATGCTGATGGTAAAGGCCGGTAAGCCGGTCGATGATTTTATCGAGCTGATTCTGCCCCATCTGGAAAATGGTGATATAATAATCGACGGCGGCAACAGCCATTTCCCCGACACCACCCGCCGAACACAGTATGTCGAGAGCAAAGGCAAACTCTACATCGGCACAGGCGTCTCCGGCGGCGAAGAAGGAGCGCTTAGAGGCCCATCGATTATGCCGGGCGGCTCACCACCGGCGTGGGAACATGTCAAACCTATTTTCCAGGCCATTTGTGCTAAAACTGATGATGGTGACCCCTGCTGTGACTGGGTTGGTGAAAACGGGGCGGGACACTTCGTAAAAATGGTCCACAACGGCATCGAATACGGCGATATGCAAATGATATGTGAAACATACCAGATGATGAAAGAAGGCCTCGGCATGACAAATACCGAAATGCACGAGGTCTTTGCTGAATGGAACAAAGGCGAGCTTGATTCCTATCTGATAGAGATTACACGCGACATTCTTGCCTACAAGGACGAGGATGGCAACGAAGTTATCGACCTTATTCTGGACACGGCCGGCCAAAAAGGCACCGGCAAATGGACGGCCATTGCGGCCCTGGATTTTGGTCAGCCGCTGACCCTTATAGGCGAGGCAGTCTTTGCCCGATGTCTGTCAGCCTTGAAGGAGAAACGCGTTGCCGCTTCCAAGGTGCTCAAAGGGCCAAAGCGCAGCTTCAGAGGCGACAAGAAGGCGTTTATTAATGACCTGCGTCAGGCGCTCTACGCCTCCAAGATTATCAGCTATGCCCAGGGCTATCAGCTTATGCAGGCGGCCGCGGCCGAATATAGCTGGAACCTCAACTACGGCGGGATAGCACTGATGTGGCGCGGCGGCTGCATTATTCGCTCAACCTTTCTGGGCAAGATAAAAGAGGCTTTTACTAAAAAGCCCGGTCTCGACAACCTGCTTTTGGACAAGTTCTTCAAAGATGCGGTAAGAAAAGCTCAGTCTGCCTGGCGACGTGTTGTCACTATGGCGCTGAAAATGGGTATCCCTATGCCGGCGATGACAGCAGCTTTGGCATTCTACGACGGCTATCGACACGAACGACTGCCGGCGAACCTCTTGCAGGCCCAGCGGGATTATTTCGGCGCGCACACCTACGAACGAGTTGATAAGCCGCGAGGTGAGTTTTTCCATACAAACTGGACCGGCAGAGGCGGCACCACAGCATCCTCCACTTACACGGTTTGAGAAAAGCTGCTCGCTTAATCAAAAAAGTGTGGCCGGTTTTGATTTTATTATTAAAATAAAATTTGTTTTGCCCCCATCGTCTAGCGGCCTAGGATACCGGGTTCTCATCCCGGCGACAGGGGTTCGAGTCCCCTTGGGGGTAATCCCTATTTTATATTTTCGATTTATGATTTTCGATTTTGCCTAAAGCGATTCAGGATGCCCTTCACAAAATATGGTTGAATTAGCTCCCAATACTACTTCAAGCCCTTCTGTTGATGAGCAGTATATGCGTATTGCCATCGACCAGGCGAAAATTGCTGAGGAGAATGGCGATGTGCCGATTGGGGCGGTGATTGTCCATAACAATCAAATAATCGCAAAGGCATACAACCAAAGAGAACAACTGCAGGACCCGACCGCTCACGCCGAGATAATTGCTCTTACACAGGCGGCAGCAGCCCTGGAGAACTGGCATTTGAACGGCTGCACAATGTATGTTACATTGGAGCCGTGCCCAATGTGCGCAGGTGCGCTTGTTTTAGCAAGAATTGACCGGCTGGTCTACGGCTGCGAAGACCCAAAGACAGGCGCGGTAAAAAGCCTATACACAATCGTGCAGGATAATCGGCTGAATCACCGGCTGGAAGTTACAAGCGGTATCTTAGCCGACGAATGCAGCCAGATTTTGCAGGAATTCTTCGGCAAACGCCGAGCGGAAAATTAAATTGAAAATCGATTTGGAGAGGTGTCCGAGCGGCTTAAGGAGCAGCCTTGGAAAGGCTGTGTAGGGCTTGTCTCTACCGCGGGTTCGAATCCCGCCCTCTCCGTTCTTCGCTGCGCTACGAACGGCAGG
>CAYLXD010000039.1:1239-13911 GCA_964387515.1 uncultured Pirellulales bacterium | reverse complement strand
CTCTTTAATTTCGTTATTTTCGTCGAGAACTATGACTTTCGGCTTAAAGTTCTTGGCTTCTTCAGGGCTGTAGTAGCCGAAAGCGAGAATGATTACAATATCCTTGGGCTTTATCAGTTTCGCCGCTGCGCCGAGTACGACAATCTGACCCGAACCGGCCTCTGCGCCGACTACGTAGGTTTCCACCCGGTTGCCGTTGTTCAAATCAGCCACCAGCACTGCCTCGTAAGGCAAAAGCCCGGCCGCATCCATCAGGTCGGTATCTATGGCTATACTGCCGGGGTAGTGCAGTTTTGCATCAGTTACCGTTGCACGGTGCAACTTGCTTTTTAATATCTTTACAAACATCCTTTACACGAACCTTATTTGCTTGACCTAATCAAAGGTAATAATTCCTGTCTGCAAATCTACTACCAAACGTACGCCACGTAAGAAATCGAGCCCTAACAAACCATCCACAGTAGCGCTGGGAGGAAGTGTATGGCAAAGTATCGGGAAATTCTCAAGAGACCTTCCTAAAGCTTCGACCTTCTTAACCGCTATACGAGGTGCGAATTCTACTCCGCTACCTGTTGTTACTTGGATACGTTCTTTTGCAGAAGCAGGGTCGTAACCCAGAAGTACCGCCACATCCCAGTTAATCATTGAACCAGTCGCACCTGTATCCAACGCAAGACGGACTATCGTATCTATGTCAAGGCCGTATAATCGAGTAGGGATAACAATTAAACCCTGGGTAGGATCAAATGTAATCTTCATAATACAACTGCTACATCATCAGGTAATTTGCCTGTGTATAGGATGGCAGAGTGACTGGGGTGCATCTCTCTTGCCCTTCTATACACTTCATCCCTATCCTTACTGTGCCACAATACTACACCCTGCTTGACACTGAAATCGTCATCAATTTCAGGGTCTCCGACAAGCACCCATTCGGAATCAAATCGTTCCTTAATCTCAGAAAAAGACAAAATTTCTCTCATAATTTACCAACTCCTTTAATTCTGCCATAGGCGACTTCAACTAACGTGCCTGAGCTAAAGCATTTAGCGAATGCGGTGAGATCCAAGGACGTTGTGATTCAGAACGTGCCATACTTTTTGATGGAATTCCCCGCACATTTCTTGCATTCAGTCTTTCCACTTTCGGTCATGAAGGCTAAACCGATTTTTGCGGGGATACTCTCGCAGCACCAGTCACAAATCCCCTTCGTTCTCCCGGTTCTTTCAAACTCGTCAATCGCCCTTATAGACGCATCATAGCAAGAGGTGCAGAGGCTAGCCTCTACCAGAGTCGTTGTCTTTTCGCAAATCTGGCAAACCCCTCGGCCCTTAGCCTTTTTCCCTAATTGGGCCAGTCTTTTTTCCTTTTCCTCTAATTGAACCTTCTGTGCCACAAGAGTTGGGTATACATTACAGTCGAATTCATAGGAATCTCCTGTAAAACTGCATGGCACGGCTCGTTCTGGCTGCCCAGGGGGCACACATTTTCCCGTGGGGTCTAAAAATGGACAAGCCACCGAGGGCTTCTCTGTAGTCACTTGCACGGCGACATCATATTTCCCATCATAAACATCCTGTTGGCTAAACTGTGTCCCACACTTGTTGCAGGTAGCTGTTCCGATGATTCGGGCGCCAGGCGCAAAAGGCCCTGCTATGGTTTTTCTGAGAATAGCACCACATTGGGGGCATTTCCAGAACTTACCCTCCGTCATCCTATCCTTGCTTTGCTTTTTCGCAAATAACCTACCGAATATTCCCATTTTTTCTTTGCTTTTTTCGTCGACTCAAATCTCTTATTTGAACAGGCAGTGCGGACATCATTATACACTATTGCTTGCCGGTGTCCAGCAGAATGTTGTCAATTAATCGAGCAGAGCCGATTTTGACTGCCACCGCCGCCAGGACCTTGCCGGCGATTCTTTCGAGTTCTTGCAGCGTCTCGGCGTCAACGATACTTATATATTCTATTTCTATTGACGGCACTTGCTTTAGTATCTTTTGCATCTCACCGATTATTGTCTCGATGTCCGTAGTGCCGGCTTCGATTAAACTCTCACACTTTTTCAGCGCCTTATAAATATAAGTCGCATCTTTTCTCTGCTGCTCGCTGAGGTATTTATTTCTGCTGCTCACTGCGAGTCCGTCGGCTTGACGCACCGTCGGACAGACGACAATCTCCAGCGGCATATTCAAGTCCGCAACCATTTGCTTGAGTACAATCGCCTGCTGCGCGTCTTTTTGGCCTAAGTAAGCGACATCAGGCGCAACGATATTAAACAATTTCGCACAGACCGTTGCCACTCCGCGAAAGTGTCCCGGCCGGAACCGCCCGCAAAGTGGCTCGGTTAGTTTCTCCACGTTCACCCACGTCAGGTTCTCTTTTTTGTACATTTCCTGCGGACTCGGCGCAAAGACAACATCGACGCCGGCCTTTTTGCATATCTCCAAATCGCTCTCAAACGGCCTCGGATATTTTTCAAAATCCTCATCCGGGCCGAATTGCGTCGGATTCACAAAGATACTGACAACAACAAAGTTGCACTCCTTCACCGCCTTTTCAATCAGACAGATATGTCCGATATGCAGTGCCCCCATCGTCGGAACAAAGCCTATTCTTTTGCCTTTACTGCGGGCGGCCTTTACCAGCCTTCTAACAGATTCTATTGTCTCTGCAACTTCCATTACTGCTCTGCGAAGTAGCTCGCTGTGTAGCACGAGCTTAACTATCCGGCAACGTAACTTTTTATTTGTTTTGCTAAGTGCTCAACGTCAGCCTCTTTGTCGCTGTCGAATCCCGACATCTGTTTACGAATGACTGGGCATCTTTTCCAATCTGCAAATAGCTTCTTGTAGCCTTGGCCGAGGGCCTCCAGAAATCCCGATTCGATTTTCTGCTCGTATGGCCGGTTACGCCTGTGAATCCGCTCTAAACAGTTTTCTACCGTGTCAGTTAAATATATTACCAGAACGGGCGCTGCAACATCAGAGACTATTTGTTTATGAATACTCTCATACAATGCAAGTTGTTCAGCGTTGAGCAATCCCCTTGCGTAAATCAGCTCTTTATCAAAAACGTAGTCAGCAAGCATCACTTTGCCCGCCGTTAGGCTGTGATTATTTAGCTGAGTAATTCTGCTGGTCAGAAAATATAGCTGCGAGTCTAAAGCCATCTCATTTTTGCCCGCATAAACCTCCGGCATAAACGGGTTCGTATCGTAGGCTTCGAAAACAGCTTCACATCCGAGTGATTCTGACAGCCTTTTGGTCAGTGTCGTTTTGCCGACACCGATTATGCCCGCTATACTGACAAGCTGCGGCCAATCGTCGTTGATAGCAAAATCTGCACCGTTCAACCGGGCCGCCAGCTCCTCCATCGATTCTTTCAGCACAGGATGCACCAGTTCTCGATTGAGCTCGCACAGACCCTTCAGCACAAATGACCGCAGATGCATCTGCGGATGCGGCACCGTCAGGTTCGTACGATTTATAATTTTCTCACCGTACAGCAATAGGTCCAGGTCGATACTCCTCGGCGACCATTTTATCCGCCTGACCCGTCCAAGTGAGTTCTCAATCTCTGCTATTTTTTTGTGCAAATCTTCCGCACTCAGGGTCGTTTTTATTTCCGCTACGGCATTTAAATACTTTGGCTGGTTGGCTGTAGCCCCCGCGGTTACTTGCCCGCCGCTCCGCCTTGCGTCAGAAGACGCGGGGGCAGGCGCAGCAAGTGCGGGGGTCTCAATTACCTTGCTCACCCGGACGACTTCAATCTGTTTAGCCTTGCCAAGCTTTTTTAATGCGGTTTTTATCTGTTCCTGCCTGTCGCCCAAGTTGCTGCCCAATCCAATATATGCAGTTGTCTGTTTTTGCACCTTATGCCTCATGTTTTATCGTTTCATGTGCAACGCCGCATAGATAGGTTTGAACGCTGAATAAGATTTCTGACTTTTTTGAGGGTCTAAGCGTATGCTCTTCTAAACCGTACTGTTTTGAATTTTGTATTTTGGTCATTTGAATTTGTTTCGGATTTAGATATTCGGATTTCGTATTTCCAGCCGTGTATGGTTTTTACACGCGGGTAAATCGTTCCATTGCTTTTTTGACGTCGTCTGGCCTGGCAAATGCAGTGAGCCGCAGGTAGCCTTCGCCGGCTGGTCCGAATCCCGACCCTGGTGTGCCGACCACGTTGGCCTTTGTCAGCAGCCGGTCGAAAAACTCCCACGAGCTAAAGCTCTCCGGCACCCTTAGCCAGATATACGGTGCGTTGACCCCGCCGTAAACCTTATACCCGAGCTTCGTAAGAGATTCGCGAATCAGCGCAGCGTTGCCCATATAAATATCGATAATTTGCCGGCACTGTTTTTTACCCTGTGGTGTATAGGCTGCAGCCGCTGCCGCCTGTGAAATGTACGAGGCTCCGTTGAATTTCGTGCAGTGCCGGCGGTGCCAAAGTGGATTGACCTCCACCGCCTTGCCGTCCTTCGTATCTGCCTTGAGCTGTTTCGGCACAACGGTAAACGCGCATCGAACACCCGTAAAACCCGCCGTCTTCGAGAAACTCCGGAACTCTATCGCTACATCTTTTGCGCCTTCAATTTCATAAATCGAATGCAGAATCTGGCCCTCGGTGATAAAGGCCTCGTAAGCTGCGTCGAAGAGGATTACCGCTTTCGATGCACGTGCGAAATCAACCCATTTCTTTAGAATTTCTTTGCTCGCAACCGCTCCCGTAGGATTGTTCGGAAAGCAAAGATAAATAATATCAACGTTTTTCTCGGGTATATCCGGGACAAAGTTATTCTCAGCCGTGCACGGCATATAGACGATTTTTTCATATTGGCCGTTTCGATTGGCCGAGCCGGCTCGGCCGGCCATAACGTTGCTGTCGACATACACTGGATACACGGGGTCCGTCATCGCAACGATATTATCGGTCCCGAAGATTTCCTGAATATTGCCCGTATCGCACTTGGCCCCGTCGCTGACGAAGATTTCGTCCGCTTCCAGCTCGACGCCTCTGCTGTTAAAATCATTTTTGATAATCGCTTCGATTAGAAACTCGTACCCCTGTTCCGGCCCATAGCCTCGAAAAGTCGATTCATTTGCCATTTCATCGACGGCCTTTTTCATTGCGTCGATTACCGCCGGCGCCAAAGGCTGCGTAACGTCGCCTATCCCTAAGCTGATAATCTTCGCATCGGGATTTTTTTGCTTAAAGGCCCGAACACGCCTGCCGACCTCCGGAAACAGATACCCCGCCTGAAGTTTCAGAAAATTCTCGTTAATTGTTGCCATAGTTTTTTGTCTTTCTCACGAAGTCGATTTTTGGGTTCAGAAACAAAGTATTCTATTGACATATTCGCATTGCGTCAACCTCACTTTTAACTTTAACTCGCGGAACCTGAAAACTCTCTTGACATACTCGATGACGGGCCTAAAATTCAGCCTCTAAACTAACCGTACAAATTAGGAGAATCCAATGGCTGACAAAAAAGCAGACCTCGCAGGCCCCGGAATTGGTGACTATGCCGAGCTCGAGAAGATTTTACCGGAGGATTACACTTCCCTGCTCTCACCCAAAGAGACCCAGATTGCAACCTACCAAGTCAAGGACTACATCGAGCAAAATCTCTGCAAAGAGCTCAATTTAATTCGTGTTACGGTCCCTCTGATTGTCGACGTCGAAAGCGGCGTTAACGACCTGCTCGACCGTGATGGCTCCCGTACCCCAATCGGGTTCCACATCTCGAACGACCGCGACAAAAACCCCATCGACGCCCAGGTCGTCCAGGCCGCCACAAAATGGAAGCGAATGGCCTTAAAGCAATTCGGTATGGATATCGGCGAGGGTCTGCTCACCGATATGCGAGCCGTGCGAAAGGATTACTTCCTCGACCACGACCACTCCGCTTATGTCGACCAGTGGGACTGGGAGTTGGCTATAACCGCCCAGCAGCGCAACCTCAAATTCCTCCGCAAGGTCGTCGAAAAAATCTGGAAGGTCTTAAAAGGTGCTGAGCTTCACGTCCAGCAAGTTTTCCCCCAGCTAAAGACTGACAAGTACCCCGATATGCCCGATGAATTAACCTTCATACACGCAGAAGAAATCCTCGAGCGCTTCCCACTCCTGCCGCGCAAGCAGCGCGAGACGGAAATTGCCAAAGAGCTTGGTGCAATGTTCATTTACGGCATCGGTTGGCCCCTCGAAGACGGCTACCCCCATGAGCTCCGCGCCGCCGATTACGACGACTGGGTAACCGACACTAAATCCCAGACCTCAAAAGACACCCACGGCCTAAACGGCGACATCCTTGTCTGGAACCCCGTAACGAAACGCCGGCACGAATTGACTTCTATGGGCATCCGCGTCAACGCTGATACGCTGAAAGTCCAGCTCGAAATGGCTGGCCAGCTCGATTTTTTGAAATTCCCGTATCACCGGGCTATTATAAATGGCGATATCCCTTTAAGTATTGGCGGCGGCATCGGCCAGTCCCGAACGTTTATGCTCATACTTAAAAAGGCGCACATCGGCGAGGTCTCCGCAACCGTCTGGCCGAAAATCCTAAAAGATATGTGCAAAAAGAAAAACATCCATGTCATAGAATAAGAAGACCGGCTTGACGACTATTCACTCACACCACGTCGGCCAGTTCACCCTCCGCTGGCAGAAAACGCCAGAGTTGTTATAGACTTTGCGGGCAGTGCCAATGGATTGGCTGGATTGAAGCTGCCGACATTGACACATTTTTCTGTTTGGCTGGAACGATAAACTTCGCCTCTGGAAATCGAGAAACCCTTAAAAGAAAGCTTGAGCGTAACATCGGTGTCGGCAGTGGTATTGATTATAACTGCGGTCAGCTTTTGATTATCCGGGTTGATATATGCTGAAATTCTCAGGCCGGCACTGTCGGTCGAAGCTTCCACGCGCTGCCAGTCCGAATCCGTAAAAGCTGAATATTGCTTGAAAGCGTAGTAAGCGGGTTTGATGGTGTAGGAGTTCGGGTCATTGATGCTCACCAGTCCGCTGTTTGGGTCCCAGAACAAATCCCAGTACAAATATGATGCTACGTTCTCTATAGTCAGAGAATTGTGCATCAAAATCGCCGTATTCATTGCGCCGGTCCAGGTCTCCGGTTCGTGCTCGAATTCTGTCTGGAACACGGGCTTGTTGCCATGCTGTGAATTAAACTTGGTTAAGTTGACCATTTTGGGAATATATCTGTCGGGGTTTTCGGCGCAGCCGCTGCAATCGTAGAGATGGTGTGCATAACCATAGATATGGGAGTTGTCTAACTTGGGTATATATTTCTCGATGTTGGAATAACCCATTGTGTCGGGGTCGAGCATCTTCGGCATAGCCTGACCCACCTGTGGTGAGCCTGCCTGCCCTGAGCTTGTCGAATGGGTCGAACCTATTTCAGCATTCAGCTTTTGCCAAACCGCTTCGAAGGCGGCATCATAGCCGGCCACGTTTGAATCCTCTGTAGGGGCGAGTTTGCACGACACATATTTGGCTTCCCAGTCAGGCTCATTTTGTATGGTTATGTAGTCAGCTTTAATTCCTGCTTTTGCATAAGCGGCTAAGCTGTCATACCACCACTGCGCAAAATCACTGTACACGTACTTGCCGTCTTTTTTCGCAAGGGTTCCGCCGATTGTGCTTGTGTTGCTTTTCAGCCGGGCAGGCGGCGACCACGATGAAATCATAATCTTTAGGTCTCCGCCGAGGGCATCTTTACCACCTTTGGCTATTTCCACCGAATCATTGAAGTCGGTCTGGTTAATATCGTAAGTGTTCCTTATGCGGAATATGTCAAGGCCGAGTTCCTTGAAGAGCAGATTATATAGTTCCGCTTTTTGTTTATGCTTAACAAGTTCACTCGTGTGAAAGGCGCCGGAGGCGCCGAGGCCTTCAATTTTTTGATGGCGTATGTTTACATCAATCTGGCCTGTCGCGTTGGGCTCAGCCTTGGCTTTGGCGGTGCTGGCCTCGGGACCATACACGTTTGCATCATCGACGTAAAAACTAACACCCGGTGCGGGGCCTTCGAAGTACACGTCCAGCACCGATAATGCGCCGTTCACATCCAGTGTGAAATTGCCTGAAAGCAGGACCCAGTTGCTGTCTGTGGCGGTAGCGCTGGCTATGTTATGGTAATTGGTGCCGCTGTCGTCCTGCTGCTCGACGGATAAAGTAGCGGTATCGCTTGGCGCGTTTTCAAGTCTTACCCATCCCTGTATCTGGTAAGTCTTTCCGTTCGTCATTGTGTCGAACACAGATTGTCTTATCCCCTGCCAGTTTGAGTCTCTGCCTGTTGCTTTTGCGCTGCCCGAACCGCTGTGTACCGGTGTGCTGACTGCCTGGATTTGGCAGCTTCGGCCGGCCCAGCCGTCCGTTCCGCTTTCAAAGCCGGGATTGACAAGGATATTCGTATCGCCGTAGGCAGATGCTAATAACAAAAACAACGATAAAAACACAAGATTACAAAAACTTTTGAAAGACATCATACTGCTCCTTAATATAGATTGGTTTGAAATTTATCTTTTTATTTTTCCGTATCGCCCGCAGAAAGCGCCAGAGTTGTTATAGAGTTTGCAGGCAGTGTCAATAGGCCCGGCCTATTGAAGCTGCCAGGACGGATACATTTTTTTGTCTGACTGGAACGATAGAGGCTGCCCTTAGAAATAGAGAACCCCTTAAAAGTAAGGTCGATGGTAATATCGGTGTCGGCGGTGGTGTTGATTATGACTACGGTCAGTTTTTTATTATCCGGGCTGATATATGCTGAGATTCTCAGTCCGGCGTTGCTGGTCGAAGTTTCCACACGCTGCCAGCCTGAATCAATGAAAGCTGAATATTGCTTGAAAGCATAATAGACCGGTTTGATAGTGTAGGAGCACGGGTCGTTTAGGCTTACCATACCGCTGCTGGGGCCCCAGAACAAATCCCAGTACAGATATGCAGCTGCGTTCTCCGCAGTCAGGCAGTTATGCATCAAAATCGCCGTATTCATTGCCTCGGCCCACGTCTTTGGGTCGTGCTGGAACTCCGTCTGCAGTATTGGCTTGTTGCCGTACTTTGATTCGAACTTTTCCATTTCGGAAAGATACCTGTCAGGATTTTCGCCGCAGCCGCTGCAGCCGTAGAGATGGTGTGCATAACCATAGACGTGGGATAAGTTGTCCAAGTTGTCTATATAATCCCCGGTAGCACCTAAACTATACGTTTCAGGGGCGAGCATTTCCGGCATAGCTTGGCCCACCTGTGGTGAGCCTGCCTGCCCTGAGCTTGTCGAATGGGTCGAACCCATTTCGGTATTCAGCTTCTGCCAGACCGCCTCAAAGGCGGCGTCATAGCCGGCTATGTTTGAATCCTCTGTAGGAGCGAATTTGCACGAATCCCACTTGGCTTCGTAGTCGGGCTCATTCTGGATATTTATATAGTCCGCTTTGACTCCGGCTTTTGCATAAGCGGCTAAGCTGTCGTACCACCACTGCGCAAAATCAGTGTACACGTATTTGCCGTCGATTTTCGCAAGAGTTCCACCGATAGTGCTTGCGTCGCTTTTCAGCCGGGCGGGCGGCGACCACGATGAAATCATAATCTTCAGGTCCCCGCCGAGGGCGGCCTCGGCGCCCTTGACTATTTCCACCGTCTCGCGGAAGGAGGTTGGCTCCATATCGTAATTGTTTCTTATGCGGAATATGTCGAGGCCGAGCTCCTTGAAGAGCAGATTATATAGTTCGATTTTTTTTTTATGGTTGACAAATTCCATCGTGTAATGGGCGCCGGCGGCGCCAAAACCCTCAATTTTCTGATGGCGTATATTTACATCAATCTGGCCTGTCGCGTTGGGGTCGATAGGCTTGGCCTTGGGAGTGCTGACCTCGGGACCATACACGTTCGCGTCATCAACGAAAAAATTTACACCGGATGCAGGGCCTTCAAAGTAAACGTCCAGCACCGATAATGTGCCGTTTACATTCAGTGTGAAATTGCCTGAAAGCTGAACCCAGTTGCTGTCCGTGGCAGGAGCACTGGCTACGTTATAATAATTGGTACCGCTTTCATCCTGCTGCTCGACGGATACAGTAACGGTATCGCTCGAAGCGTTGTCAAGTCTTACCCACCCCGATATCTGGTAAGTTTTTCCATCCGCCATTTTGCCGAACACAGATTGTCTTATCCCCTGCCAGTTTGAGTCTCTGCCTGTTGCTTTTGCGCTGCCCGAACCGCTGTGTACCGGTGTGCTGACAGCCTGGATTTGGCAGCCTCGGCCGGCCCAGCCGTCCGTCCCGCTTTCAAACCCGGGATTGACAAGGATATTCGTATCGCCGTAGGCGGACGCCAATGACAAAAATACCAGCAAAAACAGAATTCTATAAAGATTTTTGGAAGCCATGTTAATCCTCCTTAATCAAGGGTTAATTTAAAATTTATCAGTGCCTATGGCATGGCGGCCTAGCCATTACCCGTTTTTTGTTAGCTTTGCATAATAACATATTAGCCGCTGACCTGCAATATTACGTTATAGAAAAAAACCGCCGTGCAAAGCACCGGCCTCCGCTTCGGTTAGCCCCCCATTATTTATCCGCTTTTGGCGGACAATGGCGGGGGTCATTTCCCCACTTTTGTTCGCTATGCTTTAATTCACAACCTGAAATCTATTTCTTGCCCTATTCGATGGGGACGTATTTGAATTTCTGCCCGCCCAGCGACGCATCGACCATCAGACCCTTATCGGTCGTGATGAAGACAGCCATACCGGATTTGTAATTGGCCTTGGCTGCCGCGCCCGTCGTGGCGGCTACGCCGGTCACCTGCGCAGAAAACGTGAACTCCTCGGCCTTGAAATGGTCTAAGTCGCTTTTGTCTTGGAAGAAGATGATTTCACGGAAGTATTCGCCGCCCAGCGAAAGCCCCAGCGTTGCCTGCGACATACTGCAGTAGCCGACCTTTGTGTCATTCTCATAGACTTCGCCTTTGCCATAAGCGCCGCCGAACCCGATAGCGCCTTTGAAGACCTTCGGCAGCACCGCATAGCCGTAGGATTCGTCGAAGAATTGTTGTATCTCGGGGTCTTTCTGCTTGAATATCGCAATCGCCTCTTTTACCTCAGCCGACAGAACCTCCCTCGCCTCCGGCTTTTCAGGCGCCGTCGCGCAGCCGGCCGATACAATCACTAAACACAAACCCACCACACTTAATTTCATCTTCATACATTGCTCCTTATTTTGTTTTTTGTCGCTTTGTCACAAGAACGGTACCAAAAGACAGTCAGATGAATATGGATTATAGGCGATTGTCTCGTCACTTGTCAACTCAAAAACTTGTGCTGGCGAGGCACTAAAAACCCGCCATTAAAAATAAGTCCCGCGAAGCGCCTTCTCAATTTTGCATTTTTCACTTTAACTTTTTAATTTTCAGCGAGATACGCTTCACGAGATACGAAACACGAACCCCGCCCCTTTTTCCTGCCTTCTGTCTTCTGCCCTCCGTCTTCTGTCGGCTGTCTTCTGTTTGCGAGTCACGAGCGACAAGCGACGATTATGTGCTGCCTGCGGTTCGGAAACCATTTTTACTCATGTGCCTTCGGCGTACTTACGGTACGTTTCCTCATCGTTTACCCCGTTAGAAGCAAAGCTTTCTAACCGGGGCGGCCTCCGGCAGCAACAGCTAACAAGGAATAATGTTTTCGACATTTGATATTCGGATTTTGAATTTGTTTAGAATTTAGAGCTTAGGATTTAGTATCTTCTTTTTCTATCCGCTCTACGCTGTACCCCCTGTTTTCATCCTGAGCCTGTCGAAGAGTCGAAGTGCCCCCATTAAGAATAAGTCCCGCGAAGCGGTTCCACAACTTTTAACTTTACACTTTAAACTTTAAACTTCTAAGCCCTAAGCGCTGTACACTACACTCCGTATTTTAAGGCAGTCCTCCATAAAGCAGCAGTCGGTATATGGGCATGTGCCGTTTGATGTGCCGAAGCAAGGCCGGTTGCCTTCTCTTTCTTGGATGGTGCGGATAAGTTCTGTCTTTTTCATTTTACTGTAGTCTATGCCGAGCGATTTGGCTTTTTGTTTTACTTCGCTGTTTTTCATATCGCGTCCCTTTATTGTTTTAACCTTAAGACCCGCAGAAACCATACTATTCACTAACTATTATCGACCAAAGACCTGTAGTTTTATCACTAAATCCGTCCTCTGTCCTCTGTCGTC
The DNA here is from genome assembly GCA_964387515.1 of uncultured Pirellulales bacterium. Lineage (GTDB taxonomy): Bacteria > Planctomycetota > Phycisphaerae > Sedimentisphaerales > Anaerobacaceae > CAVXEF01. The sequence goes on along the minus strand of CAYLXD010000039.1, from coordinate 1,686 downwards.
CGTCTTCTGATACCCTGATACTCTGATTTCCTGCCCCCTGATGGTCTGATAACCTACTTCCTTTCTGTCCTCCGTCCACGCCAACTCCTAATTTTCACACATCCACGTCATAGAATAAAGATAGAATACATCACTTTGATACTACACTTACCGGCGGGGGGTATTTAGAACTGGAATTATCCAGAATTGAGAAAAAAGCGGGGGAATTGGGGGGGTAGTTTGCGTCGATTAGGCAAAACAGGTAAGACAAAAATGCGGATTTCGCATCAAATGCGCAAGCGAAATTGCAAAATTCTCGCATCAAATGCGCAAGTTGGGTGAAAAAATTGCAAAAAATTTGGAAAAATTTGCAAAAATTCGTAAAAATTTCAAAAAATTCATAAAAATTTGCAAAAACTGCGCTATTTTGACTCTGTTTTGAACCACGATCGCGCTACCCCCTTGCGC
>CAYLXD010000039.1:0-1139 GCA_964387515.1 uncultured Pirellulales bacterium | reverse complement strand
ACCAGCTTGTTCATATACTTTGAAAAGGCGAGCCATTCAGTTCGGTTCGCAATGAGCAACTGCCTGCCTTTGGGAGTAAGACGATAGTATTTTCGTTTTCTGATGACACCTGCAGATTTCCATCTGCTTTTAATAAGCCCAGCTTTTTCCATTTTGTGCAGAGTTGTATAGACAGCGGACTGGCGCCATTCAAAAAAGCCTTTGGTTTTCCGGTTGACGGTTTGGATAAGCCCATAGCCATATACTTCTCTGCCTTCGAGGATTGAGAGGATTACAAATTTGATACTTCCTTTTATAATTTGGTGATAAAACATTTTGTGATTATCCTTTCACAACTTATAGGCGATTTCAAGGGATACCTAAGATACTTAGGTATCCCTTTGGTGTCAAGCGTAAAATTATTTTGTAGGAATGTTGCGTTGTAGAAATCTTGAGCAGGTGTGGGAGGGAAGGCAAAGCGTAACTTTAGGGCAATACCTAAGATACTTAGGTATTCTTTTCTCAACCTCTGAATCCTGATAGTGGATGCGGGGCGGTGTCCTGTGAGGGATGCTGTGCTGGTGCTGCCGGAGGCTGGTTCCAATTGACTATTTACTATTGATGATTGATTATTTTTGGTGGAGCCGCTTCGCGGCAACTATTTTTAAATGGGGGCGGGAGAGATTTCAGTAGGTGGTAATACCACCCGGCGCAGAGTGATAAAGTATATTAGTATATGCATACATACTAATATACTATTTAAATGCTTGAGGTTTTGGGGGTATCCTTTGGTCTGTGGATTGCAGAATGGTGCCTCGTGAGAGACGCTGCGGTGCGACAGGCGGTATATAATCGTCGCTCGTCGCTCGGCCCTCGTGGCTCGACGACAGAAGACGGACGACAGAAGACGGACGACAGACTGATCCTTCGACGATGCTCCCCGCACCAATTTACGGCAGTGGCCTAATTCGTGCGGGACAAGCAGGACAAGTTTTTTGGTTTTCAGAATGAAATTGGTGGGTTAGTTTTTGTATAAGTATGTTAGTATATGCATATATACTAATGTAGTGATACCTAAGATACTTAGGTATTGCTTGTTCTAAAATCCGAAATCCTAATATCTAAATCCTAAACAAATCCGAATGACCAAAATAGAAAAT
>CAYLXD010000038.1:0-13943 GCA_964387515.1 uncultured Pirellulales bacterium | reverse complement strand
CAAATGCCGACGACGCCGCGGAACTTACACAAGAGACGTTTGTCAAAGTAATAGAGAACATAAGCGATTTCGAGGGCAGAAGCGGCTTTTATACATGGGTGTTCAGGATAGCGGTTAATCTGACCTTAAATTACTGCCAGCGGGGGGCAAGGCTGGCATTTAGGTCGCTGGATGCTGAGAGTGACGAAGAAAACGAACAGGCAAAGGGAGCGTTGAAGGATGTTTTGAGCAGCAACGACTCGCCCGACCCGGCGGCTGTTGCTGCAAATAAGGAGCTGTGGCAGATAGTGCTAAAAGGGCTGAATAAGCTGGACGATGCACAAAGAGCGGTAATTGTTCTGCGGGATATCGAAGGTATGAATTACGCTCAGATTTCCGAGGTGTTAGAGATTGAAATGGGTACGGTCAAAAGCAGACTGAGCAGAGCGAGGAACAATCTGAGAGAAATTTTGGAGGCGATAGTGCAATGAAAGAAGATGCGAACATTGATGAGCTGCTGAACAGCTTTCTGGATGGAGAAGCGACAGAGCGGGAACGGACCGAAGTTGAACGGCTTTTAACTCATAATGCAAAAGTTGCGAAACGCCTTGCGGAGCTTGAGAAGTGCAGGATGTTAGTCGGTTCACTGCCTTATGCCGAGGCGCCGGCAGAGATACTGGAGAAGATAAAGGAATCGGTAGGGAATATGCCGGCGAGGACTTTCGAGAGCGAGGCGTTCGACCAGCGCAAAGGGGCGAAACACCTATTGGTTCGCCAGATGGTTTCCGCGGCCGCGATGGTCGCTCTGGTGGCTGTTTTAGGTATGGTGATTTATACGATTGTGAGACCTGAGCGCGTTGGTGAGCGGCCGATGGCGGCGACGGATGATTTGAGACTGCCGGCGAAAAAGATTGAAGTTGGGCCCGGGGGGGCTTCGCAACGTTTTGTGGCCAGCGCCGAAAAGCCGAGTGAGGGGATAAGAAAGAACCTGGGAGGATTCAGCTGCAGACTTGAGTTAAAGACAAAGGCTTTGATTGCAGCGGATGCCTTTGTCAGCAGAGCGATTGAAGACAGCGGACTCACCCAGTACGGTGTCTCCAAGCGAGATGGTGCAGAACGTGTGTATACCGTTGCCGGCAGCCGAGAGGCTGTGAAATTGCTTTTGGGTGATTTGGGCAATATTTGGGGCAGGTTCGATTCAGCCAGCTTACTTGTCGAAACCGGGCAGGCAGGCGAGCGGGTGGTCGTGGATAATGTTAAGACCGAGCAGATTTCTGAAATCCTCAAACAAGAGGACTCCGAAGCCCGTATCAGAGTCGCGAAGGACATCGCCGCCATCAACAGGATAGAGAAGCATCTGCCCGGTGAAGAAATGTTTGCGGCGATTGATTACGAAAAGGACGATTTGATAACGATACCGAAGCCGGTTTTGACTTCGAGCGAGAAACCGATTGCAAAGCCTGCCAGCGGAGCCGAAGGGGGGCAAAAAGTGCTTCTGACTATCGTCGTTGCAGGCAGCGAATAGTAGAAGTGCCTACGTTGATTTCTTTTTGTTTTTTGTATCGGGTATTGTTTTGCCGGCGGGTTTTGAATCCTTAGCTTGTGGTTTGGTTCCGGTGTCAGTTTTTTCGCTTTGCTTGGCCTGTTTTTTGTAGCTTTCGCTTCTGTAATCGGTCTGGTAAAAGCCGGAGCCTTTGAAGATTACACCAGCACCAGTACCGATGAGCCGGCTCAGGCTGTTCCTGCCGCACCCGGGACATTTCCGGAGCGGCCGTGTTTTTATAGACTGGAACCGCTCAAACTTATATCCGCAGTCTTCACAAAGATAATCATACGTCGGCATAAACTCACTCCGTGTCTACCGATTCGTCGTCTGCTTGCTCGTCCGGGCCGGTTATTTCTTCTTGCCGGTCCTGTTCGGGCTGCAACTTGTTGATAATGACTTTGCTCGGCCGGATGACTCGGCCGTTAAGTTTGTATCCTTTTTGAAACTCTTCCAGAACTACACCGTCTTGTTTTTCCGGCTCTTCGCGCTGCATCACCGCGTGATAAAGCGAGGGGTCAAACTTTTCCCCGAGCGCCTTTATTTGCTCTACGCCGTGAGACCTTAAAATATCAAGCATCTGGTCGTAAATAATCCGGATGCCCTCGACGAGGACGTCGGGGTTTTCGGCTGAGTGTGCGTTCTGGAGGGTGTGCTCGAAATTATCCAGGGTCGGCAAGAGCGTTTTTATTATTTTTTCTTTTTTGTATGCGACGGTGTCGTCAATTTGTTTGGGGACCCGCTTCTGGAAGTTCTCATAATCGGCGGCGACACGCTGGAGCTTCTCAAAGATTTCGTTTTTTTCCTTAGTCAGGTCTTCGAGCTGCTGACGAAGCTGCTGCACTTCGTCCGTCTCCGGCACAGTCTGTTTTTGCTCTTTCGGTTTTTCCCTGCGTTTCATACGTTGTTACCGAAATATTTTTTTAGTTTTTCAAAAAAGTTTTTTGATTTTGGTGAAACGGTTTTGTTTTCGGTTTTGGCGAATTCTCTCAGCAACTCCTGCTGTGTTGCGTTTAGTTTTGTCGGGGTTTCGATGGTGATTTGCACGAGCTGGTCACCGGTTCGGCCTGTTCGCATATTGGGCAGGCCCCGGCCTTTTATTCTGAAGATGCTTCCGTATTGTGTTCCCGGGGGGATTTTAAGGGCCCTTGTGCCGTTAAGGCTCGGCACATCAATAGTGGCGCCGAGCACAGCCTGAGTAAAGCTTATGGGGACAACTGCGATAAGGTGGTTCCCATCGCGCTCGAGAAATTCGTGCGGTTTTATTCTGACGTAGCAGTAGAGGTCTCCTCTTGGGCCTCCTTTTCGGCCTGGTTCACCTTCATCTGCGACTCTTATGCCCTGTCCTTCGTGGACGCCGGGCGGGATTTTAATGTTGACGACCCTCTTTTTGGGCACCCTGCCGCTGCCTTTGCATTTTTTGCAGGGGCTGGTGATGACCTGTCCGGCTCCTTTGCACTGTGGGCAGGTCGATACCATCTGAAAGAAGCCGCCACCTCTTGCAATCTGTCCGGTTCCACTGCAGGTAGCGCACCGGCCTGGTGCTGTTCCCGGCGCACATCCGCTGCCGGTGCACTCCGGGCAGGTGTCCTGGCGGGTGAATTCGATGGTTTTTTCAGTGCCTTTGGCGATGTCGTTGAGGGTCAGGTCGACGGATGTTTCCAGGTCATAGCCGCGAGTGGGACCGGCCCGGCGCGTCCTCGCGCTTGCACCCATCCCAAAGATGTCGCTGAATCCTCCGAAGCCAGGGAAGATGTCTTCGAATATACTGCCGATGTCCTGCCATCTCATATGGGTGTAGTCGCGCATACCCATTCCGCGAAGGCCTTCGTGGCCGAACTGGTCGTAGCGTCCGCGTTTCTCAGGGTCGCTCAGGACTTCGTAGGCCTCGGCGCACTCTTTGAATTTGGTCTCAGCCTCTTTGTTGCTGGGGTTTTTGTCGGGATGATATTTGATTGCCATCCGCCGATACGCGCGTTTTATCTCGTCGGCAGAGGCATTTTTGCCGACGCCCAAAACTTCGTAGTAATCGCGCTTATCCATAATATCGTAAAGTGAGCTAAAGTGCCTAAAGTGAACTAAAATGCCTAAAAGTGAAAAAAATAATCCGTAACTTCAGGCACTTCAAACTTTAGGCACTCGAAACTTCTTATCTTACTGAGCCTGGTATAGGCTCTTCGTCTTTATCCTCTTGTTTAAGGTCGGTTACCAGAACGTTGGTCGTTAACATTAATCCTGCCACTGAAGCGGCTGTTTCGAGCGCGGTCCTGGCGACTTTTGCGGGGTCGATGATGCCGGCTTCAAACATATCCACGAACCGGCCTGTGTTGGCATCGTAGCCGACGTTGCTATCCTTTTCGAGCTTTTCAAGAAGCTGTGCGACAACGACGTCACCCTGGTCGCCGGAGTTGTCTACTATTTGCATTGTCGGGGCCTTAAGCGCATTTTTTACAATATCGAAACCGATTTTTTCTTCGCCTTTGGCTTTTGACCTGGCCTTTTCAACTTCGGTGATAGCGCGGAGGAAAACAACACCACCGCCTGTGACGACTCCTTCCTCGGTCGCGGCCCTTGTAGCGTGCAGGGCGTCTTCGAGCAGGTCCTTACGCTCCTTCATTTCCGTTTCGGTTGCTGCACCAGCCTTGATGACGGCAACGCCGCCGGTCAGTTTTGCCAATCGCTCCTGCAGTTTTTCACGGTCGTAGTCGCTGGTTGACTTTTCGATTTGTTTGCGGATTTGGTCGCAACGGGCATTAATATTCTTTTTACTGCCCGCACCTTCGATAATTGTGGTTGTTTCCTTCTCCACAACGATTTTTTTGGCCTGGCCGAGCTGTGAAAGCTCGATACTTTCGAGCTTAATGCCCAAATCTTCTGTGATTACCTGTCCGCCGGTCAGAACAGCCATATCAGCCAACATTGCTTTTCGGCGGTCGCCGAAGCCCGGTGCTTTGGTCGCGCAGACTTTTAACACACCCTGCAGACGGTTGATTACAAGCGCGGCGAGTGCTTCTCCTTCGACGTCTTCTGCGACAATCAATAAGGGCCTTGCGACTTGAGCGACCCTTTCGAGCAGCGGTAAGATTTCACGAACACTTGATATTTTCTTCTCGTGGAGCAGGATATAGGCATCTTCAAGCACAGCCTCGAGGGTCTCGGCGTTGGTCATAAAGTACGGCGATATGTAGCCTTTATCGAATTGCATACCTTCGACGACGGTGAGCTCGCTTTCCATAGCCTTGCCTTCTTCGACCTCAATAACGCCCTCTTTTCCGACCTTATCGATAGCCCTGGCTAAGATTTCGCCGACGTGCGAGTCGTTGTTGGCACTGATGGTCGCCACTTTCGCGATGTCATCGTGACCTTTAACGGGCACGCTGACGGATTTAATGTATTTGGTGACAATTTCAGTAGCTTTGTTTATTCCCCGCTGGATGGCCATAGGGTTTGCGCCGGCGGTTACGTGCTTTAGACCTTCGGTGTAGATTGCTTCAGCCAAGACGGTGGATGTCGTTGTACCGTCACCCACAATATCCGAAGTTTTGCTGGCGGCCTGGTTGGCCATTTTTGCTCCCATATTCTTGAACGGCTCGGGCAGCTCGATTTCCTTGCTGACCGAGACGCCGTCCTTTGTTACTTTCGGCGAGCCCCAGCTTTTATGGAGTATGACATTTTTTCCGGTCGGGCCGAGCGTTACCTTTACCGCAGCAGCTAATTGTGACAGGCCGTCTTTTAGATGCGTGCGTGCGGTATCGTCAAACATTAATTGTTTTGCCATTTTTATTACCTCTTAACTATCTTCTTAATTCTGACTTCTGTCGTTTTACTTTTCAACGATTCCGAGGACGTCGCTTTCCCTCAGAATCACGTATTTTTCTCTGTCGATTTCCACCTCATTTCCCATATATTTGGCGTAGATAACCTTGTCGTTTTTCTTTACGCTCATTTTGCTCAGGTTGCCGTTATCGAGCAGTTTGCCCGGCCCGGTGGCTACGACTTTGCCGATTTGCGGTTTTTCCTTTGCGGTATCGGGCAGAATGATACCGCCGGTAGTCTTCTCTTCGGCATCCAATTGTTTTATGACAATTCTGTCATCTAAGGGTCTGAGTTTCATATTTCACTCCTTATCTACCGTTTGTTCCACTTCCAATTTCTCATTTACAGCTTTTCGCCTCTGGTCAATTCACTGACTGCTTGTCTAAGCACCTCTTGCGGCGAAGTCCCAGAGTCGATCCAGCGGTCAGGCTTTATGCCTTGCCCATCAACTGCTTGACCCTCGGCGGTGAAAAAGTAGGCGCCGACAACTTTTTTACTCGATCCGTCGGCTTGCTTTTCTAATTTGGAGGAAGACCCATGCCCAAAGGTATCTTGGCCGAGCAGCTTTGCTCCGCCACTGGTTCGTAGTGCGCAAGCGAGCAGTTCACCACCACACGTTGTCTTAGAGCCAATTAGTACGACGACAGGCCATTGCACAATTTTGGATTGCTTTGCTCTGACAACAATCGGCTGGTTTTGGCCGATCTTTTGTATCTGCCACAGGGGCTTATCCTGACCAACAAACATGCCGGCAACCTCGCAGACAGATGGGTAAAAGCCACCCCTGTTATTACGTAGGTCAAGAATAAGAGCGCGAACGTTTTGTTCTTGAAAATGGTTAATTGTCTTGCGGACTTCTGCAGATGTTTGCTTCGTGAAGGCAGTAATAGTCAGTAAGCCGATATTAGGCTCAATTATCCGACTCTCGCAGCCTGTGACTACCACGGTTCCGCGGACAACATTCACGTCTCTGCTCACACCGTCTGCTGAGCGTACTTTTAGTTTAACACCTGTTCCTTCAGGGCCCTTAATCAGTGAGACGGCTTGTTCTAAAGACATCCCGCGAGTGGGTTGGCCATCGATAGCAGTAATAATATCTCCAGCATTAAGCCCTGCGTTATCAGCTGGCCCATCGGCAATGACCCTTTTCACAGAGATTCCATCCAGCTGGGCATCGATATGTACTCCGATGCCGGAGAACGAACCTTCGATGTTCTGTTCCAAGTTTCTGGTTTGCTCCACGGATAATTTCTGTGTTTTAGAAATATTATTTTGGCTTAAGGCGAGGGCTTTTCTGATATTGTCTGTTGGGCTTGAGTGGATTAGCTTCCAGCCGGTTTCGTCTTTGGCGAAAACATTCATTACTTCATCGCGTCTTTCGGTGCCATCAGCGCGAACATCCAATGAGGTCCCAATTTCGTACGCCAACGGGCCTATTATTGTGATAGATTCAACTTTGTGTTCATGCTTTTGAGGTCGCTGTTGACCCTGCATTATGTTGTCGAGAAGCTCACAAAACCTCTGTTTGTTGATAACAGCGGCTTCGGAAGGATTGTCCGGCTTTGGCATGGCGAAGACAAAGCCTTTGTCCGACAATATCTCCTGAAAAAGCGTGGAGGGCTTTTCTGACTGCCAGGCTCGATTGATTTTATCAACAAGAGCGCGAATGGCAGCTTCGTCTTTTTCCTTCTGCATTGGTTGGGCAGGTGCGAAGGCACTAAAGAGAGCAATTAGAACCGCGGCTACAAATATATCAGGCCATTGGATGAATTTCACTTTGTCACTCATTGTTTCACTTGCTCGCTTTAGTTTAGAATGCTTTGGAAAACCTTAGACAGCTTTTTACTTATCCGGCGGTGTTTCCAGCTTCAAATGAGATTACATCATATCCATGCCGCCGCCCATGCCCATTCCGCCATAGCCGCCACCCATTCCGCCCGGCGGCATTGGCGGCATTTCTTCTTTTTTCTTCGGCTTTTCAGTGACAAGGCAGTCGGTAGTCAGCAGCAGAGAGGCAATGCTGACGGCGTTTTCGAGGGCGATTCTCGTTACCTTGGCGGGGTCGATTACGCCTGTTTGCAGCAGGTCCTCGTATTTGTCCGTATCTGCGTTGTATCCGAAGCCGCCTTTGCCTTGTGAAACTTTGTTCACTACAATGTTCGGCGTCGCGCCAGCATTAGCGGCGATGTAATAACAAGGCATCGTAAGGGCTTTTGCAACTATGTCGGCCCCCGTTCGTTCGTCGCCTTCGAGTTTTAACTGGCTGACTGAGTCGATGCAGCGGATAAGCGCCACTCCTCCGCCTGGAACAATTCCCTCTTCGATAGCTGCTCTGGTGGCGTGGAGGGCGTCTTCAATGCGTGCTTTTATTTCTTTCATTTGAACCTCACTCGCGGCACCGACATTGATTTGAGCGACGCCGCCGGTCAGTTTGGCCAGGCGTTCCTGCAGCTTCTCGCGGTCGTAGTCGCTGGTGGTGGTCTCGATTTCACTTTGTATCTGCTTGATTCTGCCGCTGATAGCGTCTTCGCTGCCGGCACCTTCGACGATGATTGTGCTGTCGTTGTCGATGGTTACCTTTTTGGCCTGGCCGAGCTGTTTGACAGTGATGTTTTCCAGCTCGATTCCCAAATCCTTGAAGATAGCCTCGGCGCCCGTCAGCGTTGCGATGTCACCCAGCATTGCCTTTCTGCGGTCGCCGTAAGCGGGCGCTTTAACGGCTGCAACCTGCAGGACGCCTTTTAGTTTGTTCACTACGAGCGTCGCCAGTACCTCACCCTCAACATCTTCTGCGATAATCAGCAGCGGCTTTTTGCTTTTCGCGACCTTTTCAAGCAGCGGCACGAACTTTGCGACGTTGCTGATTTTTTCCTCGTGCACAAGTATATATGGTTTTTCCAGCTCACAGACCATATTCTGAGGGTTGGTTACGAAGTGCGGTGAGAGATAGCCGCGGTCGAACTGCATACCTTCGACGAAGTCAACGGTAGTTTCGAGGCTTTTGCCCTCTTCGACGGTGATGACACCATCTTTGCCGACCTGCTGGAAGGCCTCAGCCATAATCTTTCCGACTTCTCTGTCATTGTTGGCGGAGACCGAAGCTATGTTGATTATGTCGTCGGCTTTAGTAATGTCGATAGGCTCTGCAAGTGAGGTGAGTTTGTCGGTTACCGCCTTAGCTGCGGTTTTCATACCTCGTGCCAGCGCCATAGCATCCGAGCCTGCTGCGAGGTTCCTGTAAGCTTCCTTGAACATTGCCTCGGTGAGCACGGTAGCGGTTGTCGTTCCATCGCCGGCGATTTTTGAGGTTTTGCTCGCCGCTTCCTTCACGAGCTTTGCGCCGAGGTTTTCGCTTTTATCGATTAGCTCGATTTCCTCGGCTACGGTGACGCCGTCCTTGGTTACGGTCGGCCCGCCCCAGCTTTTATCGATGATGGCGTTTCTGCCTCTGGGCCCAAGCGTTGATTTGACAGCCGCCGCGAGTTTTTCCACACCCGCAAGCAGGCTGGCCCGTGCGTCAGATTCAAATGCCAATTCTTTTACTGCCATAATTGCTTCTCCTATCTGCCTTAAAACGTTTGTTTTTTAATGTTGCGCCTAATTTATAACAGATTAGCAAAGCGGATACCAGCTTTTGCCCGCGTGGAGACCCATTTGGGCTGTCTATCCGTAACTGCTTTTATTACAGGCAGTTACAGGTTGCAAAATTGCGTATACCAAGGCAGTCGGCCTTCATCTTTGCCGCCGGATATGCAAATTTTGGCATAGAAAACAGGCTGGCCACGCCAACTTGACAGTTTGCCGCCGGCCTTAATATCCATATTCATACGGTTTTTTGCCGTGCTTTAGCCGGCAGTCGTTTTGCATCCGGCGAAGTGTCCGGGTAAGTTTATCAGCCAGTTGCCTGTCGTCCATTTCTTTCACCTGTTCAGGTGTCAGGGTTTTGCCGTAACAAACTGAAATTCTGCTTCCCGGCGAAAATATTTTCTTATGCCTCGGCCAACACTCGAAGGCGCCGTCGATAAGTACCGGCACAACGGCAGCCCCGCCTCGTCTGCACAGAAGGCCTAAACCGGGTTTAAAAGGCGTAATTTTCCCGTCTGATGAGCGGGTGCCCTCAGGGAAAAGACAAAAACTGCAGCCTTCTTTAAGTTTGGCGATGACCTTTCTTATCGCGGGTAAATCCGCTTCGCCCCGTCTGACGGGTATTGTATTGACCGAAGAAATAAGCCATCCGAAAAATCGGTTGGTAAACAGCGTATCTCGTGCAAGGAAATGTAACTGCTTCTTTACAGGTGTTCCGCAAAATATCGGGTCGAGAAAGCTTTGGTGATTGCTGATTAATACAAACGTACCCCTCGCCGGCACGTTTTGAAGTCCGTAGCTGCGCAGACGAAAAAACAAAATGCAAAAGACTTTGCAGGCCCAGCGCGCATACCAAAACCATATTACGTTTAAAATTTTCCTGAGCATTTTTCTTTCACATAACCGAGGAGTTTTTCGACGACCTGTTCTATGCTTAAATCGGTGGTATCGACAATGACGGCGTCATCGGCCGGTGTCAATGGTGCAACCAGCCTGCTGCGGTCGCTTTTGTCCCTTGCTTCGATGGCTTTTTGTATCTTTTCCAGACTTTCACTTTTTCCTTTATCCTGCATCTGGGCCTGTCTTCTTCTTGCCCGCTCGATTGGGTTGGCGGTCAGGAAAAATTTTATATCCGCACCGGCAAATGCCACCGTTCCCTGGTCCCTTCCTTCGGTAACGATTTTTTCTTCGCCGGCTGCAAACTGTCTCTGCATCTGAACCAACTTCTCGCGAATCTTCACCGCTGAGGCAATATATCGGGCATTGGCGGTGACCTCGGCGCTGCGTATCTGCTCGGTGACGTCGAGGCCGTCTATGGAGGCGCCCATTTCGCCTGCTTTGGGGAAGAATTCAAGCCGCCTGTTTTCCAAAACGCTGAGCAGTTTCTGTTCGTTGTTCACATCGATTTTAGCCTGCAACGCAGCTAACGTAACGGTGCGATACATCGCGCCGGTATCGAGAAAGCTCGCGTCTAATTCTTTAGCCAGGAGCTGCGCTGCCGTGCTTTTACCACTTGCCGCAGGGCCGTCAATTGTAATTATCAGATTAGCCATCTAAAAAACCAACCACCATCGCAGTGTTTGGATTCCGGTTTTCTTCAGACCTTGATAATAATGATGCTGGTGTCATCAATTTGCCCGGCGAGTCCCACGAACCTCCTTCTGTCGGCGAGTATGTTTTTTACCATCTGTTCAGCCGAGGCGGTACTGAACTTTTTCGCCGCGTTGAGCATTCTCTCTCTTCCCCAGAGCTGGCCGTCAAAGTTGGCTGCGTCAATCAGGCCGTCGGTATAGAACAGCAGACAGTCGCCGGCTTTAAGCTCGATGGTTTCGATTTCATACTGGGCGTCCCGCTCGACTCCGAGGACAAGTCCGCCCTTTTCCAGGTTTGTGATAGCTTCTTCTCTTATCAGCACGGTCGGCTCGTGTCCGCAGTTACAATAGGTTAAAGTTTTGTCCTCGACATTAATAATCGCATAAAACAGCGAGACGAACTCTCCGTCCCTGCAATCGGCACACGCCGTTTTATTAAGCTTATTGATAATCTCGTGGATGGCTTCGGGGCCACATCCTGTTTCAGCATAGGCCCGCACCGCACCGCGAAACATACTCGTCATAATCGCGGCGGGGATGCCTTTTCCTATCACATCGGCAATCGCAACAGCGATTCTGCCCTGGCCTATCTGAATAAAGTCATAAAGGTCGCCGCCGATATCGAAGCACGGAATATAGGTAGCTGCGATATCCAGACCCGGCATCTGCGGTGCCTTTTCCGGAATCATTCTTCGCTGAATGACACCAGCCAGTCGCATCTGCTCGGCTATTCGTGCACCTTCAATCGCTTCTGCATAGAGCCTGGCATTGGTTATTGCGACCGCGCACTGTGAGGCGACCGCACGGGCAAGGTTTATAGCGTCTTCGTCGAAACGCTTCGGCGTGGGACTGTAAAGGCGAAGCACGCCGATAGGTTTACCCCGAAACTGCATCGCGACAGTGAGCTGGCTAATGAGTCCCTCTTTTATAACTGCTTCTTTATATTTAACCCGGCCGTCAACGCGCATATCATCCAGCACCATTGCCCGGCCCGCGAAGGCAGCTTTAATCACAGGGTCGTTTTTCGAAACCACTCCCTTATTGCGGTACTCCTCGCTGAGCCCGTAGGTGCTTCTCATCTTCAGTTCGCCTGCATCTTCGTCAAGCAGTCGAATTGAGCAGGCCTTGACGCCGGTAATCCTGACCGCCGCTTCAGCAAGCTTATCGAGCACCTCCTGAAGAGAAAATTTACCGGCTGCAAGCGTGCTGAGCTGATAAATCTGCTCGTCTCGTTCAATTTGTTTCTTTGTCTTTTTTGCCATAATAATCAACCTGGATTGTAAGCCGAACGGATTATACTTGATTTTAATTGCTTGGTGAACCCTAATTTACCCCGTTAGAAAGAGAGCTCCATCCTCTGGACGGGGTAAAAAATACATAACTCCGCCACAAGTAGCAAGAACCTGCTCCATTAGAAACAATTTTTCTAACGGGGTTTATTTCACCATCATAACCTTGCAATAGAAACCGTTACGGATTATCATAAACGACGAGATGGCCGAGGCAGCCAGACATATAATTTTCACTGGCCGTGTTCAGGGCGTGGGTTTTCGCTTCACCGTCTTTCACGCAGCCAATCGTTATCGGCTAACCGGATGGGTCCGCAACTGCGCCGATGGCGGTGTTGAAATGATTGCTCAGGGTCGGCCTGGTGAGATAGACGATTGCATCCGTGACATACAAGAATCGTTTGCCGACTATGTAATAGAAACTAAAATCGAGGAAGTGCCGCCGGACCCAAAACACAAAGACTTCAAAATCACTTTTTAACCGGCCCATCCTTCAAGGAGATTTTGCAATGCCGCAGGGAGAAATTCTCGTTATCGAGTTAAATAAGAAGGCTGAGTTCCAGAGACTTCTGGAAGGCAGGCCGCGAACGTGCGGGATGCGCTCGGGCAGGGTCTACCTACAGCCCGGCGAAAGCTGCGGCCGACACAGCACAAACGACAGAGAAGAAATGCTTATCTTCCTCTCAGGCAAAGGATTAGCACTGATCGGCGAAGAAGATTCATTCGAAATCGGCGTCGGCGGGGGTAAAGTCGCATATATACCGCCGCAGACAATTCACAACATCAAAAACACAGGCACAGAGCCGCTTGTTTATATCTATTGTGTAAGCCCAGTGGTCGATGCGTGAGGAAGATGCCCCGGAAGATATTGCAGCGTGTGCTCGTGCTGGGCCTGCATCCCTGATTCGGCGTAATAAAAAAGTTGACATTTGCCCGGCCGGCTGATAGTTTGGTAATTGGTAATTGGTAATTAGTGATTGGTGAGTATTTAACCAGTTAACCATTTAACCAGTTACTAGTTACCATTTTTAGGAGATGGAAAAATGCGATTCTTTAACAATGGATTCGACAAGCTCACCATAAACAGCTTAATGATTTTCACCGTCATTTCTTTCACAGCTTTGATTTGCCCCGCATTTGAAGCCGTAACTTCGCCAAATGATACCAACGAGTCAGCCGAGCTGACCTTTCCTTATGTTGCGCAGATTACCGGCGACGACGTGTATGTGCGCTGCGGTCCCGGTACGAACTATTACCCGTGCGGCAAAGTAAGCAAGGCCGACAGGGTGACGGTTGTGGCGACCAAGTTCGGCTGGTCGCATATTGTTCCGCCGCCAGGCAGTTTTTCCTGGATTTCAAAGCAGTACGTCACCGTCGACCAGAACAACCCGGCTGTCGGAACGGTTACCGGGGATAGTGTTCGCGTTTACGCCGGCAGCGAGTACAGAGAGCCAATTCACTGTGATACCGTGCAATCACATCTCAATAAAGGTGACAAAGTTGAATTGACCGGCGTCGAACAGGCGGACTATTACAAAATTGCTCCACCGGCGGCCGCTTATCTGTGGATACTTACCGACTATATTCAGCCTCTGGGGCCGGTTGAAGATTATGCGATAGCTGTTGAGCCCGAGCTTGAGGTTGAAACAGCCCCCGTGATGGCTCCGACGGAGATTCCTATCGAGTCGGAAAAGCTGAAGGAGTATCACGCTTTGCAACAGCAAATCAAGACCGAGCTGGCTAAGCCAATCGCCGAGCAGGATTATACAAACATAAGCAAGGCGCTTTCAGCTATCGCCGAAACAGAAGAGGCAGACAAGGCTGCTCGCTATGCCCAGTTCTCGCTCAAGCAGATAGAGCGGTACAAATTGGCTTTTGAGGTGGAAAAAGCGGTTCGCCTGCAGGATGCAAACCTTCAGCAGGTTAACGAGCAGATAGAAAAAGCCCGTGCTGCAAAGCTGGCGGAGCTGCCGGACCTCGGCAGATATACCGCCATAGGCCTGTTTCAAACTTCAAACGTTTACGACCCACAACAACTACAAGAGACATACTACCGCATCGTTGACAATTCCGGCAAGACCGTTTGCTACGCTGTTGCCGAAGGGCCGGCGGCAAAAATGAGTTTAAGTAAGTTTCGAG
>CAYLXD010000037.1:0-14362 GCA_964387515.1 uncultured Pirellulales bacterium | reverse complement strand
GTCTCTGGCATACTCAAACCGTATCCATAAAGCTTTTCTCAACCCGGCTGAACAAAATAATCCCCCCAAAAAGAACTGCCAAAGTTACTGCCCAGCTGATACATATACAAACAGGATTAACCACACCGACACCAAAAACTGAGTATCGAAACATCTCAACAACCGAGGCCATTGGGTTCATCATATAAAAATACAAAAACCTCTCAGGAACCTTTGAGGCAGGTATGACCACCGAGGATGCATACATCCACAACTGCACAGCAAAACTCATCACGTAAGTCAGATCACGATATTTCGTGGTAAGCGAGGAAACCAAAACGCCTGCTCCTAAACTTAGAACTGCCATTTGAAATATTAAAACAGGAAGCAATAATATTAGCAAAGTCGGTCGAAGCGGAGAACCACCCGCAATAAAATAAATATAAAAGCCAACAAAAAGAATAATCTGTATTCCAAATTTTACCAAATTGATGATTACTACGGAAACAGGCACCGTAAACCGTGGAAAGTACACCTTGCCGAAAATACCTGCATTTTTCACAAATGTGTTCGATGTCTCATTAAGACAGCTTGCAAAATAAGTCCATGGAACTATTCCTGAAAGATAAAAAAGATACCCAGGAACCCCATCGGTGGAAATCCCTGCGATCTTTTCGAAAACCACCGTGAATACTACAGTAACAAGAACCGGCTGAATAATATACCACAGCGGGCCAAGGACCGTCTGTTTATAAAACGTAACAAAGTCCCGCTTGACGAAAAGAGATATCAGGTCCCTGTAACGCCAGAGGTCCCGAAGATGCAAATCAAACCACCCTCTTTTAGGCAGGATAACAAGGTCCCATTTTTCAGCTTCTCGATTTGTTTGGCCCATGGTAGATTGCACCTGATACGGTTGATTCTGTTTCTATAAACTTAGACTCCGTCCCCGTCGGTTGCAACAAAGCCTGCAATCACCAACGCAATAATCATCCGGCTCCATCAAGCTACTTCTCCTGTAGTGTGGCCAAAATGATAACATCTCAAAAAACGCAAATCAAGCTTTTTTTAAGACCCTACTCCCCGACTCAACAGGCTGGGTTTGCTTAAATCCGCCCTAATACTCCGTAAAACTGTCGTTGACACCCATCCGCCGAGCACTTAAAATCTCCAGACTGCATAAGACTCGTAAGGAGATGAACATGGGTTTAAGGGGCATTGTGCTCGCAGGCGGTACAGGCTCACGTCTTAGGCCGCTGACAAAGGTCACAAACAAGCATTTACTGCCTGTCGGGCATAAGCCTATGATTTATTATCCAATCGAGAAGCTCACCTCAACCGGCATCGAGCAAATCCTGATTGTAACCGGCGTCGAATATATGGGCGATGTCGTCAGCCTCCTCGGCTCCGGCAGGGAGTTCGGATGTCAGTTTACATACAAAGTTCAGGACGAGGCCGGCGGAATCGCGCAGGCCATCGGATTGGCCGAGGGATTCTCGAACAATAATCCTCTTGCCATAATCCTCGGCGACAACATATTCCAGGCAAACCTGAAAAAATATGCCGACAAGTTCATCGCACAGAAAACTGGCGCTAGACTGCTGCTGAAAAAAGTACCAAACCCACAGCGTTTTGGCGTTGCTCAAATATTCGATACAAGGGTCATCCGCATTGACGAAAAACCGAAAAAACCAGGATCGGATTACGCCGTTACCGGTATATATTTCTACGACACAACCGTCTTCGACATCATACGAACCCTGAAGCCGTCGGACCGCGGCGAACTTGAAATCACCGATGTAAACAACGTGTACATTGCCAGAGGACAACTGGCTTATGATATCCTTGACGGTTGGTGGACCGATGCCGGAACCTTTGAATCACTAAAAAAAGCCAACGAACTGGTTGCAAAGGAGCCGCCACAATGACCAAAAAAACTGCGCCACTAAAAACGGTCTTCCATGACCATGGGTTGATTATACGCAGCTCCGGAAAGCTTATCGACGGAGTTCAGGCCCGATGCGCAAAAGTAATGCCCGATGAGCGCGGCCGACTGGGAGAAATATTCAGGGCCGACGACCCCTGGTTTGAAAAATTCGGCCAGGTCTATTTCACAACAACATATCCCGGCGTCGTAAAGGCCTGGCACTACCACAAAAAACAAACCGACCACTTCTATGTAATAAAAGGAACCGTAAAAATCGCTCTTTACGACCAGCGAGAAGACTCACCAACTTACGGAACTATAAATCAGCTTTACCTAAGTGAGCACTGTCCCGGCCTGCTCCGAATACCGCCGGGCGTTCAGCATGGCTGGATGACTATCGGGCAAACGGAGGCCTACATCGTAAACATTGCCTCTGAAACCTACAACTACGACAACCCCGACGAATACCGCACCCACCCACACGAAAATGACATCCCGTACGACTGGGCGCAAAAAGATGGCTAATGAAAAAATCGCCATCTTGGGCGGCAAAGGTATGCTCGGCTCTGACCTGGTCTTGGCGTGTCAAAAACACGGATTTGACGCTGCTGCTCTCGACCTCCCCCATTTCGATATCACCAGCACCGACCATCTTCGGCAAGTTATTAAAAACAACCAAATTATAGTGAATTGTGCCGCTTATACAGATGTTGAAAAAGCCGAGAGTCAGTCCGACCTCGCATACAAAGTAAACGCCGAAGCCGTCGCCAGCCTCGGTTCAATAGCAAAAGATGCCGGTATCTGGCTCCTGCACATCAGCACCGATTTCGTCTTTGACGGCACACTGAGAAGACCCTATGTCGAAACCGATACACCAAATCCGATAAATGTTTATGGAGCGAGCAAACTCGCCGGCGAGGAGCTTTTGATTGAAAGCGGCTGCCGCTATTGTATAATGCGTATCGAATGGACCTACGGCTTAAGCAGCAGCAACTTCGTAACAAAACTTATCAACAACGCAAAAACCAAAAAAGAGTTAGCTGTTGTCGATGACCAGATAGGCTCACCAACGGCGACAACCGAGGTTGCCGAAGCCATTTGTGCTCTTGTGCGAAAAAAGCCCGAAGGCCTATTCCATTTTGCATGTTCCGAATATGCCAGCCGATTTGAAACGGCTAAGTTCATTTTTGACAGGCTTGATATGCAGGTCAATCTAACCAGTTGCAAAACCAGCGATTACAAAACGGCTGCCAAAAGACCATTAAACAGCCGATTCTGCTGTGACAAAATCCAACCTCTTTTGGCCGAACCGATTAAGCCCTGGCAAAAGCCTCTGGAGAAATTCCTGGAGCGGATATGAGAAAGATTCTGGTTACCGGCGGCGCGGGTTTTATTGGAAGCAATTTCGTTCGAATGGTGCTTTCCGAGCACTCCGATTGCTTCATCGTCAACCTCGACAAGCTTACCTACGCCGGCAATCTTGAAAACCTTGAAGGCTTCCTGAACCACCCCAACCACAAATTCATAAAAGGCAACATCTGTGACGGCCAACTTGTGGAAAAAATCATCGACCAGTATGAAATAGATACAATTATTAACTTCGCAGCCGAAAGCCACGTCGACCGCTCAATCACCACTCCGAAGATTTTTATCGAAACCAACGTTACCGGCACTTTAACTTTGCTCGAAGCCGTACGCGACAAAAAACTGCAGCGATTCATTCAGATTTCGACCGATGAGGTCTATGGCTCGCTCGGCCCAAAAGGTAAATTTACCGAGCAAACTACTCCGAGCCCAAATTCACCGTATTCGGCCAGCAAAGCCGCTGCCGACTATCTCGTCCAGGCCTTCGGCCACACCTGGGGCGTAAAATATAACATCACAAGATGCTCAAACAACTACGGCGAATATCAATTCCCTGAAAAGATGATTCCGCTGATGATAAACAATGCTCTCAATAATAAAGACCTGCCCATTTACGGCGACGGTTTGTATGTGCGCGATTGGCTGTACGTGTATGACCACTGCACAGCGGTATGGAAGGTCCTCACTGAAGCCCCGCCGCAGGAAATCTACAATATCGGTGGATGCAATGAAAAGACAAACCTCGAGCTGGTCGGACTAATACTCGAGCGCCTCGGGAAACCAGAATCACTCATTAAGCATGTAAAGGACAGGCCCGGCCACGATAGAAGATACGCCATCAATGCAAAAAAGATAATGACAGAACTCAACTGGCAGCCATTCGTCACCTTTGAACAGGGAATCCAAAAAACCATTAACTGGTATCTCGAAAACAAAAAATGGCTCGACAACGTTGTCTCCGGCGAATATCAAAAATACTATGAGGCTGTGTATAAGAATCGGTAGCTTTTGCCAATTTTGAACCCAAGCTGTCACGAAAGCACCGAAAAAACCTTGATTAAACAAACGTGAATACAGCCTGGGGAAAAATAAAAAATGCAATCGGATTATTGACAAAGTGATACCATCAGAGATAATTGGGATTTTGCTAAGCCAAAGGAGTGACGAGTATGCAAAGTGTTGATGAATCGGTAAAAAAATTACTGTCCGGCGAGGGAAAGAACATTCCTCTTTTCAAGGTTTTTTTGCCTGAAAGTGTTATGGAGCCTCTGCGCAAGGTTCTGCTGAGCGGCTATATAGGTGAAGGACCGCAGGTTGAGGAGTTTGAACGTCAACTCGGGTCGTGGTTTGATAACAATAACGTCCTGGCACTGAATAATGGAACCGCCGCACTGCAGTTAGCACTGAGGTTGGCAAATGTAGGCTACGGTGATGAAGTCATCTCAACAGCTATGACCTGCTCAGCAACGAACGAACCGATACTGGCGCTGGGAGCAAAGGTTGTCTGGGCTGACATTGACCCCTGGACCGGCAATATTGACCCCAAAGATGTTGACAGAAAAATCACGCCCAAAACAAAGGCCATTATGTGCGTTCACTGGGGCGGCTATCCCTGCGACCTCGATGAGTTGAACGCTGTCGCCGCTGAACATGGAATAAAGCTAATTGAAGATGCCTGCCACGCCTTTGGCTCAACCTATCATGGCAAACTAATCGGGTCGCACTCTGACTTTGCCTGTTTTTCTTTTCAGGCAATCAAAGAGATAACAACTGTGGATGGCGGGGCGCTGGTTTGTAAGTCCAGGGCCGACCGAGAACGAGGCAGATTGCTCAGGTGGTATGGTATCGACCGCAAGAGCAAACGCAAGGACCTGCGCTGCGAAGCGGATATTGTCGAATATGGCTATAAGTTCCATATGAACGATGTGACGGCAGCAATTGGTCTTGAACAGCTTAAGTACGTGGGTAAGACCATCGAAAAACATCGCGCTAACGCCAAACGATATAATGAAGCTTTTAAAAATCTCAAAGCCGTGAGGCCTTTGAGCTATAAAAGTGACCGTTCCAGCGTTTATTGGCTTTATACTATGAGAGTCAAGGACCGCCAAAAATTTATGGAATATATGAAAAGGGCAGGCATCACCGTCTCGCAAGTTCATGCGAGAAATGACAACCACACTATGTTCAAAGATTCCAAGGTCAATTTGCCCGGTGTTGACGAATTTACTTCTGAGCAGGTCTCGATACCGGCAGGATGGTGGTTAACAGACGAAGATTTGGTAAAGATTATCGACGCAACTGTAGAGTATGATCGTTGCTACCAACCGAAATTTCAAGAGATAAGGAGCCCATCCAGAAGACGCGGGAAGATACCAACTCGCCAGGCCAATGTATAACTTTCTTTGAATCTAACGACCTTTTGGGTCTGGGGACTGCGTAGGGTAATCCCACCTTACATAGTGGCTGCGGGAGTTATTTATGCCAAAAGTAGGCGTGGTTATTCCTACTTATAACCTGAGTAATATGGCAGGAGATACCATCAACTGCCAGGACCTTTACCGGAAATACAAACTTTAGAGGGGGCACTATGCCGAGTAAAATCTCTTATTCATACATAAAGCCTGATTCTTACTACGAGGGTACCAGAGCCGAAATGCTCAGGTACATCCCAGAAAATGTAAAAAAAACATTGGAGATTGGCTGCGGTTATGGATTTTTCTCAAAATTGGTGAAAGATAACTTTAATGCCGAATGTTGGGCAGTTGAAATTAATGATAAAGCTGCTCAGATTGCATCTGAGAAGCTGGATAAAGTCATAAAAGGTGATGCGAACAAATCTCTGGAAAAATTACCTGAGAATTATTTTGATTGTGTAATCTTAAATGACGTTCTGGGATGCATTGCGGATCCGTTCTATTTGTTGGAGAATATCAAAAGAAAACTGAATAGCAAAGGGATTGTAGTTGCGTCAATTCCAAATGTACGGCATTGGAATAACCTGCGTGCTTTTGCCTGGAGAGGAGAATGGGATTATAGGCAGGTAGGCATACTGGATAGCGCGCATGTGCGATTTTATACCTACAAGAGTCTGGGCAAGATATTCCAAAAATTAGGATACGAGATCCTAATTATGGAAGGCATACGTCCTACCCGTAATAAGAAATTTAAAGTACTAAATTTTCTTTTATGGAACAAACTATGGGATGCCAAATATACTCAGTTTGCCTGTGTTATCAAACCCAAATCCGGTGGTACAGATGTTTAATATGGCCGCGGTTGACCTGTCAATAATAATAGTAAGCTGGAACACACGTCAACTCCTCGCTCAATGTTTATCGTCACTTTTCCAATCGACTGACGGTATACATCTGGAGGTTATTGTCGTAGATAACGATAGTAAGGACGACTCTGTGAAATATGTCGCTCAGCACTTCCCAAAAGTCCAGATTATACGGAATAACAGTAACAGAAGACAAGCTATAGCTTGGAATCAAGGTTTAGCCATAGCCAAAGGAAGAAACATTCTACTTTTAGATTCAGACACCATAGTTCACAAAGGCACCTTAAAAGTGATGGTGGATCTGCTCGACAACGTTCCTGAGGCAGGAGCGTGCAGTTGCCGTCTTCTCAATAATGACGGCTCCACACAATCAACTGCTTATCACCTACCATCTTTTCGTGCCATGCTGCAGCGTTATACGATTTTCAAATATCTGGGGCTGTTCAAATCTGCCAGGGCTTTTTACAAGATGCGTGATTTCTCGTATGACAAAATTGCACCGGTTGACTTTGTTATGGGAGCTGCCTTAATGGTAAAGAGAAAGACTCTCGAACACATTGGAGATATTGATGAAAAGGTGTATTTTTATTTTGAAGATACAGACCTATGTTACCGCATAAGGCAGGCGGGTTTTAAAATTTATTTCACCCCAAACGGCGAAATTACACACCATGGTGGAGCCAGTTCAAGCCTCCTCGGCTCACACAAAACCCACGCCGTGTTTTTCAAAAGTATGTTCTATTATTTTCGCAAACACAAAGGCAGACTCAGAACATCCCTCTTCGCCGTAATTTTTAAGCCCGCAGTGTTTCTTTATATGTTCTGCGAGACGCTTCTCGGACTTTGCGCCGCTTTTCTTTATTGGTGTCTAAGACGCGACAGCCGCAAAATCCACCGAAGATTCGAGCGCGCACGCCAGTGTTTTCTGTTTCTGGCTAAATATGGCGTGAGCTTCCTTTTATATTAGTCTGCAAAACTCAGGGTAACAGCAAACTCAACCAGGGATGATGTAGACCCGGATTTCCATATAGTGTCGTGCATTAAAAATCAAATTTGATAGTATAGAGCCTGCGAAATGTGCTTAACCGGATTTTCATCATTATAAAGGGGAGAACCCAATGGGTGAAAGAAAACAGAATGCTCTGACAACCAAATTTGACCGAAAATCGAAGCTGGAATTTCATAGGGTAACAGCCATGGTGTTATTTGCGAAAAACATGCTTCGGAGAATTGACATTCAAAGAAATCTTCAGTAGTATAAAGATACGCAGCAGAAGCGTTTTCCAGACCGTTAACTTGAAGAAATCTTAAAAATTGAATAGATTGAGGAATTAATAAGCGGTGGAATTCGACCTTGACTATGCAAAAAAGGTAATCGAGGCCGAGGCGGAGGCAATAAGGTCTGTTACGCCGGTCGTTGATGCTTCTTTTGCCAAGGCAGTAGAGATGATTTATAACTGCAGCGGCTCATGTATAGTAAGTGGCATCGGCAAAGCCGGCATTATTGGCCAAAAGATAAGTGCTACTTTGGCTTCGACCGGCACACCGAGCCATTTTCTTCATCCTGCTGAAGCAGTTCACGGCGACCTGGGAAGGTTACGTAAGAATGATATAGTGATTGTTTTAAGTTATGGCGGCGAAACCGATGAAGTTACTCGGCTGATAAATTTGGTCAGGCAGCTTCAGATAAAGCTGATCGCTATCACCGGCGATAACGATTCGACTCTGAGTAAGCACAGTGACATAGTGCTATGTATGGGCAAGATGTCTGAGGCCTGTCCGCTCGGCGTTGCTCCAAGTGCTTCTACCGCTTGTATGCTTGCCATTGGTGATGCACTTGCCTTTACTGTTATGAAAGCACGTAATTTTAGTGTAGAGGATTATATCAGATTTCATCCTGGTGGTTCGCTTGGTGCAGAGTTGATGACGGTTGAGCAATCAATGATGTTCAAGCCGGGCGAAAAATTACCCATCGTAGAAGTTACTGATACAATGAAACACTTGCTTGAAAAGACCGCCGATGTAAAGCGGCACGGAGCTGTAATGGTCGTCGACAAAGATGGCAGATTAACCGGGATAATTACTGATGCCGACCTTCGACGTTTGATAACCAAAGAAGGCCACCACGCTTTCGATTTGGAAGCCAGCGATGTTATGACGGCCAACTGCAAAAGGATAAGGGTCGATGCGCTCGCCGCTGAGGCAACGGCTATCTTCCACAAATACAGAATTGATGAGCTGCCGGTCGTTGATGCGGACAACAAGCCCGTTGGCTTAATCGATGTACAGGATATTGTAACAATAAAAGTTGTTGGGTGAGTGGTGAAACGGTCGAATGGTGAGTAGAGTGTACTTCTTGGAATAGAATATTGGCTGCTGGATAATACCCATATTTTACATTATGCGGGTAGCGATTCCAACCGTTTGGCGGTCCTTCGGATTTCCCGGATTTTCCAACTGAGGGCCCGGTTTGCATCATCGCCGGTAAAAGATAGTTTAGGGTAGGGACTTGAGCTTACCGAGGAGAAAAACCTTCAGTGGAATTGTTGTCTTCACTTATTTAACTCTTTTTGTGCAAGATACTGCAGATCGTTTTCTACCATCTCAGCAATAAGCTCGTCGAAGGTAATCGTTGGCTCCCAGCCCAACATCTTTTTAGCCTTGGAATGATCGCCAACGAGGATATTAACTTCTGCCGGTCTGAAAAATTTCGGGTTCGTAACAACATATTCTTTGTAATTCAATCCCACGAAGGAAAACGCCCTTTCGCAAAATTCTCGCACTGAGTGAGCTTTGCCCGTACAAATGACGTAATCATCCGGCTTATTTTGCTGCAGCATCATCCACATTGCCCTGACGTAATCTTTCGAATGGCCCCAATCACGCTTTGCTTCCAAATTGCCCAACTCTAACTTGTCCGTCAGACCAAGCTTAATCATAGCAACGTGAGAGGTAATCTTTCGGGTGACATATTCGAATCCCCTGCGGGGAGACTCATGGTTGTAAAGGATTCCGTTGCAGGCAAACAAATTACAGGTCTCTCTGTAATTACGCGTTAAGTCGAAACCGGCTGTTTTGGATATGCCGTATACCGACCTCGGATGGAAAGGCGTACTTTCACTTTGCGGAACTTCGCGGGCCATTCCGAACATCTCACTGGAGGCTGCAAAGTAAAACTTTGCTTCAGGAACAATGTCATGGACAACAGACAGGATATAATGATTGCCGTTTATGTTCGATTGAAGAGTGGAAAACTCGTCTTCAAAACTATAAGAAACAAAGCTTTGTGCGGCAAGGTGATAGATCTCATCCGGCTTGACTACCGAAACCGCCTTATAAATCGAAGGATAACTTTCCATGGAGCCGGGTATCAGCTCGATATTATCCAAAATGTGTAAAATCCGACTCATTCTATGCTGTTCATCCTCCAGAGCAACCTGCCTTACAAAACCATAAACCTTATAGCCTTTTTGCAGCAATAGTTCCGCAAGATACGAGCCGTCTTGGCCAGTAATACCGGTTATGAATGCTTTTTTCATCTTGTGAAGCCCTTAAAGTTTTAATTTCCAGCAAAAAACTAAAATAACATTTAAATGAAAACTTATAAAAGCTTTTTATAAACTTTAATAGTCTTTGCAGCGGCTCTCTGCCAACTGAATTCCCGAACTCGGCCGAAACCGGCTTTTATGAGCTTTTCTCTTGTCTTAACGTCACCGCAAACTTCGACCACTGCCTGTGCTATCGATTCTACGCTATATGGGTCAACATACAACGCCGCCTCGCCTGCAACCTCTGGCATAGAAGAGCAATTGCTCGTTATAACAGGCACGCCGCAAGCAAAGGCCTCCAAAATTGGTATTCCAAAACCTTCATAGAGACTTGCAAAAACCAGGCCGTCAGCACAACTCAACAAATTTCCTACGTCATCTACAAGACCCGTCACAACAATGTTATCACTCTTTTTACTGGAAGCAACCAATTTGAATATATCTTCATCCCGTGGCAGGTTTCCTACAACAACCAGCTTGAAATTCTCAGGCAATCGACTTTGTGCCAAAATAAAAGCCTTAATTATACGAGAGATATTTTTGCGTCTGTCCGGTGATGAAAATACCACCAAATAGTTATCTAATGGGGTCCCTGTTTCCTCTGATAACCGCCTTTTTGTTTTTTGCTTTTCAGATTCTAGTACAGAATTAAATGTTGTGTCGGCAGCTAAATGAATAACATCTACCTTTTCGCCGGATATATCAAATAAATTGCAGAGGTCCTTTTTTGTGGCTTCTGAAATTGCAATAAAATGGTCAGCACCCCTCAGAGCAAGTTCAAACAATCCTAATTTCGATTTTTGATACAGCTCCGGCATCTTATAACGTCGCAGGTCATAAACCGTAAGAAGGCGAGGTTTATTCTTTGTCGGCGGCATCAAGTGATGGCAGCAGTGATATAAATCGAATTCACCCGTAAAATACTCCAGCTTCGGGAAATTACTCCACCGCCACAGATTCTCCAGCCATCGCATCTTTACAGATGTGCCTTTAAGCTTCGCCCAGTCTCCCAGACCTTCTTTCACAGCCTTTGCTTGTCTGGAAAAACGCTTCGAGTGAAAAAGCAGGAACTCGGCCTTTTCTTCAAGTTCTTCGAAACCCGCCAACAGACCCATCCCATACGAATAGAAACCGGAAAACCTGTTCACGAGAATCGGATTAAAATCAAATGCGATTCGCATCTGATGGACTTGCTTTCGTAACTCTGCAGACTTTTAACAACTCGGTTCTCTCACAATCTTATTCTCTGCCGGCGCAGACAAAACCGCCCTTAGGCGGGCACTATCAACTGCGTCTCGTATAGACTCTGATACAATGGGCACATACGCATAAGTTCTTCGTGTTGACCCTGTGCTATAACTCGGCCGTCGTCCATCACCACTATCACATCCGCCGTAACGACCGTGCTGAATCTGTGAGCAATTATAAAACTGGTCCTGTCACGCATAATTTCTTCGACAGCCTCGTGTATCTTGGCTTCGCTGTCGGCATCAACCTGGCTGGTCGCCTCATCGAAAATCAAAATCGAGGGATTCCTCAAAATCGCCCTCGCTATGACAATCCTCTGCAATTGTCCTCCACTGAGGCCCGCGCCCTGCTCGCCGATCACCGTGTCATAACCATCAGGCAGCAGAGAAATAAACTCATCGGCAAAAGAACGTTTCGCCGCATCTGCTATTTCCTTCCGCGTAGCACCCGGCTTACCATAGGCAATATTCGCCGCTATAGTATCGTTAAATGTCATCACATCCTGAGTAACCATCCCTATCTGGCTCCGCAGACTAAACAGCGTCACGTCGCGAGTGTCCCTTCCGTCTATCAAAATCTGTCCGCTGTCGACGTCGTAAAACCTCGGTATCAGATTCGCCAGCGTCGTCTTGCCTGAGCCGTTGGGTCCCACAATCGCGATGTTATGCCCAGCCTGCACCGAAAGGTTGATTCCCTTTAATATCGGCCTGTCTGTGCCGGGATACGTAAATACGACATCCCTGAATTCGATTTGCTTCGCCAGCGGCGGCAGTTCAACGGCGTCGTCTTTTTGTACCTCCCTCGGCTCATCCAATATATGGAACACCCGCTCGGCAGCGGCATTAGCCTGCTGAACCCGGTTCCAGACGTCGCTTGACTTACGAAACGAATCAGCCGTGGCGCCCAATAAGACAAGCAGCGTAAAGAAATCACTCGGCTGCATCGTCCCCTTGTAAACCCAGTGCGCGCCGAACACCAAACCGACACTGCCCCCTATCATCCCAAGCGTCTCCATAAGTGGACTGGCACCGGCATCCGCCCTGGCGATACTAAACTGTTGCTTCAAAAGTTTGCGGTTGACCGCCTTGAAATTGGTACCTTCGTACTCCTGCTGGTTATAAACTTTTACCACCCTGATAAAGCCTATCGCCTCTTTCAGCTTGCCCAACATTATCGCCCAGCTCACAAGTGACTTTTTGGTCGCTCGTTTTATCTTCTTGCCCAGTCCCGTAAGAGCAAAAAGTGACACAGGGGCCACAAGCAGAAATACCAGCGTCAGGTTCAGGTCTATCCACATCGCACACGCAATCATCCCCACCATCTTTATAGGCTCGCGAAGAGCCTTGCCCAGCAAAATCTTAATCCCGTCGCCGATCGACGTCGTATCTCGAATTAGTCTGCTGACGGTATCACTCGGCCCTTCTATCGCAAAAAAGCTGACCGGCACATCCATCGAATGTCTGAACGCATCCTCACGGAGCCAGGCAAGAGACGTATCAACCACCTTGTGAACCGTATAATCCTGATAAAACCGGCAGATACACCGAATCACCGTAACAATCGCCATCAAAAAGATGATAAAAATTACCGCATTTTTCTTTGTCGTCCTGTTCTGCTGGTTCGGCACGAAACGAAGAAGTCTCTGCGCATAATCGGCATAGAAAGGCTTTCTGCCGCACCGAAGATCCTGCGTCACCATCCGCAGTTTTCCTGCCTCGCCCAGACGCCGGTATTGAATCACTATCGACTTAACTTTAGATATCGTCGCCAGTTCACTAAGCAGCGTCTCCGACGGTATCCTTTCTGTTTTTTCACTGACTAAGCTGCCGCCCACACCAACAATTAAGTCATTAACCTTAAGTCCCGCCTCCTCGGCGCTCCGGCCCCTCTTTATGCCCGAAACGCGCAGATGATAGGCAACCTGAAGATTGTTCGGGTCCAGCAGTTCAATTCTGTCCGGCACATAAAAGTTTATCCCGTACCGCCCCTCACTAATCTTGCGGTCCACCCACCCGTGCAGCCCTTCCTCCCCCATCATAACTTTCAGAAGCGGCAGCACCGTCGCGATGCTGAACGAAAAAAGAACACCGATAAGCACCGCACTGCACACTATCGTTACCAGCCTGTGCCATTGCGGCCACACGTACTTAAATGCACGATTAAACGCATTCATACCGCCATTTTCCCCGTTCTTGCTTTACCCTCTCGCCCGGTCCAAAAATATCACCGCACAAAACCAACAGACAGCCCGGGCACGATAGCACACTACCGCTCACCGGTCAAGCAATTTGCAAACCCCTAAAATAATCAGCCCCACGCTCACCCTGAGTGCGGTCGAAGGGTTTTACGTGGGGTTTTGGCCGTCGAAAAAACTAAGTGTGCATAAAAAAAGGGAGACGCAGGCATTCCATATTAGCTTAACGTCACCCCGCCTCCCTGTTGCGAAGCGCCTTTATCTGTCCTGGCGAAACCGCCCGTATGCGCCTGCAACATTGCTATTTTACAAAAACCCGCAATGGCTGTCAAGCCTCACAATCTCGCGATGACCCATTTTTTTTGAAATGGCCTTGATTGTAAGATGGGCACCTGAAACAGCCTGCGTCACTTCTGGCGAATTAGAATAAGGGAGTAAAAATCCTGTTATCTTAGAGGAACTCGGGCTCAAGTCTCGAAAAAGTCGCTAAACTCCCTGCCCACAAGGGCCGATTTTCCAGTTTCAGGCAGAACAACCAACGCTCGTAACTCTGTAAGGGGGCCGACAAATTTTCTTTTGACAATGGTTTTTAGGCCGATAATATAACGGTTTCGATGCTTCTTCTGAACGGGGCGTATAGCAATAATGAGAAATGAAACAAATTACGATACCGTGTTCGGTAAAATGGCGGTCGAGCAGGGCTTTTGCACCGATGACGAGCTGCGCCATTCGATTGAGCAAATGGAGGCCCGCCGACAGGTTAATCCCACTGTCCTCGAGGATTTAATGATTGACCTGGGCTATATCACCAAAACCCAGGC
>CAYLXD010000036.1:0-14370 GCA_964387515.1 uncultured Pirellulales bacterium | reverse complement strand
ACCTGCTTTTTCAAGACCTCGACTGCGGAGCTGTCTGTGATGCTATCGAAAAAGTAACAGCAGGATACAAAGGGGCAAATTTTTCACACGTCGGCATCGCTGCAAAAGACGTCAATCACAATTTTGTTGTGATTGAAGCTTCTCAAGGCGGCGTCCGAGCCACGCCGTTACAAACTTTTCTCGGCCGCAGCTTTGACCGGCAGCATCGGCCGAAAGTAGTGGTAGGGCGTCTAAAACCTGCTTTTCGTCATTTGATACCTTTGGCGCTTAAAGAAGCCTCAGCTTTGAAAGGTAAACCTTACGACAGTTTGTTTGTCATCGATAATGACCGGTACTATTGTTCGGAACTTATCTACGAGATATTTCTGCGAGCCAACAATAATAGCCCAGTATTTCCATTACAGCCGATGACGTTCAGAGACCCTGATACCGGCGTTACTCTTGCCGCCTGGCAGGAGTATTTTTTGCAGTTGGAGGCTTCCATTCCGGAGGGCCGGCCGGGCATTAACGCCGGCGGCATATCGCGCTCGCCGGTTTTAACTATTGTCTATGCGTATGGTACTCCTGATGGGTGGAAAATAAGATAAGCAAACGGCGGACAGAAGAAGTTTGCCTATGGGGCATTACCTCGACGTGTGACGAATGAGAACGGCGTGGGTGTCTTACGCCTTCGGCACTTTAGTCGCTCTTTTCCTCGAGCATCTTTCTGAGGTAATTGTTTTCGCGGCGTGTTGCTTCCAAGTCGAAGAGCTGGTATTTGATACATATCCGCAGATAATCGAGCGATTCCTGCAGATTATTGACACTTTCCTCAAGCTTCTTCTGATTTTCATGTGCCTGCTTAGCTAACATAGCGAGCTTGCAGTAGTGCAGGTCTGCTGAGCCTCCCACTTCTTTGAGCAGTTCGTTAAGCTTCTTTTGTAGGTTTGCTTCGTCCATCAACCAATCTCTTGCCTCTTCTCCGCTATGGGGGCGCGTTTAGACGGTCCGCGTTTATCAATGCGATGCCAAGCTATAGTGCAAAATCCGTGCCGAGACGAGTCCGCCACGAATCCTGGGCGAAACTTCACTTGTGGAAATTGCGGAGGCCCCAAAAAGGGGGTTTTGAGTTGGACTTCTGAGTTTTGTTCCCGCTTTTCGAGGCGCAACTGTTATATGGGTTAAAGTTGTGCGTTGCGAAAAAACAACACCATATGCCGGTGGGCTGTTTATTATGAGGACCCAATAACTTTGATAGGTGATAATTACGGCCGGTGTTGATTTTTGTAAACATCACTGTTGATATTTGGCAGAGGAAACTCTGTTATTCCAGCGACAAAGCCAGTTCTCGAAAAGTATCCTTTTTCCGGTGCGGGGCTGCTGGATGCGGAAAATGCTGTTTTTTCGCCAACTGAGAATCTGCTCGATAGTCCGGCGAGCTTGTTCACCGGGCAGCTCCATCGCAGCTAATTCAAGAGGGTCCGTATTGAGGTCATACGCAAAGACCGTTTCAGATGAGGGGTCGTATATGAATTTGCGGTTGTTCTTTATAAAACCTGTGTGGCCCTGATTAAGCCAGCAGGAAAAGTATACCTTGCGGTCGTCCGGCAGAGGTCCGAGGGCGTTTAAGCCGTCAAAGTTGGCGGCTTCGGTTTCTTCCAGGCCCAGCAGGGCCAGTAATGTAGGAGTTAAGTCAACGGAGCTTACGAGCTGGGTAACTTTCGTGGCCGGTTCGACCAAAGCCGGTGCCCGCAGACAAAAAGGTATTCGCAGTGCCTCATCGAAAGCGACTCGCTCGTGGCCAAAACCTCCGTGCTCGCCGAAGGCTTCTCCGTGGTCTGCGATAACACAAAAAATGGTTTTTTCTGTAAGATTCATTTTGGCAAGCTCAGCGTCCAGTGCAGCTATGAATCTATCGGTGTAGGAAATTGTCTGTTTATATCGCTCGACGGGCTCTTTAGCCGGGGTGTCAAACCAGTCGGGGACAACATACGGGTCGTGGCTGA
This sequence comes from uncultured Pirellulales bacterium, assembly GCA_964387515.1. Classification (GTDB taxonomy): domain Bacteria; phylum Planctomycetota; class Phycisphaerae; order Sedimentisphaerales; family Anaerobacaceae; genus CAVXEF01. The sequence goes on along the minus strand of CAYLXD010000036.1, from coordinate 12,385 downwards.
CCGAGCACATAATTGCCAGGAGAAAAGGCGTTTCATCGGCTTTTATCCAGTCGGTAATTGGTTTTAACATTGAAAACTCATCACACGCGAGATAACCCAAAAATACGTTGGGGTCGTTCAAATCTTCCCGGGACCAGAACTTGTCAAAGCCGAGGTTGTAAACGAGGCCCGGCCGAGATTCGAAACTGCCTTTAGCTGACTGGAAAAATGCGGTTCGAAAATTCATTTGGTCTTTAAGAATCGTAGCGATACTGGCATAAGGTTTTGGGACGGGAACCGCTTCGACGATATCCTGCGAAGCTGAAGGGAATCGGCCTGTCAGCAGACTAAACAGCACCTTTGTGGTATGGGTCAGTGTGGAGTGGGCGTTTACAAATTCCACACCCTGCTCGGCCAGCTTCGCAAGATGGGGCGTTAGGTTGCCAGAGGTGTCGTAGAGCGAGGTATAGCGGTATTGAATACCTTCGAGAACAACTATGACTACGTTATGGTTTATCTGCGTGGCTTTTGGCGATAGAGAAATCTTTAACTCGTCGAACGATGGTATTATTCGTCGGGCGTTGGCCAGGTCGGCTCTGGTCAGAGCATCGGAATCAGGAAATAGAAGACTGGTTACAGCCATTAGCTGGGAATTGTAACGCAGTCCCTCTGAGGCCATTCGGGCTGAAGGGCGTCGGGGTGCTGTCGCGGTTTGGGCCCAAACCGCAGCAACGATAATTAGAAGGGAAATAACGATTCTGGCTGCGAAAGGCCGGGAGTTGTAATTGGGCTGCTTTGGCCTTGCCAGGATGGAGAAGAAAAAAGTGAGGGCGACGGCACTGGGGCCAAGCAGAATTACTGCGGCGACCGGCATTTTTGCCAGATTGACTCCAATGATGAACAAAGCACTTATTGGGTCGCGGAATATCGGCAGAAGGACCGACGGCAGGATTTGTGTACCTGTTCTTACGAGCCAGCCGGCATTCATCACCGACCAGGTGCATACAACAGCGGCGATAATTGTGGCTGTGCGAATGACGGTCCCGCTGGGCCGGCGAAAACAGACGAGTGCAAGGACAACTTCAATTGCTAAAAGCACCGCGATGTCGGCAGGAATCCAGCTGAGGTATTCAGAAACCAAACCGCTGCGATACGCGTGGAAAAATTTCACTGCGAGGGTGGTAAACAAGGCCCCAAACATAATGACGCTGAATCCCCGGCGGGCTAAGAAACCATACAAGTTCCGTAAGGAATACCGCGTACGGCGGGTAGACAAAGGTCCTTTGCTTTTCGAATCGGGTTGTAAATGTTCAGAGCGCATATAATCTTGTAAAATATAAGAGTCCCTTATAGATTCAGACTTTCAAGCACATCCTGCAAAGGCAGCTGCGCATGTGCAATCGAGGTGTCGGCGACGCCGTAATAAATCTTTAGCGTATTGTCTTCGCAGAGCAGGCCACAGCTAAATACGACGTTTCCAAAGAATCCTTCAGTTTCATAGTTGGCCTGGGGCTGGAGTATCGGCTTTTGTGACCTTGCAATTACTTTCCAGGGCTGGTGGCTGTCCAGCAGGACGGCACCGAGACAATATCGGTTGTTTTTGTCGGCACCGTGATAGATTTCGAGCCAGCCTTGTTCGGTTTTGAAAGGGACGGCACCGGCACCGGCCTTTATGTCGTCCCAGAGGTTCGGCCGTGGTCCCATCAGATAGCGGTGGTTTCCCCAGCAGAACAGGTCGGGCGATTGTGCGAGCCACATTTCGTGTTTCTTAAACAGAGGCGAAACGGGTCTGTGAAGAGCGTAATATTTGTTGCCGATTTTTTCGGGGAAAAGCACCACATCTTTATTGTCGGGACAGAAGATAATGCCGTGACGCTCGAAAGATTTAAAATCCTTTGTCGAAGCCAGGCAGGTGGTAACGCCGAGCGGTGAGAGCGCGACATAAGTAATATAGTATGTTCCATCGACAGGGGTGATTCTCGGGTCTTCAAGGCCGAAGGTTTCATAATCGTATGTGGGGGCCAGAGCGGGAGTCTGTTCGATATCGAAGTTGATGCCGTCGCTGCTGCGTGCCAACCTCAGATGGGAAATCGATGTCAAATACGTTCCCGACGGCGTTATTATCAGCCTCGGGTCTGAAAAATCTATTTCAGGGTCATCTTTTGAAAATTCCTTTAGAACAACGTTTCCTTTCGCAACATCATAGACGGCAGCTGATGTGATATCCGGGTTTGTGCCGACGGGCCTTTCCGCCACGCGCAGCAGGAGAATGATATGACCTTGGAAACGAGCGACACCGGCATTAAAGACACCGACGACCTCGAAGTCGCTTCGAGAAGGTATGACATCCTTCGGCACGATTATAGGATTACGCGGCGAGCGCGATACAGGCATTATTGCGATTCCTTTTATATTTTCTTTTACCATCGGGACCAGAAACCACCTAAATATAACCAGCCAAAGTGCCGCTTGCAAGAGCTTCTGAGCGAATTGATATCACGTTGCCGTGATGGTTTTGTCTTGACAGGCTGAGGTTGTGGTATTAGCCTGTCCGTCAATATCTGCAACCATCCGCAAATGCGCAGGACAGAACGGAGTCGGCGATGCAGGTCCAACTCAGGCATCAAACACTGGTAGAGGTTTTTAATCAGGCGCTAAGCAGGCCTGAACGGGTGCAGAAAAACTATCTTGAAATCGTGACGAATAAACGTCAGGAAAGGCTGACTTTCGGCCAATTAGGCAGCAGGGCCAGGTGTTTTGCCGCACATCTGATTGGAACAAGAGGTGTCAGGCCGACAGATAAAATAGCCATCTTAGGCAGTAATCGCGCTGACTGGGATGTGGCTTTCTGGGGCGTTGTTCTGGCGGGGGCGGTGCCGGTACTTATCGACCCGGAAAGACGCGTCGAAGGTGTCAAAAAACATCTGCTTCGTACCGATGCCCGACTGCTGGTTATAGCTGATGACTATCAAAATGCAGGAGCACGGGAAAGACTAAGAGCGTTTCTCAGGGACCGTGGAACAGACGCCATTGAAATGACCATTTATGAGAAGCCGAACTTGGATGACAATCAAGTTCGCAGGCTCATAAACGAAATCGGCAGCGAAATTCAAGCCGACGACACAGCGGTAATTTTGTGCACATCGGGGACGACCGGTGAGCCTCGTGAGGTGGAAGCAACGCATACCAATCTTATCGCCAATGTACAGGGTGCCCTGGAGGCGGTGACAATTACCGGTGCGGATAAGCTCGGCCATATTATGCCGCCGTGTCATAGTTTCGGGCTTACCGTTGGGAAATTGATACCGCTCTGGGTAGGAGCAACAAATATCTACACGGATAGGTTCCGTCAAATCTCCGAACTGATAAAAGACAAAGATATAACTATCTTTATAGGTGTGCCGGCTATTTTCACTTTCTTCGCGCGGCAAATCGAGCAGAAACTTCTCGAGCAAAAACAAAAAAGTCTTTTTGTGCGACTGACCGACCGTTGTCTGCCGGGATTAGTTGGAAAAATGATGGCCAAAAAGCTCGGGTGGGAAGGTTTTCGGTTCTTCGTATCGGGTTCGGCGGCTGTGCCTAAATGGGTACTGGAAGTTTTCTGGAAAAGGGGTTTGCAACTGCGAGAGGGCTACGGCACGACGGAAAATTCTCCAGTTTACGGTTTTAACGAAAACCGCGATAAGTTAGGCTCGGTGGGCAGGCCTATTCCGACACTTCTGGTTAAAATAGTCGATGAGAAAAACCGGCCGCTGAAGGCCGGCGAAAAAGGAGAGATTCTCCTCGGAGGTCCCTGCGTGGTCAAGGGCTACCATAAGAATCACGAAGCCACACAGGAAGTTTTCAAAGCAGACGAAGATGGCGTCCGCTGGCTGCACACCGGTGATTTGGGTTACCTTGATAAAGATGGATACCTTTTTATCACCGGCAGGAAAAAACATGTTATTGTTCTGCCCGGCGGCAAGAACGTCAATCCCGAACTTCTCGAATTGGCACTTTCGCAGGCCCGGTACGTGGATGAACTGCTGGTGGTGCCGGGCTGCGGAAAAGGCGGGGCCAATATCGAAGCCGAAGCGGTCAAGGCAATCGTTCGGCCGGCGTGGGAACAGATAGAGGCGGATACGAAACTGGCCCGCCGGGATTTGATGGATAGGCCGAATGTGCTCAAAGACCTCCTCTGGCAGAGTATCAATAAGTGTCAGCAGGAAAATGAGGAGTTAGCCGGCTTCGAAAAAGTGCCCTCGAAGAATCTGCTTGAGATAAAAATCACTGAATTCCAGAAAACCTCAACAGGGAAGATTAAACGGGGCAGCTATATCAGGAGCTTATCTGAATAACCCTCCGGCTTCGGTCCTGGGGTGAAATCCGTCCAAAGCGAAATCTGGCGAAAAAAATAATTTTGTTTAGACCAAAACGGATACTTTAACAGGTACTCCGACCGTTATATAATTGGCGGATGTTAGCCTTAATACTGAACAAGGCTGGCCCGGATGCTGGAAAATAAGCTGCTTATTTTCAGGCTCAAACGGGGGGACGAGCAGGCCCTGCGCCAAATCTATGAAAAGTACAAGGATACCCTACTGACTATAGCAACTTCGCTGCTGCGAGATGCCAACGAAGCTGAAGATGTTTCGCACGATGTTTTCGTCTCCTTCGCCAAAGGTATACAGGAGTTTCACCTGTACGGGAGTTTGAAAAATTATCTTATAAGCTGTTTAGTCAACCGGGCACGTGACGTTTATCGTGAAAAAATGTATCAGGTGGTTGGTCTCGATAGTACCGGGCCAATCAGGTCCGATTCGGCCGGGCCGACTGAAGCTGTCATCGACAGTGAAGAGGCGCGGCTATTGACTGAGGCGTTGGCCCAGCTTCCGGACCAACAGCGAGAAGTGATAATCCTGCATTTGCAGGGCGGGATGAAATTTCGTGAGATAGCTGATATGCAGGAAGTTTCAATTAATACGGTTCAGGGCAGGTACAGATATGGACTTGATAAGCTGCAGTCGATTTTAGGCGGAGAAGTAATAGAATGAAACCCGGCGACGACATAGAAGAGTCGGTCAGGAAATTGCGCCATACCACCAGCGATGAAACGGACGAGCGCATCCTCAGCGACGCTTTGGCAGCGCTGCAAGAGTCTACACAGTCGAGGCGGCCAACGGCTGTTAAAGGCACGATAGCGGCCATCGCTGCGGCGGCTGTGATAATTATAATAGCGGTATTTGTTGGGGTCGAGGTCTTCACCACCCCGCCCCCAAAACAGCCGCAGAGCCTCATAGAAAAAAAGGCCCCGGCTCCTAAAGCGGCCGTCGAAACGGTGAAAGAACCCGAGCAGGATTTGGGCATAGAGCCTGGGTCTGAGCCGGTCATAGAAGGAATTGAGGCTGAGCTAAAAGAAATCGAAAAGCTCTTTACTGCCGGCGATATCGATGGTTTAGTCTCGATGCTCTCTGAAAAGCCTCCTGCAGGCCGGCTGGCAGCGGTGGTTTATCTGGCAGAAATCGGCGACTCGCGGGCCCTTGAGGCGTTGGAGAAGTTAAGCTCGACCCTCGGCGGCGACGAGCCAAATAACCTATTCTCCATCACAGCCGCCGGAATCAGAGACCGGATTGAGCAGGAGAAGGAAAAGCCTGTGCCTGCGGGGGTTGACAGATTGAAATCAAAATCCGCCGGCCAAGTGACGGATGAAAAAAAATATATTCAGGGCTGGCTCATCGACGCCAACGGTGACCCTGTTCGGGGTGAGATTCGACTGGGTGGGTCGAAAGTAAAGACAGAGGCTGACGGGGCGTTTACTATTCGTGCGCCAACTTATACGGAGTTTGGTTCGGTTTTCGGCCGGGCCTTCGACGCAAATGGAAATCTGGGCTGCTTTTTCATATGGGATAAGGATAATGATACCAATGACGCGGAGATAATAGTTGAACCATTAGCGAGCGTCAGTGGGTTTGTGGTTGACAGCAATAACAATGCCGTTAACGATTTCAGGCTGAAAATTTCCGTGTTTGTAACCGGAGATGCGGTGTATCAAGGCAGCATCGGTAAAGAACCCTGGAAAACTCAAATTAATGCGGATGGTTCTTTTGATATAAACTCAGTACCGGCCGGGGTTCGGCTGCAGTTAGCGGTCAGGAAACCCGGCCTTAAGACACTGGTAAATTTAGAGGGTCTTGTGGCCGGTGGCAACCTCGACCTTGGGCAGATTACACTCGAGCCGATGCCCGGTTTCAGTAAAGACACTCAGTGGGATTGTTCCCTCTCCGGATTTATCGTCGACGAGAACAATGAACCGATGGGCGGTGCAAGAATTAGCACTATAGCCGGCGAAGAAAGATTTGAAATTGTGACTGACGCAAATGGTTGGTATAGAATTGGGAGTCTGCCGAACGGTGTGCAGATGGAAGTAGCCACTTATTTTGATGGTTATGGCAGCAATTTGTTTGACTACACCTGTTCCGAGCCAAATGGGCGGTTGGATATTCAAATTTTTCCACCGGCCTACGACTGGTATGACAAACCGGCGCCGGGGCTGTTTGTTAAAAAATGGCTTAACACAGAGCCGGTTACTCTCGACGAGCTAAAGGGCGATGTTGTACTACTTTGTGTCGGCGTGCAATCTTCGGAGCATATCCAGTTCATTCAGGAACTTAACGGAATTTACAACAAGTATAAAGAAAAGCCGTTTACTCTGATAACGATACATAAAGACCCAAATGCTTGCGGGATTACAGAAGAAGGAATAAAACAGTTTGTTGAAGAAAACAATATTGAGTTTGCTTTCGGTATTGATGAGGAAATGAATGTTGTTGAAGATATGATACCTCCGGAGGGTGAGCTTTGGCAGAAAGGCAGAATCACCGTTTCCAAAAAAGGTCTTCACAAAGAAGGGGCGATGTATTCACTTTACGAGGTCAAGGCAGAGCCTGCCTATTATCTTATCGACAAAAACGGCCTGCTTCGGGCCTCGCCGACACCTGAGACCCTCGAAAGGTGGATTGAACATTTGCTCGAAGAGTAACCTGCCTCCGAAGGTGAGTCTGGTTTTTAGACACAACTATTTTAACGTGATTTATCCGAAGTTGTAGTGTTTTTTAACTGGTTTTTTGACGTGCCAGGTGCATTCCAAATCCACCGGGAAAACGACCATATCGCCCGGGCCGAAGCTGACCGAGTCCTTGCCGTCGGTAACGGTAACTTCGCCATTAATGATTAGGCAGATCTCGGTCTGGGTATAAGCCCAATCGAAAGTGCTGGGCTGGCATTCCCAGATGGGCCAGGTTTTACATTCGGCAGCTTCTTGTTCAGAAGGTTTTTTAACAACAACATCTTTTACCGTAGGCATATCTTATCCTTTCCTTTTTTACTGTGTCTTGAAGAACCGATTATAGCAAGCTAAAGATTTTTTGAATATCTAATGGGAAATTTTATCAAAAGTTGTTATAAGGTCAAGTTTTCTGTTGGAGTTCCTGCCTCGCCGGCAGGCGGGTCGGATTAGCTTATGGAGCAGCAGCAGTTAGAAAAATTAAGAGAATGGTTCAATGGCTATGTGGCTGGTTTTTACGGTGATGATGCTTACGTAAATGCCAATTTGAAACTCAAAGAAGACCACAGCAGGCGAACGTGCGACGAGATTCACTATCTGGCAGAGGAGCTTTCTCTAAGCGACAACCAAAAGCGGATAGCTGAGGTTATAGCGATTCTTCACGATGTCGGGCGGTTCAGGCAGTTTGTCAAATATCGAACATATAATGACTTCAGAAGTGTGAATCATTGTCTTTTAGGCCTGGACGTTCTTCGTCGGACAAAGGTGCTTGAGCAGGTAGACAGATATGAAAGGGAATTGATTGAAAAAGCGATTGAGTACCACGGGCAAAAGGGGCTGCCTGGTGATTTGGAGGGTGAGTGCCTGCTGTTTTCGCAATTGATACGTGATGCCGATAAGCTCGATGTCTTTTATGTGGTGACGGAATACTACGGACAGTACAGGAAGAATCCGGATGAGTTTAATATAGAGATGGAGTTTGAAGATGCGCCTCGATATTCGAAGCGAATCCTTGAAGATGTCCTGCACGGCCGGCTTACAGATTACAGCAAGCTGCAGACACTCAACGATATGAAGCTTCTGCAGTTAGGGTGGGTTTATGACGTTAATTTTACGGCGACACTGAAAAGGATAAAGCAGCGCAGATTCCTGGAGCAGATTATTGATTTTCTGCCCAGGACCGAAGATATTGAGAGAGTAAAAGCGAAAATATTCGAGTACGTTGATTGCCGAATAAAGCAGGGATAACAATTCTGCTGGCTTAATATCCTCCTCTTCCTCCTCGGTGTCCTCGTCCTCGCCCGCGGCGACCTTGGCCGAAACGGTATGGACCAGCAGCGTCAGGAGGGGGGACAGCGAATTCAATTGAGCCACCTTTGATTAACAATGCCTTCCCATTGACAAGGGCATCAGCAATTTTCTTGTGTGCGGATTCGAGAATTCTGCCGAAGGTCTGTCGGGAAACGTTCATTTTCTCTGCGGCTTGCTCCTGATACAGCCCTTCGAGGTCGGCTAATCGGATTGCTTCAAGCTCATCGACAGTTAATGTGATGTGCTGCAGTACAGCTAAGGGTATGCCCCTGGGTTTGTAGAAGTTAGCCTGCGGCAGGCCACCAACGCGTCGGCAGTGTATCGGTCTTGGCATATCGTGTCGCCCTGTAATGGCTTAATGGTCGCAGATATTTTGTCCACATTTTAACTCGCCGGATAGGTATTGAGATACCAGTTCCTTTGGTTCATTATCCGGTGCGCCAACTACGACGTCAATATCGTTTTCTGCGAATAGTCGTTGTGCTCTTTGGCCCATTCCACCGGTAATTATCAATTCGACCTGCAAACCTGCCAGCCATTTCGGTAAAACGCCCGGCTCATGGGCCGGCGGGAGCACTAATTCCTGACTCTCGATATTCCTGCTGTCGCTATCAACGTCGATAATGGCAAACTGCTCACAATGACCGAAATGCTGTGATAATTTGCCGGCTGTTAGCGGAATTGCTATTCTCATTTTGTTTCGAGCCTCCTTATCTATATCTATTTGCGTTTTTCTGTCGATTCCAAGTAGGGCTTCAAGGACATTACTAAGGGCCTGGACTGTGGGGCTATGGTTATTAAAAGTGATGAATGGTTTGCCACAATCAGCGGCGGAGACCATCTCGGGGTCCAGGGGTATACAGCCCAGGAACGGTACGTCGGAGTCTTTTGCCATTTGTCTGCCGCCACCGCCGGTGAATATATCCGTTCTGTGATTGCAATGGGGACAGACAAAACCGCTCATATTCTCAATAACTCCAAGGACCGGCAGGTTCAACTGCCTACAAAATGTAATGCACTTTTTGACGTCAATGACAGAAAGCTGCTGAGGAGTGGTGATAACAACAGCACCGTCAGGATTACCCAGCAGTTGAACTATTGATAACGGCTCATCACCGGTGCCGGGGGGGCAATCGACCACGAGATAATCAAGATTGCCCCAGGAAACGTCCGTTACAAACTGTTTTATAACGTTGTGTTTCATTGGCCCGCGCCAAATCAGGGCGTTGTTTTCGTCCTGTAACAAAAACCCAACACTCATTATCTTAAGCGTGTTACTGTATAAGACAGGTTTAATTTTATCCCCGTCGGCCTGAACACTGCTGTTCTGGAGGTTCAGTAGTTTGGGGATGCTTGGTCCGTGAATATCGATATCCAACAGGCCAACGTTTTTGTTCTTCATTGAGAGCCAAACCGCAAGGTTGACAGCGATAGTACTTTTGCCAACACCACCTTTGCCGCTTAAAACAAGAATCTTGTGTTTTATATTTTCCATTATTTTATTTGCCTTGTGTTTAACATATCTGATGTGGATTGCCACAGCGATACTATTTGCTCTCTTAGCTGGTTGCTTGAATATTCGACAATACTTTCGGCGACGAGTTGTGCCTTGGTTACTTTGTTGTCGTAAGAAATTTTACCAACCACTTTCAGGTCCTTTTCGCGGGCTCTTTTTTCAATTGCTTCTGCGATTTTGGGATTGATATCGTACTTGTTGATACAAATTGCTGTGGGGATTCCAAAATGCTCGGTTAATTCCACCACCCTGTCGAGGTCATGCTGGCCGGAAATCGTCGGCTCGGTGACGACTAATACCAAGTCTGCTCCAGCGATAGAGGCAATTACCGGACAGCCGATACCGGGTGAGCCATCCGCGATTATCAGGTCCTTATTCTGCTCGGTTGCGATTTGCTTTGCCTGCTTGCGAATAAGACTTACGAGTTTGCCGCTGTTTTCCTCGGCGATTCCGAGCTTGGCGTGCACCATAGGGCCAAATCTTGTATCTGATATGAACCATTGGCCGTTAACAGCGTCTTTGAACTCTATCGCATCAGCCGGGCAAAAATATACACAAACCCCGCATCCTTCGCACGCGATAGAGTCAATTGCATAAGTTTTGTCGGTGGTGTTGTTGCCCGGCCCATCGAAAACAACGGCATCAAAATTACAAACTTCTTCACATTTGCCGCAGCCGATGCACTTTTCCGGGATAATGGAGGCTCGCTTGCCGCCGCTGAAATTACTTGTCTGTTTTATATCAGGCTGCAGAATCAAATGCAAATCCGCAGCATCGACATCGCAGTCAGCCAACACAGCATTTTTCGCAAGTGCTGCAAACGACGCTACAATGCTTGTTTTACCCGTGCCGCCCTTACCGCTTATGACCACAATTTCCTTCAATTCTGTCCTTCCGTTACATAGAACTTCTCTTTTTCCCTTTTATAACATAAAGACTCGCTAAGTTGGGATTTTGACTTTCAAGAATCTGCTGGCCTTTGATTGCTAAAAAATATTCGGTTTGAACGGAAAAATACTCTGCAATCGTTTTCTCAATCTCTTTTAAGTTTGTGTACTTAATCCTGTTTATGTAAGAGGCCGGGTTCCTGGCTTTTTCTTTAAAGAACTCAGACTCGGGGTTAAGCAGCAGGGCCAAAAGTTTGCCGCCTGCCCTAAGAACACGAGCAGTTTGCTTAACAGCTTCTTTATACTTTTCAATAAACTGCAAAGAGGCAACGTAGATAACGGCGTCATAGCAAGCATCTGTGAAATCCATCTTTTCCGCAGAGCCTGCAACAGTTCTTACCGTATCCGGCGCACATCCTAAAGCCTCTTTGGAAATATCCAGGCCGGTAACATTAAAACCGTATTCGGCTAAACCTGCCTCTATAATCGCCGGGCCGCAGCCGACGCTTAGAATGTCTTTAGTCCCTTTTAACTGGGGCAAAATATAGTCTAATTCCGCCTTGAAAACTTTCTTCCAAAATTCCGTTTTACAGGATTGTAGATACTTTTCCATACCAGCGAATCCGATGTTCACCCCGTTAGAAACCTTCCTTTTTGTGCCATATTCGTGCCATTATTATTAGCCTGTTTTTCATTGAGTTTCTCTAACGGGGTTTAGCCAAAGAACTTTTCGCGCCACCACAAGAAGTGTCCCCAGGGATTATCAAGTTTATATTCATCGTCTTCCGGGACGCCGGGCCATAACTTGATTTCCTCTAACAGCCTCTGACAAGGCTTATCTTCCGCCAAAAGTTCATATGCGCAGTTGACGAGCACAAATTTTTTGTCTGCATCATTGTCATTCGGATTGTGGTCCGGATGATACTTCAACGATGCTCGCCTGTACGCTTTTTTCAGTGTTTCTTTAGTCGCGTCTTCTTCGACGCCGAGGATTTTGCGTGCTGCACGGCGGGCCTGCAGGTCACGAGTTATTTTTTCTCCAAACTCGTAGTCGTCTTTTATCATCAATCCCTGCCTTTACACTCTTTGTATATTCGTATAATTCTGAAAATTCTTTCCCGTATTCATTTAATACATCCACAATCATCTGGCCGGATGAATACGCCTCGGCAATCCGCCTGTCGTCCGGCAGCTTTAGACAAATATCTATGCTTTCAGCTCTGCAGTATTTCTCCACATCGTCATTGCCGAGGCCGTAACGGTTGATGACAACAGCAAAGGGCAAATTCATTTTCCTGACTAAATCAACAGCCAGCTTCAGGTCGTTTAAACCGAATGGTGTCGGCTCAGTAACGAGCAGAACAAAATCTGCACCCTTGACTGCTTCAACCACCGGGCAGGATGTGCCCGGCGGGACGTCAATTATTGTCAAGTGCTCTTTTTTTATGTGCTTTTTGACTTCTTTTATCAGAGAGGGTGTTCGGACATTGCCAATGCACAGTTTGCCATGGACAAAATCGACATCACCGGCTTTGCCAAACTCAATATCTCCGATACAAAGCGGCCTTGATTTAATCGCATCAGTTGGGCAAACCCGCATACATCCGCCGCAGGAGTGACAAAGCTGCTCAAAGGTCAACACATTTTCTT
>CAYLXD010000035.1:0-14592 GCA_964387515.1 uncultured Pirellulales bacterium | reverse complement strand
TCCCCGCCGCGGAAAATCTGATAATATGGTCAACCGCTTCAGCCAAATCAAAAATCGGCAGGTTTGGCCTGTCACTTTGCTTAAACATAGTTCTTACCCGTGCCAAATGTATCAATTGCCCAACAACGGAAAATATCACTAATGGTACCTGCGATTCCCGCAGGCTGGGGCAGATTTTAACCAAGGCCTTCTGCATAACACTCAAAGTGGGTTTAATCATCTCATCTACGAACATATTTGGTGGCAGGTTCCTGTCCAGCATCTCCCGGCTCATAAGCTTGGTAAGCCGCCCGCTTTCGGTTTCATCCACTAATGAGCCGACAAATGTCTCCGCAAAAGACCTCAGCAGTTTTTCAAGACTGGGCTTGCCTTGGTTCCCTGACATTACCTTCTCGATGCTCGCAATCTGCCTATCACGCAGGACAAAGATATGGCGTCGCCAGACATCGGCGTACAATTTCTCTTTTCCGCCGAAGTAATAGCTAACTGACGCAATATTGCACTTGGCAGCGGCGGCAATTTCACGAACACTCGTACCAGCAAACCCATTTTCGCAAAAAAGCCCCTCTGCCACCTCCAGTAATCGCTCCTGAACGTCTTTATCGGACCTGTTATCATCCGAAACCATGAAAATTCTCCTTAATCACTTGTTTCATACTAAAGTTTAAAACATCTGTTTGAATAAGTCAAGTATTTTTTTCATTTTTTTTGCGGATAACCACCACAGGTTGAAGCGTAAACCCAGAGCGTACCTGTCCTGAGCACAGTCGAAGGAGTCGACGGATTCCACCCCCCTTAGTGTGACTTTACGGGCTGTTATCTTCCAGCCAATGGAAGCTCATAAATGCAAAGTCAAGGAAATCCACTTTGCAGTCGCCGTTAATATCGCCCGCAACGATTGTTTCGCAGAGCGTTGTGCCGAAATATGATTTACTTGCCTCGCCTGTTCCGCCATAAGCCCCCATATTCACGATGCCACCATTGGGGAAAGGCTCGTAGCCAATAGGGTCAGCAGGGTCCCCGCCATCAATAGCCGGACTGGTTACGTCATCTATTACCCAGCTTTCGCTGCTCGGGTCACATCTGCCAGCCTGCGACTTCAAATGATAATCACCGCTGCTCGGGTCAGCAAGACGCGGGTCAGCAAAACACGGGTCAGCATCTATATTACCCTCACCCAAAATAAGGGTGCCACCATCGTTAACGATTACCCCCAGACAGGAGTATGAAACAGTAAGTTTCGGAGAGTAAGTTGTGGAGTCACCGGGAGGCGACGGATAAGGCCAAATGTAAATATCCTCAAATAAGTTATTCCACAAGATTGAGTTGATAATAGTTGTTTCACCCCCTTGGCAGCAGACACCTCCACCCATCTCCGCACTATTGCCGGTTATTGTAGAGTTTTCTATTGTGGTAATGCCTAAAGTTCTGATGCCGCCGCCATCCAGGTCAGTATTGCCACTGATGAGGCAATTGGAAATAGTGGTGCTGCCAGAAACACAGCTGATTCCCGAACCGTCATTGTCAGAGATGGTACAGTTACTTATTATTACGGCGCTACGAGAAATGTCAATTCCAAACAAGCCGTTATCGGTGATTTGACAATTGCTTATTTCTGCGTAGGGGCAATCCCAGCAGTATATTCCTCTGCCATCATTGTCGCGGATAAGGCAATTAGTTATTGTCGCTGTAGTATCCCACCATAAATAAACACCTCCGCCTGACGGCCCGATATTTTCACTGATGGTGCAATCGATGATTATAGGGCTGCTATTTCTCCAGGCAAAAATTCCCGCCCCCTGCATAGCTTTATTACCTGTGATAACGCAGTTGGTGATTGTTGGGCCTGAACCGGTGCAGTAGATTCCACCACCCATATACCAATCAGGAAAGTTGGGGTCGTTGGGGTCTTTAAAACCGTGTCCGTTGATAATGGTAAAACCCCTTACAATTGAATTCGCGTCTTCGCCGGAATGAAAGCAAAATCCGCGATGGGGGTTTGCTTCAGAGCCATTGCAGTCAACTATCGTAGCAGCAACTATATTCGGGTCATTTGGGTCAATACTGTGGACGGTAATTGCTTTGCCGAGGAAGTCGATATCCCGGTTACCGTTGCCGGTGTATATTCCGGGCTGGACTTCAACGATGTCACCGTTGTTGGCATCATTGATAGCGGCCTGAATGTTGTTGAAATCCGCAGGGTCATCGTCATCGACGGTGATTATTCTCGCCTGGGATGTAACGCATAAAAATAGGCAAATTAAAGCTATTGTCAGCCTTTTTATGTTTTTCCCTCCAACAAAACCTCTTAAATGTTATTGTATCACTGTGTATCCCAAAGTCAAGAACAAAAGGCAAGTGATGAAGAACCCACAGAAACACCAATAGAAAGCTAAAATCGAGATTTTTCAGCCGACATGAGCAATGAGAGTGCTGGGACTCGAACCCAGGACCTACGGCTTAAAAGGCCGTTGCTCTACCGTCTGAGCTACACTCCCGAAAACAACCAAAATGAGAAGTTAAGCTAACGTTCAAAAAATGTCAACACTAATCGGCCACAAACAGGCCAAGTTCGGCCATTTTATGAATGACAAACCCCATCTGACCCAGTTAGAAGTGGTCTTCCCGCAGAATTGGCATATCTTCGGAACAAACTTCTAACGGGGTTGACACCTTCATCCCTAAACAATAGCATATATGATTTATCAAAAGCTGGGAGTGTTGGGAAAAATGACAATGGTAACACTGGTTACAGGCGATGGAATAGGCCCGGAAATCGCTGAAGCTGCGCGCAGATGCGTCGACGCTACCGGTGCCGGGATTAACTGGCAACAGGCCGAAGCCGGCGCGGACGTAATGAACAGGCTTGGTACTCCCCTGCCGGATGCTACAGTCGAATCGATTAAGAAAACCGGCGTCGCCTTAAAAGCCCCCATAACAACGCCGGTGGGAACCGGCTACAGAAGTATAAATGTGCATCTGCGACAGAGCCTCGATTTGTATGCGTGCCTTCGACCCTGCAAAAGCTACGCAGGTGTTCGCAGTAGATTCACTGATATCGACCTCGTCGTTGTGCGTGAGAACACCGAGGACCTTTATGCAGGCATCGAATTTCAAAAGGCAAAAGACGACACCGCTGAACTCATCAACTGGATAAACGACCACAGCGAACGAAAGATAAGCAGCGACTCAGGGATAAGTATAAAGCCGATTTCAGTCAAGGCTACGCAGCGCATAGTGCGTTTCGCATTTGACTACGCCCGTAAAATGGGACGCCGAAAAGTAACAAGCGTTCATAAGGCCAACATTATGAAATTTTCCGACGGCCTGTGGCTCGAAGTAAGCCGCGAGGTCGCAAAAGACTACCCCGACATCGAGTTCGAGGACCGCATCGTAGATAATATGTGCATGCAGTTGATTCAAAAGCCGCAGCTTTATGATGTGCTCGTGCTGCCCAATCTTTATGGTGATATTATAAGTGATTTGTGTGCCGGCTTAGTCGGAGGCCTTGGCGTCGCCCCCGGCGCCAATATCGGCGAAAAAGCCGCCATCTTCGAGGCCACTCACGGCAGCGCTCCCAAATATAAAGGCCAAAACATCGTCAACCCGACAGCCTTAATACTCAGTGGCGTGATGATGCTGCGCCATATAGGTAAATCTGCCGAAGCTGACAAACTCGAAAACGCCGTCGCTGCGGTAATTGCCGAGGGCAAAAGCGTAACCTACGACCTCAAAGCCGACCGTAACGACCCAACCGCCGTTGGCACAAGCCAAATGGCCGACGCCATCATTGAAAAAATGAGGCACCTCTAATTGAACCAGCAACGTTTCCATAAACTGATTTCAGGTCAAACCCAGGGCTTTGGCGCAAGTTGTCTGCGCTTTTTTTTAGGGGCCGCCGCAAAGCTCTACGCGGTGATTATCACCCTGCGAAATCTCGCATATTCCAAAGGCTGGCTGAAAATACAGCAGGTAGATGCACCGGTCATAAGCATAGGTAATATTACAGCCGGCGGAACCGGCAAAACCCCACTCGTAATCTGGCTGGTAAAACAAATAACTAAAAACTTAAAACTTAAAACTAAAAACTATGGATGTGCGATACTAACCCGCGGCTACAAGGCAACTCAAAATTATTTTGATGAGCCAGCGATACTGGCCGAGACCTGTCCAAACGCCAAAGTAATTGTAAACCCTGACCGTGTCGCAGCAGCACGCGAGGCCATCGACAAGTTCGGTGCAAACGTACTGATTATGGACGATGGATTTCAACATCGTCGTTTAGCACGGGACATTGACATTATAACAATTGACGCAACCTGTCCTTTCGGCTACGACAAAATGCTGCCGGCTGGATTGTTGCGAGAGCCTGCTGTCGCACTTAAGCGTGCTGAAGCGGTGGTTATCACCAGATGCAACCAGACCGGCGAAAATGAATTAGCCGAACTCGAAAAAAAACTAAGGCTCCTTAATCCTGATATGATAATTGCACGCTCAATACATAAACCCGTTTATGCCAAATCCATTGATGGCCAAATCAGCATCGATGAATTAAAGGACAAGAAAGTATTGGCCTTTTGTGGCATAGGCAATCCTGATGCATTTTTCAACACCGTCAACGAGCTTGGCTGCAATATAGTCGGCACGAAAATTTATAACGACCATTATCGGTACACTGATGACTGTTTAGCTGACATTTACGAACAAGCCGGACATCTCAAAGCAGATTTTGTACTGACTACACAGAAAGACTGGACCAAAATCACCCCGTTGGCGCCGGTTAAAAAAGACATCCCGCTTGCATATCTGGCAATCGAGCTAAAATTCATTAGCTCAGAGGACAAAATAACACAGTTGATTGAAGACGCGTTAGCGGGTAAAATCAGCGGGAAAATAACAGTAAATAGTCAATAGAAAACAGTCATTCGACAAGATGTATGAAAAACTGTTAAAAACGGTAACTAACCTCGGCTCGCCGAAGGTCTTGGTCGTGGGCGATTTTATGCTCGACGTCTATATCTACGGCGATGCGCTGCGAATAAGTCCGGAGGCCCCCGTCCCGGTACTGAAGGTTCGCAGTACCACACACAGTTGTGGCGGAGCAGCCGCTGTCGCAGCCGACCTGGCGGCCCTCGGTGCGGTACCTGTCTGTCTTGGCGTCATCGGAAGTGACCGCAACGGCCAAACCCTGAAAAAGCTGCTTAAAGAAATCGGCGCCGAGACGACCGGCTTGTTTGAGGTTACCGACCGCCCCACCATCAGCAAACAAAGACTGATAGGCCTTGCGCAACACCGCCACCAGCAGCAGCTATTCAGAATGGACGAGGAGTCCACAGAGCCTTTGTCCGAGTGGCAATACGAGGCGATTCTGCAAAGTTACAAAGACAAATTAAAGCAGGCCGATATCGTCTGCCTGCAGGATTACAATAAGGGCCTGTTAAGCGTATCACTTTGCGAGCAAATGATACAGCAGGCAAAAAAGGCTGACAAAAAGGTACTTGTTGACCCTTCGCCCACGAGTGATTATTCAAAGTACAGCGGCGCCACTCTAATCACGCCGAACCGTGAAGAAGCTTCGCTGGCCGTCGGCTTTGAAGTCGAAACGCCGCAGGCAGCGGCAGCTGCGGCACAGCAGCTCGCACAAAAGCTAAAGGTCGAGGCCGTCGTAATCACACTCGACCGCGACGGAGCATACCTAAAAACGGCCGATAACAGCGAAATCATACCCACCCGGCCTCGCAGAGTTTATGATGTAACCGGTGCCGGTGACATAGTCCTGGCAACGCTGGCGATAACGCTCGCCGCTGATTGTGACTACCCAACCGCCGTACAATTAGCCAACATAACCGGCGGAATCGAGATAGAAAAATTCGGCGTAGCGACCGTAACCATTGAAGAAATCATCAATGAAATCATCGGACAACATCGGGGCAGAAGCGGTAAAGTCCGGGCCGTCGATGCTCTAACTGAAGAGCTTGACTGGCATCGAAAGCAAAAACAGAAAATTGTCTTTACCAACGGCTGTTTTGACGTGGTGCACAGAGGCCATATCGAATTTCTCAAATTCTGCAGGTCCCAGGGCGATATAGTCGTGGTGGGGCTAAACAGCGACAGCTCCGTAAAAGCTATAAAAGGGACGGACCGGCCGATTAACAACCAGTATGACAGGGCCGCCGTCCTTGCCGCGCTGGAAACCGTCGATTACATAACCCTCTTCGATGAGCCTGACCCTTTGAACTTAATCAAAAAACTAAAGCCGAACGTACTGGTAAAGGGTCAGGATTGGGCCGAAAAAGGTGTCATCGGCCGAGAGTTTGTCGAATCCCACGGCGGCAAGGTCGCCTTCGCACCGCTTGTTGAGGGAAAAAGCTCGACTACAACAATTGAAAAAATGAAGTCACTGGAAAGAAAATCCTGAAAGTGGTGAGCTTGTCGAACTATGAATGCTGATTTAAAAAAGCAAATTACAGAAATAGTAGAGACACACAAGAAAATGATAGCCGAACTTGAAGCAACCGGCATAGAAACCATCATTGATGCCGCCGATGCAATTACAAAGGCATTAAAACAAGGCGGCCGCCTTTACATCTGCGGCAACGGAGGCTCTGCCGCCGATGCGCAGCATATATCCAGCGAGCTTATCGGCAGATTCCAGCGCGAGCGAAAGGCCCTGCCGGTGATTGCATTGACAACCGACACGTCGGCCATAACATCAATCTCAAATGACTACGGCTATGAGAGTATATTCGCAAGGCAGGTCGAGGCGCTGGTCAAAGAAGGTGATATCCTCTGGGCTATTTCGACCAGCGGAACCTCGCCGAACGTCATTGCCGCCGCCGAACTGGCCAAAGAAAAAGGCGCCACCGTCCTGGCCTTTACAGGCAGGGCCGACAGCCGGCTCGAAAAAATCGCAGATATTTGTCTCTGCGCAGAAAGCTCAACGCCGCGCTGCCAGGAAATTCATCAGCTCGCTTATCATATAATATGCGACCTTGTGGAGCAGAACTTTGCAGGCAATCGAACCTGAGGAAAATTGGAAACTTATGGTCAGCAAAGCAATATTTTTGGATTGTGACGGCACCCTGATTGAAGACCCCGGTTACATCAATCATCCCGACCAGGTAAAGCTATTGGCAGGTGTTACCGACGCACTTGTCGAGCTCAGGGCCATGGGATACAAACTGGTTGTTGTCTCCAATCAGTCCGCAGTGGCACGAGGAATCGTTACGGAGAAAGTTCTCAGCAGGATTCATGACCGATTAAGAAAACTGCTCGCCGAAAAAAATGCGTCTCTGGACCGTATTTACTATTGTCCTTATCATCCCGACGGCGTTGTTGAAAAGTACCGCAAAGAAAGTAACGACAGAAAACCCGCCTCTGGAATGCTGCTGACCGCCGCCGACGAGATGAATATCGACCTCAATCAATCCTGGATGATTGGCGACGGCGACCGTGACATCGAGGCTGGCTCGCGGGCCGGTTGCAAAACCATATTAATAAACTACTCCGCCCACAGACAGCTTGAGCCGCCCACCTCCAGCCCCGACTATCGTGCCGTAAATATGAAAGAGGCCGTAAACATTATCAAGCAGCACCATCGCGGCATCGCCAGGGCGGTTGCTCAGCCGCAGTTACCAAAAGAGACTGATTCGCAGCCGAACCCGCAGAGCAGCCAGCAGCACAACGACTCAGAACCGCCGCAGCCCAAAGCTATACCACCCACCGAGCAAAATCCAACAAGCAGCTCGGAACAGTTACTGGTAAGCATTTTAGACCAGTTAAAAAGCATGCGGCGAACTGAGATTTTCGACGAATTTTCGCTGACGAAATTCATAGCCGGCGTTCTACAGGTTATCGTTCTGTTTTGTATTTTGATAACTGTATGGTTTCTGATGAGCCCCACCAGCCGGAGCAATTCGGTCATGATAACGCTTGGTTTCGCCGTTCTGCTGCAGTTAATGGCACTTACATTTTACATAATGCAGGGGCGAAAATAACGACTCGTGATTCGTGACTCGTGACTCGAATGACGCACGGCGGATCATGAGCAACGGCTCGCGAGATACGAGATGCAAGATACGAGATACGAGATATTAGTCTGGCTTCCTTCTCCTATGGGTGACGTCATTCTCTGCACGCCAGCTTTGCGGGCAATACGCCAACATTTCAAATCCGCTAAAATCTCCTTTTTCGCTAATGCCGTTGCCCGCGAGATTTTATCGCCCTGCCGTTTCAACAATATATGGCTGGAGCAAAAGCACAGAAATCCCCTCGCAATTGCAAAATTGCTAAGAGGCTGCAGATTCACCCATTCGGTTCTTTTCAAGAACTCTTTCACTTCCGCTTTAGCAGTCTTCCTGGCGGCAATTCCAGTGAGGATCGGCTATGCCCGTGAGGGACGCTCGGCTATGCTCACCGACAGGCTCCATCCGCCAAAATTGCCCAACGGAGGATTCAAACCAATATCAATGATTGATTATTACCTTGCAATCGCCTCCTGGCTCGGAGCCGATACAACCGATAGAAGCCTCGAGCTACTCCTCGACCCACAAAAAGAGCGAAGTCTCCGCAGCAAATTGCCCGAACTTGCTGACCACAAAGGACCACTTGTCGTCATTGTTCCGGGCGGAGCTTTCGGACCCAGTAAATGCTGGCCCAGCGAAAGGTTCACGCAGACAGCTGATTGGCTGACTACCAACCACGGTGCCATTGTGGTCGTCTCCGTATCGTCCGATGTTGCTGAAAAAAAAATCGCCGAAGAAATCTGCAGTTCGAGCAAACACAAAATTATCAACCTGGCGGAAAAGCCCATAACGCTCGGCGAATTAAAGGCCCTTTTTGCCGCCGCGGACCTTGTAATAACGAACGATACGGGTCCGCGCCACATAGCAATAGCTTTAGGCCGTAAGGTTATCACTCTTTTCGGCCCAAACGACCCCGCCTGGACAGAGACCGGCTATGAGAATGAAATTAAAATAGTCGGCGAAGCTCCTTGTGCCCCCTGCGCAGAACCTCTCTGCAAAAAAAAGAAACATCTATGTATGGAGGCAATCACCCTCGAGATGGTCTGTAATGCAGCGGAAAAGCTGCTCGAAAATAAGAAATCGCCGCTGTCCACCGCAGCCCGTCAAAAATTTATGGAAATTTCAAACTCGTTTTTCATTGACGCAGACTTCGTGCCCCACTTTAGTGAATTAGGCCTGACTTCCATCGACGCCGTTTTCTCTTTCGATGCTGGCTATAACCTTGTCAAAAACAACCTCGCTGTATTTAGAAGCCGTTTGCAGTTCGAGTTAGAATCACCGCCAACAACCCTCGGTGGTGAGCGCAGTCAAACCACATTATTTCTCAAGCGCTACGATAATCCCCCGCTTCTATTGCAATTGAGAAACTGGTGGTGCCATCACCATCGGATAAGCTATGGCTTCTCCGAAGTCGATGCAGCGCAGAAACTCGCCGTTGCGGGCATAAACACACCAAAAACTATTTGTTACGGCCGGCAATACGGTATATTATTTGAAAAAAGAAGTTTTTATATCTCTGAGAAAATCCCAAACGCCGAATCACTGGAATGCAAACTTCCCTCTTGCTTCAGCAGCCCCCCTACCACTAAGAATCTCAAGCTCCGCCGAAATTTCATCGCCAGACTGGCTTCACTCGTAAGGAAGTTCCACGAAACCAACTTGCGCCATCGCGACCTTTACTTTTCGCATATATTTTACGACGACAACGGTCAATTCTATCTCATCGACTTAGCGCGCGTCTTCAAACCGTTTATCTTTGCCGAGCGGTTCCGCGTAAAAGACATCGCTCAGTTACACTACTTGGCCCCGGGACGATATTTCTCAAGAACAGACAGGCTGCGTTTTTATCTTGGATATACCGGTAAGTCTAAACTTACCAGGAAAGATAAAGTATTTATCCGCAAAGTAATAAACAAAACAGTACGAATGGCACGGCACGATGCAAAACACGGCAGACCTGCTCCATTCGCAACAAAAACAGAGCCGCCAGCGCTCGCCCGTCGTAGCCTTGGCGAAGTCGGGTAAGCGACCGGCCAATATTTAGATACCGACCGGATTAGGTTTTATCCACGATGAAAAGGAAAATCGCAATCATAATTGAGCGAGCCGATATCACACTCGGTGGCGCCGAGCGCTCCGTCTTCGAACTGGCATCAGCGCTGTCGGCACGTGGCTTGCAGGTGGATATCCTTGCTGCAAAGGGCCGGACAAAAGCTAAGAATATCCACATCCTCTGCCGGACCAAAACCGGCAAGCGAACCTGGCATTTCACCTTCGCCAAGGCGATAAAAAAGCACCTAACTGAAAATCACTACGACATCGTCCACAGCGTCTTACCCTTCGACTTTGCCGATGTCTATCAGCCCCGCGGCGGCTCTTTTGCAGAAGCAATTCTCCGCAACGCCTCCAGCTACCCCGGCAGATTCACCCAAAGCTGCAAAAAAACCACAGCCTTCGCAAACTTTCGCAGAGCTATGCTCTTGCGCGCAGAGAAAAAACTGTGCAGCAATCCCGATGGGCCTGTAATCGCCGCATTGTCAAAATACGTTGCCGACCAGTTCAGACAGCGCTACAACCTCGATGACAGCCGGATAGTCGTGATACCAAATGGTGTAAGAGTTGATGAGCGAATCGACACCGCCGTCGCTGACAAACTCCGCGCACAGATACTGGCCAGGCTGAGCCTCAAAGAAACCGACAGCCCCATCTTTTTCCTGTTCGCGGCAAACAACTTCAGATTAAAAGGTCTGGCTGTTCTAATCAAAGCAATGCACACAGCAGCCGTCCGCTATCAGGCCTCTAAAGCATATCTGGTAGTTGCAGGCCGGGACAGGTCACGCACATACCGCCACCTGGCTAAAAAACTCAAAGTTGACACAAGAATCGTCTTTTTGGGAAAGGTCCGCCACATCCAAAACGCCCTTTCGATAACCGATGTCGCTGTTATCCCCACCTTCTACGACCCCTCCAGCAGGTTCACCCTCGAGGCCTTAGCAGCAAACAAACCCGTCATAACCACCAGCTTCAATGGCGCAACGGATTTATTCAGCGATAGCGCCTATGGTAAAGTCATCGCCTCTCCCCGTGACATCCCTCAGTTGGCAGCGGCCATAGCCTACTTCACCAACCCGGACAACATTCAAAAAGCCGCCGCAGCGATAGCTGCGGACAATCTCAGGGAAAAGATTTCTATCAAGCGAACTGCACAACTTACCGAAGCCCTGTATGAATCGATAATCGAAAAAAGGAGGCAGCAGTGAACTTTGTGATTTTAATTGTCGGCGCCTATCTACTCGGCTCAATTCCTTTTGGACTGATTATCGCCAAAGCCCACGGCAGGAACCTTCGCAGCATCGGCTCGGGCAATATCGGTGCAACGAATCTCTCGCGTGCGCTTGGCAGAAAGTGGGCCTATTTCTGTTTCGCGCTCGATGTAACAAAAGGCCTGGCCCCTATGCTCGTCGCAGCAAAACTTATTGACTCTGCGCCAACCACCACCGAACTTTTCCTATGGCTTGCCGTTGGTTCAACGGCGATATTAGGCCACATCTTCCCGATATACATCGGCTTCAAAGGAGGCAAAGGCGTCGCAACAAGCTTTGGCGTAGCGATCGGCCTTTGGCCCTACTATACAATTTGTGCCGCCGCCGCTTTCTTAGTATGGGTAGTGGTCGTCTTGCTATGGCGGTATATCTCACTCGCTTCCATCGCTGCTTCTATTACATTTCCCCTCATGTTGCTCTTGGCAATAATACTAATTCCCGCCTGGCGGTTCGCTAACCTTTGGCCAATACTTATCACCGCAATAGCGATACCGCTGATGGTCGTTGTTCGTCATAGAGAAAACATAAAAAGACTAATCGCCGGAACCGAAAGCAAAGTCTTCAAACGCTAAGCCTCCGGACCAGTTGAAGATGAGCGGCTTGCTTCAGGAGGAAATTCTTACATCCTTCAAAAAACCCAATCTTTTTTGAACCTTTTGCAAGCGAGAAACGACTATAATATGAACCACTTATATTAAACAACAAAGCAGCTCAAGACTATTGCTGTATTTACAGACGTCGATGACACAGAACACTATATGGAAGAAGATAAGTTATCTAATGCAATTTTGGTTCTTAGCTGCCAGAAACGCGATGAGTCTGCATTTCGAGAACTTGTAAATCGCTGGGAGCCGCGTCTTTATTATTACCTTCGGCGTATCGTCGAGGACGAAAATGCTGTCTGGGATATCCTCCAGGAAACTTGGTTGGCTGTATTCCGAAACGTCCGCAAGCTAAAAGACCCTTACAAGTTTCCAGCATGGTTATATCAGATCAGTCGTAATAAAGCTGTAAGTTTGCTTCGAAAAGAAAACCAATATATTCAGATGACCGATAATCAGATGGCCGATTATTCTCAAAAAAATATTACCACTCCCCTTGCTAAGGAACAAACAGAACTCGTTCACAAGCTATTAAGCAAACTTAAGTTGGCTCATCGCGAAGTGTTAACGCTGCATTTCCTCGAAGGTTTTTCGATTAGGGAAATGGCGGAAATTATTGGTGTGTCGGAGGGTACAGTAAAATCGCGACTATATTATGCCAAAAACAAGCTCTATGAAGCATTAAAAAGGAGTCAATGATGTCTGAATCAAAAAGTAGAGAAGAATTTGCCAAGAATTTAGTTGCGCAAGATCCGCCATTGACTGATGAGCAGTTACGGCGCAATGAAACCCTCTTCAAGAAAATTGAGCGCCGTATGCGCTTGGTAAAAGCAGTTATTATAGCAATCTATATGGTACTATATTTAGTTGCTTTTGGAGCACTTATGCTGGGAAACTCCACCGATAATGTGACCCACTCTATTTGTTGGGGAGCAGTGTCATTGCACATTATGCTATGGTCTTTCGTGTACGTTCTACGAGGAATATGTATGAATATGGAGGAGTTAATAGAAAAAAAGTTCGACAACGATGAAAAGCGTCGACACAAAAACCAAAACTTATTCCTTACTATTTTGGCAATTATGATGTTCGTCTTTAGCAGCATTATCTTATATCGTTCTTTCTTTCTTGTTGATTCCCTGCGAGTGGCTCAGAAGGCTATAGGTATTTTGTGGACTACGATATTTTTTCTCACTTACTACCCTTTTCGAACAGCCTCACTCATTGGTAAGCTCTGGTTTGAATACAAAAAAATGGAGCTGAATATAACCAAACCCGAACAGCCGAGTTCAAAGAACCAAGACGAGTAATATCACATCGAGAAGAATTCTGGAGGTACCTCTGCTGCAATAAACTACAGGAAATCTCAACTTAATTTCTTAGCAAGAATTTCAGAAACGACTTTTGGATTTGCCCTGCCTTTGGTTTTCTGCATAACTTGGCCTAATAAGAAGCTCTGTGCCTTTTTGCTTTTCTTTCCTCCACTTTTTACATCCTCCACCGCTTTGGGATTTTCTTTAAATACCTGCTCGACTATCTGCTCTAACTCACCCATATCGCTTTTTTGAATCAGATTTAGCTCTTCCGCCAAAATCCGCGGCTCCTTGCCGGTCTTTACCATTTCCTCGAAGATGGAGGCTGAGGCGCTGGCGCTCGTTTCGCCGCCTTCAACCATTTGGGCTAATTGCGCAAGGCTCTTTGGTGTAACACCCAGCTCAGCCACACCGCAGCCTTTTTCATTTGCTAATTTCAAACCGAGTTGCGTAAGCAAATTACAAACCCGCTTGGGCTCGCCGCCTGCAGCAACAACCTGCTCGAAAAACTCCGCCGTTGAGCGCTCAGCCGTCAAAACCCCGGCATCATAATCACTCAGTTTGTACTGCTCAACGTAACGCGTTTGTTTTTTTATAGGCAGCTCACACAAACGCCCCTGAATCTCCTTCAGCCATTGACCTTTTACTTCGACCGGCACAAGGTCAGGCTCCGGAAAATATCTGTAATCGTGCGCCTCTTCTTTTTCCCTCTGCAGAACCGTTACCTCATTGACGTCATCCCACCCGCGCGTGGACTTATTGCCCATCTGCATAACCTCGCCGCTCTGTTGAAAATTATCGAGCTGTCTTTGGATTTCATACTCCACACTTCTTTCTAATGCGCGGAAGCTGTTCAGGTTTTTGACCTCAGCAATGGGCGTTTTGTACTCGCCGCCGTCTCTGGTAACGACCAGATTGATATTCGGCTCGAAACGCATATGTCCTTTTTGCATATCGGCTTCGGAGACGCCTAAGTATCTGACTATCCGCTGAAGCTCCACCGCCAGCGCTCGAACCTCAGCGGCGCTGTTAATATCCGGCTCTGTAACAATCTCCAGTAGCGGTGCTCCTGCCCTGTTCAGGTCCACTTGGGAAAAGTTTCCCGTGTGCAGATTTTTCCCTGCGTCTTCTTCCAGGTGCACTCTTCGTATTCTTATCTTTTTGCTCTGACCTCGCTCAGTCGGTATTTCAATAAAGCCTTCGGCACCAAGCGGCAAATCATACTGGCTTATCTGATAATTCTTCGGCAAATCAGGATAATAGTAGCTCTTCCTGTCCCACTTTGTGAACTCCGCTATTTTGCAGTTAAGCGCCGAAGCCGCCAGAATCG
>CAYLXD010000034.1:0-14847 GCA_964387515.1 uncultured Pirellulales bacterium | reverse complement strand
TTAACTGGCGAAGATTCCATATTTATCCGCCTCCGGCGGAATCGGTTTTCGTGTACGAATTACTATGGCAGGAATAGAACATCAGATAAGAATCTCAGGAGTTACCATCCAGTCGATTTGCCATCTGTTTTCCTCGCTACGGGCCAGCGCCACGATGCCGGCATTTTTGAAAGCCACTATATCAGCCGATTCGCGACCTGTCAGGAGCAGCGAGGCTAACTTGCTTAGAAAAGGCAGATGCCCCACAATCATAATATCATCTGCAGCAGTATTAAGTTCGTCTTTTAATATAACGACATCATCGCTGGGACTAAGGCCCCCGCGCACCGTTTTGGCTTTTTTTATCTCGACAGCTTCAGCCAGTAGTTCAGCGGTCTCGATTGCGCGTTTCTTTTCGCTGTGCCACAGATAATCGACGGACAGGTTCAGAGGCTTGATAAACTCTTTAATTTTTTGCAACTCACGGCGGCCTTCCTGCGTCAGCGACCGCTGCGGGTCCTGCTCCCCTGAAGCTGCCTTGGCGTGCTGGACGAGATACAGTTTCATTTTAGCCTCCCTTCAACGGAATCCGGCGTGCTCATTATAGGCCAAGGCCTTCAATTTGACAATTTCCTGCCGTGGGGTTGTCTGACATCGATTATTTTTTTCGGTCCGAAACCCCATTTAAACGCCAAAAAACGGCATTTTAGAAAAAATCTCAGAAAATATTAGGAATCAACTTGACAAGAGCGACTCTGTAGCATAGAGTACTCTGTGATATTGAAAGAATATTCAGGCTCGACCCAAAAGGAGGATTTTTTATGAACATATCACGTGAAGATGCCCGCCAATCGCTGACTATGGTTGAAAATACCAGCACTCAGACCGGCAGGTCAATCGCAGCCGCTTACTCCGGCCCTTTATTAATTTTGTGGGGACTGGTCTGGGTCGCCGCATTTATTGGAACGCACCTTTTTCTGAACTCAGCCTGGTACATATGGATGGTTCTTGATGGAGTCGGCGCGGTTGGCACAGCTTTGATTTGCCGGTGGCGATTTCGTGCCGGCATCCCAACCAAAAGTTCGGATTCGAAAAAAGTCGGTTGGAGCATCTTTTGGTTCTGGACGCTCCTTCTTGTTTATATCATCGTCTGGCTTTTTTTGTTCTCGCCTGTTAGCGGCCTACAGCTTAACGCATTTATTTGTACCGCCGCTATGTTCGCCTACGTGATGATGGGGCTTTGGTGGAGACAATGCCGTTTCCTGTTGTGGCTTGGGTTGGCTGTAACGGTCGTCACCCTTATAGGTTTTTACCTTATTCCGCCCGCTTTTTATTGCCTCTGGATGGCCGTTGCCGGCGGCGGACCAATGTTGGGAACCGGCCTGTACATTTGGTTTTGCTGGAGATAGAAATGTCGCAGTTTAATGAAATCATACATCAGCCGGTCAGACTGCAGATTATGGCGGCGCTGGTTACACTCGAACCGGGCGAGCAGGTCGATTTCTCTCACCTGCAAAAGCTCTTAAACGTGACCGATGGCAACTTAGGCGCTCATCTGGCCAAACTCGAGGAGGCAGGTTATGTGAAAATCGAAAAAACCTTTGTCGCCCGAAAGCCCCGCACCTTCATAAGCGCTAAAGGCCGAGGCCGTGACGCCTTCGCCGACCACATCACAGCACTTAAGCAAATCATAGCAGGTAAGAAAAACACCGGCTTGGATAAGGAAAACCACAGGTGAACAACCACACGTACAAGGAAAACAGGCTCGAAAAAATAACCCGTAGATGGTGGTTCTTTCTGCTATTTGCTTTAATTCAGTTTGTGCCGCCATATGCATCAAAGGGTTACAATTTCCCGCAGGACTGGTCAAGTGTAACAAAGCATGCTATGCGCAATCCTCTCGTCTTGTCATATTCACAGTTATATCCGGTCTTTAAAATAACTCCCATTGTATTAATCGTTTTGATTGTGACTTTCGGCAGTAAAGTCTCTCGCTTATTTACCGCTTATGTTAGCTTCTCGTATATGCTCTTTGCCATTGGCCAAAGTATAGGCAACTCTGAATTATACGGAGTGGCCATCTGCACCACCAATCTGATAATGTTCTCCACCGTTGCCGCCTTTTGGCTCTGGGAAGCGATTATAGTACAAAACGATTTTAGTTCGGCAAAGATACCTGTCTGGAGGTACTGGGTCGTGCCTTTGGCTATTTTGGCTTTTTGGTATCCCCTAAATCTGCGTACTGCCGGTATGGATTTTAATCCTGCTGGCCTATTTACGAACATCGCCGGTGCTTCCTTTTGTACGATGACGCCGGTTTATATAGGGCTGCTTACCTTATTCTGGCCGAGAGTCAATATAGTAGTATTGCGGGTAACCAGCCTTGTCGGATTGATTATCGGCTTGTACAACATGCACCTTAATTTTATTGTCAGGCCAGACACACTCTGGTGGAATGGTGTCTTGCATATTCCTTTGCTTGTCATTTCGATTTATGCGCTGGTACTTTCAATGAGAAAAGTCAAGAGCAATGTCGCGGCAAAGTCCGCAGAAGAGCTGTATTAATCGACTGAGTGACAAAGGGCTTGGCAGGAAGCTATCGCCTGCGACAGCCCCGGCGCCACAGCGCAGACGTTGTTTAATTCGGATTCGGTTAATTTGTTTTGCACAGGGCGATAAATCAATATAAAGCCCAGTGACGAGCCGAGGTGGCTAAGCGGAATTGTAGCGGCTGAGATTTTGTTCAACCGGCCTAAGTTCCCCTCCAGTCCCATCGCAAACAGACTATTGAGCGTGCACAGCTTATTTGACTTGCAGATATTATCCACAAGCTCGGCTGTGAAACAGTTCTCTATGCACTGCTGTTTGCCGGTTTCATCGTTGTTCTCGAAAATATGCAGCTTGAAGCCCTCCGCCTGACGCAGGAAGAAGGCGACATTTGAACCGACGATTTCGTCCTGGATGAGCCTGCCAGCGGTGTACAGCAGGCCGTTCAGGTCGGTAGTCCCGACGATTGACTCATAGAAATTAGCCGTGAAGCTGATGGTGTCTAATCTTTTGATAAAATCCCTCTGAGCTGCGATGAAATCATTACAGAGAATATCTATTTTTTGGGCCTGCTTTTTGCGCTGCTTGTTGACCTTGTGGACAAATACACGCAATCTTCTGTATCTTTTACGGTCCATACAGACTCTGTTTTTGATAACTAAGTTTACGGAGTTCCCTGACGTTAGGTTCGGCTTGGTTGATAGTCGGCTTTAACCACAAAGTTCGTATAAAAGGTTGATGGCAGGTAGCCCTATAAGTAGCCACGTATCAACTATGCGATGGCTAAGGCCGGTCCGCAATGCACACCGACCCGACCGGCGGGCGTTGCTTTGTCTGTTTTTTCGGACTTATTGCTCGTGCTGCGTAGCGAAGCTGCTTCGCAGAGTAGCATTAAAGACCCTTGGCCTTATTTTTGGCGGCTCTTAGTCTAATCTGACCCCTTGCTGTTCGAGCCACCTTTTCAAATCCCCCATTTCATTGTCGAATATTTCGTTGTCGTAGTTTTCCTCGAGCTTACGGACGCCGTTGGCTAACTCCGGCTGCTCCTGTACGGCATCACTCAATCTCTTCTCGAAATCGTCGCTTGTTTCCCGCAAATCATCAAGTTCTATTTGCAGACCCAGTATACCTGCAAGATGTCTTGTTAGCGCTTCGATACATCTTGGGTTACTGCCCTGAACGTAGATAGGAACCGCGGCCACGAGGTTGGCCATTTTCAGGCCTTGTTGGCCGCAGTTAGCCATCAGATAGGTAGCGATGCCGGCCGGACCTTCGTAGTCCGTAAACTTCACACCGTAACGCTCCAGCTTTTCTTTAAGTTCCGCATCCGAAACCGAACAGAATATCCGGGGCTCGCGGGTGTGGGGTACAAGACCGGCAACGCTGCCAATAAAATATATCATTTTAACGCCGAATTCACTGCACAATGAGAATACGCAGTTTGCAAACTCCCGCCACCGCAGGTTGGGTTCCTTGCCGAAGAACAGTATAAGGTTGGCCTGCTCGCTGTAGAGGAACATATCGGTTGCGTCCTCAAAGGACGTAATCAGTCCATTCTTTATCCTTGTGTAGGGTCGAAACAGCGATGTTACTTCCATTGAGCCGGGAAAACTGTGTATGTAGAATCCTTCCGGCTCAATCTCGGCGAGCCTCTCAGCGCCAAGTTTTTTTATGAGTAATTTTACTGTTCCTGTGGAGACCTCGCCCCCGTTCATCCAGCCCGAAAAACCCAGCAGCAGTCGCGGGTTATTTAGTTTGGGCCTTTTATGAATACGCAGCTTGCCGGATATCATTTTAGCCGTTTAGCCGCCGCCGCAGCGACGAAGCTGTATGAAATATAGATTTCTTGTCTTCCTAAAATAATCAGTGAATCGCGTTCAATTTATGCGGTCGGTACAATACCACGCCGACACTAAAGTAGCACAGCATACGGCAGATTTTATTCATATCGGCCCCCAAATCAATCGCAAATAAATCAAAAACACTATTTTGGCTTTAGGCGTTTTATCTGCGGGGTAGAGAAATTGTTACTGTGGTGCCAATGCCGGGCTGGCTTGTTATGTTTACAGAGCCGTTATTTAATTGTATCAGCCGGGTGGCGCAGGCAAGGCCCATCCCGCGTTTTCGCCCCGCCGGCTTAGCTGAGAAAAATGGCATCACTGCTTTTCGCAGAGTTTCCCTGTCCATCCCGCAGCCGGAGTCACTGATTGTAACTCTCACAAAGTCTCCGGATTGGTCACCTTCTGCGGTAACCTTTATCGGCCCGTACTGGTCCGGATATGATTCCAGCGAGTTGTACAAAATATTCGCGATTGCCGATGCCATCTGGGCTGAATCTACAAAAATGTTTTCAACAGCCCCATTTATCCCAATTTGCACGTCGAGCCGTTCTAAATTTCGCTTTTGTGCCGCCAACTTGACAGCTCCGTCGAGTATTTGTCTGATATTTGCCTGCCCGAGCCGAGGCGCCGGCGGAGCGGCAAAGTCCATTAGTTCATCGATGATTTGAGATATTTCAGTAGTGTTTTCCTGCATTTGTTTTAGGAGCTGCTTTTTTTTCGGGTCGGTTTCGGTCTGAGCAAGCAGTTGTGCCCCGCCTGAGATGACCGAGAGCGGATTGTTCAGTTCGTGTGCCGCGCCGGCCGCCATCTCTGCCAGCGCTTCCAGGGAAACGTCCGGCTTTGACTGAGGTTCAGCCTCGACCTGCGGCTGAAGTTGTGGCTTGGATGTCTCAGCTGTTGTAACAAGTTGTACAAACTGCTCGGCTAAACGCTGCTGTTGCTCCGACGCAATAGCGATTCCCAAGACAGTCCCGGCAGTTAAAGCGGCTGATTTGAAACTTTCCTGCAATTGCTTTGTTTCTGCCGGCTGGCGGAGTTCGAAAACAATCGCACCGATTGTTTTGTTTCCACAAAGCAGAGGCACTAATTTAGTCCGGCTCAATTCGAAGCCAACATCTAATTGTTTGAACAGCCAGTCGGCGGACTGTCGAGCATCAAGGACCGCAAAGCCTTCTGCTGTCGAGCAGGCTGCGGCTGGCAGTTCGGAGGGGGCGGTCAATGCAACGCTTTTTCTTTGCGACGGACTTTCTACGACGACGGCTTTGAATATTTTAGGGTCGCCCGCTGCCGCTAAATACACACACACCGGGCCCGTTTGGTAAAACTTCTGCCACTGTATAGCAAGGTTTTCCGCCATACTTATCGCCGTGTCGGTCGCAGCTATACCGCAAAGCAAACCCGTTATGAACTCAAAGCCGATTGAGGTGGTTTGCAGCTCGCGAATTTCACGAGATAGTTTCGCAGCGTCCTGCGCTAATTGGACGGCGGCAGTCTGCACAATCTCGCAATATCCTGCCGGGCCGTTCGGCGAATCCAGACCCAAAAGCTTGGCCTTTTGTTCGACCTGCCCGGCAGCACTCTGGGCAATTTGTCCTAATTGGGCCGTGTTAATCGAGAGCATCCCTGCGATTTTGTCCGCCGAATCCGACGTGTCGTAACTACCCGACTCGCCGATGTTGTAATGCCGCGCGATTGAATCAGCTAACCGAACCACCTGAGCAATTTTTGCTTCGGGCATACTTTGAGAAATCGTCGCGGTATCGCTGTGGTGGAGCCAGATTGCCAGCGTAATTTGCTCCGGCATCCGCCACTTCTGAGCCAGCCGCTTACCTATGATTGTATGGTCCACGCCAAGATGTTTTTGCTCGATTGAACAGAGCGGGGCTTTTTCTAATTTCGCCTGCTCGACTATACCGGTAAAGCCTCGCGGCATCGCCTGGTCAACTGCAATCACCCCGATATCGTGCAGCAGCCCGGCGTAATAAGCCATCTGCGGGTCTACCTCCGCGTAAAGCAACTCAGTAACACCCCTGGCACAACAGGCAACCGCAAGGCAGTGCCGCAGAAACTGCTTTCTGAATACTGTTTTGCGCACATCCTGGCCGAAAGGCGGATAGATTTTGACCGATAGAAGGGCCTCTCGAACTGCGGGCATAGGCAGTCTCTCAATCGCTGCACGAATCGAGAAGTTTTCATCGTCAAAGTTTGCGCCTTGCTGAGCGATTAGACTCAGAACTTTTACGGCACTGGCAGGGTCGGATTCAATTATATCAGCCAGCCGCGAAGACACCGGCTGCGACTGGAAGAGTCGATGGAGAGCTTGTGCTGCAACACAGGGCAGGGTCGCTAGCGCTTCAAGCCGGCCGATAGCGAGTTCCACCAGGTGGACAACTGTAGGGTCACCGGCTCTGTCCGACATTTACTTACGCCCTCGTACCGTGCGCCCGAAGAGCCGAAGTTGCGGACTCTTTACGTGCCGCGCAATCCACACACTCGGACCCAAAACGCAAAACAATATGCTTGGCAGCCCGACGCAATACGAATACGCCGTTTTTTATTTCATCCGTAGTACCGCAGCTATCTTGTCAGTGAGTTCGACGATGTTAAACGGTTTCTTTATAAAAGCCTCGGCACCGGCTTTTAGCAGCTGGTCGATTTCATCCTGTTTTATCACGCCGCTTACGATAATAATTTTGATGTTCTCGAATTCCGGATTCTTTCTTATTGTTTGGCAGACAACGTTGCCGTTGACATCGGGCAGCATATAATCCAGCAATATCAGGTTCGGCCGGAACTGCTGGGTTACTATTCCCGCATCGTAGCCGGTCGATGCGGTCTTGACTTCGAATCTGCCGTCCCGTACGAGAACGTCAGCCATAAGCTCAACGATTTCTGCATCGTCATCGACGATAAGGACCTTCTTTTTACCCGACTCGAGACGGTCCAGCGGAATACCATTTTCCTTCATGAATTTGACCAGGCTCAGGCGAGGGACTCTCCTGAATCTGGAACCTGGAATGCGAAAGCCTTCGAGTCGGCCGGAATCAAAGCAGCGGATGATGGTCTGCTGGCTTACCTTGCAAATCTCAGCTGCTTCACCGGTTGTGTACAGGTCTTTCATTTGTCCCTCTCCGTTAACACGTCTCCCTGCTACAAGCTCCCTCTAAATTGCCTTTTCGGCCCAGTTTAACAGCATTGGTTTCGAGTTGTCAAGTGAAAATTTACAAAAGTACGTTTCCAGGCCGCAAAAATCTGCGTATTATAGGTCTTATGGTCTTAAGTGAATGTCCGTGCCGTGGCGCTTTTACAGGTAAAATGGCCGAGGGACATCAAAGCAGCTAAATATAGGGGCTTATGGCCGTTGAGTATGCCGGACACGCGAAATTAAGAGTGACATACAAGGAAACACTCGAACTGATAAAGAATTTGAGTTATTATAGTGTAAAGGATGGTTGATTTGCCGTGGAATTTGCCCTGATGTAATGGGTTTGCAACGGTCGCAAGAACAGGTATAATATTCCCTTTGACAGGAGTTTGAAAATAGGTAAGGCTGCAATCTATGTCTAAGTCCAGAGCGCGATTTATAATAGTACTGACTGAAGTCTCGTTGCTGCTCGTGCAGACCGGACTTGCCTCAGCCAAGACATGGCATTTGGAAAAGGGCCGGGATTGGAAAGCCCTGGACAGCGGAGCCGAGGACAAATATCTGCTGGCGGTCGCTGAAATCAAGCGGCTGGTTAATACCGGCAAAACTAAGGCCGTAGGCCGGGCCATAGATAAACTTAAAAAGGACTTTCCGGAAATTGCCGGTCCCGACCTCGATGCCTTTATGAAGGCCGAGATGTTGCTTTCCGAAGGTAAGTTTGCCAAGGCGGCCCACGCATATGAGAAGTTTCTGACAGAGTTTCCCGAAAGTCGGCTGTATGAGGCTGCGATTGACAGACAGTTTGAGATAGCAACGGCCTTTTTGGCGGGGCAGAAAAAACCGGTACTTAAAATATTCAAAATGAAAGGATACGCCGAGGGCGAGAAAATTATGGAACGAATTAGTGACCGCGCGGGCGATGCACCTATCGGCGTAGAAGCAGCTTTGAGCGTGGCCGAAAGTTATGAAAACCGCGGAAAGTTCAATGAGGCCTATCTTAAATGGTCGCAAATCCAGACCCGGTGGCCGACGGGACAAACAGGCAAGGACGCCCTGCTGAATATGGGACGCTGTAAACACGCCGCTTATAAAGGGCCAAAGTACGACGGCTCAGGCCTGATTAGCGCAAAGAGCTACTACGAAAACTTCAAGTTACGATACCAACAGGACGCTGAGAGTTTTGATATAGACAAGAAAGTTGAGCAAATAAATGAGCAGTTGGCTTACAAGCAGTTTAGCATCGGCCGGTATTACCAGAGAACAGGCAGCAGGCAGGCGGCTGATTTTTATTACCAGATGGTCATCGATAATTGGCCGGACAGCACCGCGGCAAAAATGGCAAAGCGAAATATGGATAAGGAAAATTTAAGGGGTGAAAAGGTAAAAGATGAAAAAAGAAAGCCTTAAAGGTTATCGGCGTCGGGCCCCACTTGTTGTGACTTTTTGCAGTTTAATTGCTGTTGTTTGCCTGGGCTCCGTTGGATGTGCCCGGATGAAAGGCTATTCCAACGAATCACTGTTTTCCGATGAGGTTAACAGCGTTTACCTGCAAATGTTCGAAAACCAAAGCTTCAGAAGGGGCCTGGAATACGAACTGACTGATGCCTTGGCCAAGCGCATTGAAGCCGAGACGCCCTATAAGATAATCTCCAGCCGCAATCGGGCCGATACACTGATGACGGGACAGCTCGTATCGATTGGTGAATCGGTGCTTACCACCGAGCGGGAGACCGGCCGGGCACTCGAAAAAGAGGTCGAACTGCAGGCTCTCGTCAGCTGGAAGAACCTGAAAACAGGCGAAATGATGTTGGACAACGTTTCGGTCAATGCCTCGGCGACTTATTCGGAATGGCAAAATCAGGGCTTTAGATATGCCTCGACCCTTGCGGCAAACAACTTGGCGCAAAAAATCGTAGAGTTGATGGAGAAGCAGTGGTGATGCTGTAGCCGATGTATAAGCTTGTGCGAATTGAATTACGAAAACAAAATATCGGATGAGGATATATGAAGGACAGCCCAAGAAAAAATACGACTAAGCAGCGACCGCACCCGCCGACCCGGCAGGGCAAAAAAACGCCTTTGCCCGGCTACAAGCGAGGCGGACCGTTTAGCTGGTTGCTGATTCTGGTTGTCGTCTTCACGGTCTGGGCAATGCTCCAGAGATTGCCGAGTGACAAGATCGGATGGGATGCTTTCGTAAGCTATCTTAACGAGGGGCAAATTGAAAGTGTCGAGGTCGGAGAGACCGAAATCAAAGGCAGGTTCAAACCTGATGCCTCCGCCACAGACAAAAAGGGCCCTGTTTCCTTTACAGTGGATTACAAGCCTGAGATAGTGGGTGAAAGGCTTAACGAAATGCTGGAGAAAAGCGGCGTAGAGTGGAAATTTACCAGGCCGAGGACCTGGCTTTGGAATCTCGTCGGAATGTTTTTTCCTATCCTTTTGCTTGTAGCCTTCTTCTACTTTGTATTTGCACGCAATCTGCGAGGAGGTGCCGGCGGAATGCTGATGTCATTCGGAAGAAGCAAACATCGTTTACACAGCAAAGACCGGGTCGAGGTTACCTTTGAGGATGTCGCCGGCGTCGACGAGGCGAAGGAAGAGGTGGCTGAGATAATCGAGTTCTTGAAAAACCCGAAGAAGTTTCAACGCCTGGGCGGTCGTATTCCGCGAGGCGTCTTACTCATTGGCCCCCCCGGCTGTGGAAAGACTCTGCTTGCAAAGGCGATAGCCGGCCAGGCTGATGTGCCGTTTTTCAGCATATCCGGAAGCGATTTCGTTGAGATGTTCGTCGGCGTCGGGGCCTCACGCGTCCGCGATTTATTCAAGCAGGCCAAGGAGAATTCCCCCTGTATCATCTTTCTCGACGAGGTTGATGCAATCGGGAGAAAACGCGGCGCAGGATACGTCGGCGGCGGGCACGATGAACGCGAACAAACCCTCAATGCCATCCTCGTTGAGATGGACGGCTTTGACACCAACGACCAGGTAATTGTCATTGCTGCGACAAACCGGGCCGATATTCTCGACCACGCATTGACCCGACCCGGAAGATTCGACAGACAAATCTTTGTACCTTTTCCGGACCTCAAAGGCCGTGTCGAGATTCTCAGCGTACACGCAAAGAGGGTCAAGTTAGGACCAAATACCGACCTCGAAAGACTCGCACGAGGAACACCTATGTTTAGCGGAGCAGACCTGGCGGCTATTATTAACGAAGCCGCCCTTGCGGCAACGATGGCAAATAAAGACTATGTCGAAATGGCTGATTTGGAAGAGGCGCGGGACAAGGTCCGATGGGGAAGAGCCAAAAAGAGCAGAGTCATTGACGAAAAAGAAAAGAAAGTTACCGCATACCACGAGGCCGGCCACACGCTCGTACAATCTCTGCTGGAAGACGCAGACCCCTTGCACAAGGTAAGTATCATCCCCCGCGGACCAATGGGTGGGGCCACTTTTGCTCTGCCGGAAAAGGACAGAACAATATTCACGAAAAGATATTGTATGGCGCTGCTGAAGGTGTGTTTCGGCGGGCGAATCGCCGAAGAAATCTTCTGTGACGATATATCCAGCGGCGCCCAGTCGGATATTCAGCAGGCCACCAAAATCGCAAGGCAGATGATTTTAACCTGGGGTATGAGTGATGAGCTTGGCCTGATAAGTTACGGGCCCGACTCGGCCCTTAGGGACCTGATATACATAATGCCGGGCGAGAAAGACTATTCGGAAAAAACCGCAGAGACCATCGACGGCGAAGTAAAAAAAATTACCGACCAGGCGTATAAGTCGGCAAAAGAGCTGATAGAAAAAAATAAGGACAGACTTGAGCGGATAGCCAAGGCCCTGCTAAAGTATGAAACTCTCGATGCTGATGATGTCAGGGTCATCTTGGAAGGCGGTAACCTGGATAAGCCCACCGTCGCCGATTTATTAGCTGCCGAGCAGGCCAAGGCCGAGCAGTCGAAACCCGAGCAAAAGAAAAAGTAGAAATACCCGCCACGATTTTTTCTCACAACATCTAAGGTATCTATGCGAAAAAAAACGGTTTTGATGCTGTGGGTAATTTGCATTTTCACGGTTGGCTTTTATGCCTCGGCCGGATATGCAGCGCAATCAGATTCCGTCTCTGTTGAGCTGGTAAAATACGAAAAGGAAATTTCATCGGCACATCTCGAACCTGCGCGGATGGGCTCGAAGCCGGGCATCGCCGTTATATTTGAAGGAACAGACGGCCTTTACTATTATGCAAAGGCCGAAACCGCACCTGCTGTCGGCCTTGAACTTAAAGTTAAGGTCGAATCGGACGACTTCAATTTCGGCCGGCCTGTCTTTCCAAAATGGAGTATCTTCACAGACCCGCTTGGCAAGAAAGTTGAGGTTTATGCCGGCCGTTTCACTGTCTTCGTGCCGATTAAGGCGGTGACCAGGCAAAGTCTCCCGGAAGACGAATTTCCTGTTGAGCCGCTCGAGGCTCCGGCAGCCACGCTCGGCGATGTTGTAGTTAGGATTTCCGGCCTGGCTTGTACAAGTATGATTTGTCTGCCGCCGTTTGAAAAAACACTCCAGTCAACGATTGATTTCAATCAGAGTGATTCGTGGCAGCAGATTAGTTTTGAACCGGCCGCTACTGTCGCGAAGTTACCTATAGGGCCGAGCTACCCGATTTTATTTGCTCTCGGTTTGGCGTTTTTAGCAGGGTTGTCACTGAATATTATGCCGTGCGTTTGGCCGGTCCTGCCTGTTATCGTGCTGCGGCTTGTCGAGCAGGCAAAGCTCAGCAAAGCAAAATCCGTAGCGATGGGTCTCGTTTTTTGTCTTGGAATACTACTGTTCTTTGCCTGTCTCGCCGGGGCCAGCATTGTTCTGCAGCTCTTTTATGGAACCGTTTTGCAGTGGGGCGACCAGTTCCGCAGTCCGGCCTTTGTTATGTTTATGGCTTTACTGCTGGTTGTACTGGCACTATTTATGTTCGGTGTTTTTACGATAACTGTTCCGTCGGCAGTATCGGCTAAAGCCGGTCCCGGAAAAGGTTTTGCCGGAGCTCTTGGTATGGGCTTTTTGGCGGCGATTTTAAGCACGCCGTGCAGTTTCGCAATTCTTGCCGCCGCCCTCGCCTGGGCGCAGGCCCAGCCGCTGCTTTTGGGAACGTTTGCCATAATGGTTATTGGTCTCGGGATGGCGGCGCCATACGCAATGCTGACTTCGGTGCCGGGTTTACTCGCACGGTTGCCCCGGCCCGGACGATGGATGGAAATTTTTAAGCAGGCGGTCGGATTTATTCTGTTGTTTATTGCGATATGGCTCATAATGGCTTTGCCCCAGCAGCGCAGAACCGGAGTATTATATTTTGCTTTGGTGGTCGCTTTTTGTATCTGGATGTGGGCCGGCTGGGTCGATTACAGCACAAAATTCTCTCGCAAGCTGATTATACGAATCATCGCGGCAGCGTTGGCAGTTACCGCAGGCCTGTACTTTTTGACCCCCGCTGAAAAACTTATTGACTGGCAGGAATACGACGCCGAATTGATTGAAACTTCTCTCAACAGTCAAAGACCTGTTTTAATTGAGTTCACTGCCGACTGGTGTATGAGCTGCAGGTTCGTGGAGAAAACGGTTTACTCCCGCAAAGACGTCGCCGAGCTAATCGAGAAAAAGTCCGTCCTCGCTATAAAGGCCGACACAACACTTAAAGACCACCCCGCCACGCTCGCTTTGAGAGATGTTTATAACGAGCCTGGCGTGCCGGTCAGTATATTGTTTTTGCCCGGCGGAAAGGAGCCGGTTAGATGGCGCGGCAAGGCCTTCGCCGATGAATTGAAAGAGCTTTTGCAACAGCTTCCATCGAGGTAATGGATTTATGGCAAAAAAAGCAAAGGCCGCGAGAGTAAGGGTCGACAAAGCTGACGCAGCGAAAAGGGTCACAGAAATCCTGCCGATATTGAAAAAGCTATACCCTCAGGCGAAGACCGCACTGCGATTCACAAACCCGCTGGAACTTTTGATAGCAACTATCCTTTCCGCCCAGTGCACCGATGCCCGCGTCAATATGGTAACTAAGGACTTGTTCAAAAAGTACAAATCCGCAAAGGTTTGGGCCGGCGCCGATATAAAGCAGATTGAGTCGGACATAAAAAGCACGGGCTTTTATCATAATAAAGCTGTCAGCATAAAAGGTGCCTGTCAGGCGATACTCGAAAAGTACAATGGCCGCGTGCCGGATTCAATGGATGAGCTTGTAACTCTGCCCGGCGTCGGCAGAAAGACGGCAAACGTAGTCCTCGGCAACGCCTTCGGCAAACCGGCTATTGCCTGCGATACGCACGTTATCCGATTATCTCGCCGATTGCAGCTTTCTGAAAACACGGATGCGGTAAAGCTCGAATTCGATTTGGCCGAAATAGTACCTAAGAAGGATTGGACCTTGTTTAGCCATCTGCTGATATTCCACGGCCGAAATATATGCAAGGCCCGTAAGCCGGATTGTGGGAATTGCTCGATTGCAGAATATTGCCCCGCAGCGGATAAGCCGCAGCTCTGGTAATTCCTAAGGGATGTCATAGGCAAAGAAAGGAACAAAAGTGGCTGAGAGGATGACAAAATTCAATGTGTCGGCCGAAGAAACCTGGCGGGTATTCAGAATAATGGCTGAGTTCGTCGAAGGTTTTGAGGAGCTTGCCTCTATAGGTCCTGCCGTATCTATCTTTGGCTCATCCCGAATAGGCTCGCAGAACGAATACTACAAACTTGCCCAGCGAACCGCTTCACTTATTGCAAAGGCCGGCTTTGCAGTCATCACTGGTGGCGGCGGCGGTGTTATGGAAGCCGCCAATAAAGGAGCCGCCCAGGCAGGAGGAAAAAGCATTGGCCTTAACATCGAATTGCCGCACGAGCAGCTGCCGAATGAGTATCAGAACCTTTCACTGCATTTCAGGTATTTTTTCTGTCGCAAGGTTATGTTCTTAAAATACGCTCACGGCTTTATTGTCTTCCCCGGCGGCTACGGCACAATGGATGAGTTCACAGAAGCTATTATGCTCATACAGACATTAAGGCAGGCCTATTTTCCGGTGGTTTTAA
The DNA here is from genome assembly GCA_964387515.1 of uncultured Pirellulales bacterium. Classification (GTDB taxonomy): domain Bacteria; phylum Planctomycetota; class Phycisphaerae; order Sedimentisphaerales; family Anaerobacaceae; genus CAVXEF01. The sequence continues at coordinate 258 of CAYLXD010000034.1, read as the reverse complement.
TGTGCAGTGATTACTGGGATGGCTTGCTTAAGTGGATGCGCCAGAAAATGCTTCAGGAGCACCAGCACATCTCGCCCCATGATATGGATGTCTTCACTGTCGTTGATGACCCGAAAGCCGCCGTCAAAATTATAGTGGATTTCAAAAAAGCCCGCGGCCGCACCGGACTCGACTTACCCCCCGGAATGAAAAAAACTTAATCGCCCCTGCGCTGTTGCTGCCTCCAGTTCGGTCCTTTTCTTTTCGACCTTCGACATT
>CAYLXD010000033.1:0-14903 GCA_964387515.1 uncultured Pirellulales bacterium | reverse complement strand
GCTCAGCCGCCTCCATTGCTATAACCTCACCTGCGCCCCGTTCTATAAGCTCTTCGAGGTCGTTCGTGTTTATATTATGGCCAAAGATAACAGCAGACAGCTTACAACTGCGTTTAGCTGCCAGCTCAAGTCCGCGTGTGAGCAACTCATACGAAATCCTCTGGACTCGTCCATTCTGCTGCTCAGCTAATATCCACACGCCGCGGTATTCCATCTAAATCAACTCCTTGTGTTGAAGAAATCCGGTAAGTTTGTCAACCGCTTTCTCTACTGACTCTTCATCCCTTGCCAAAACTTTTTCGCATTCCCTCGCAACCTTCGGCTTAAAAATCTTTATCACCTGTGTCGGCGAGCCGTTTACACCGACTTCTTTTAGCTCGACATCCAGCTCATCACTGCCCCATACCGGGATTTCCATTCTTTTAGCACGCTGCTTGCCTCTCAAAGTTGGCAGGCGGGGAACGCTTATCTCTTTAACAACCGTTATAACGCAGGGTAGAGAAGAATACAGGTTTTCGTAGCCATCCTCTACAAGTCGTTTTACCCTGCAGCTTTGGCCGTCGATTTCTTCAATCCTGCTTACATACGTAATCACTGGCAAACCTAAAAATGCGGCGATGCCCGGCCCCACCTGTCCCGTATCGCCGTCGGTGGCACGCTCACCGCAAATCACCAAAGAAAAATCTCCTGTGCGCTTTATTGCCTCTGCCAATACGTAACTGGTTGCCCACGTATCAGACCCTGCAAAAGCCGAATCACTGACAAGAACCGTAGAGTCAATCCCCATTGCTATCGCTTCTCTTAGCGCCGTTATTGCTTTAGGCGGCCCCATTGATATGCCGATAACCTCTCCGCCGAGTCGTTCGCGCAGTTGGATAGCTGTCTCGATAGCGTAAAGGTCAAGCGGGTTAACGATAGCCTCTACGCCCTCGCGGATAACCGTGCCGGTTTTCTCATCCATCTTCACGGATTTCGTTTCCGGCACCTGCTTTATAGAAACAACAATACGCATTTACTATCATCCTTAAAGGGCTTCATAATATCTTTGGCTTGTTTACCAGGCAACAATCTTTCTATTTCTCTTTCATATCAGGTTGCATAACTGTGCAGAGTTGGAAAGAGTCGGGACAGGTTCACCCATAGCAGAGTTATCACGATGAGCGCCATACCTGCCAAGGCCCAGGTACTGTTGATACGCAGATACTTTTTGCCAAATATGTAGCGGAAGTGGAAATATCCGACGTAGACCAGCCACGAGGCAAGCGACCATAATTCCTTCGGGTCCCAGCCCCAGTAATCACCCCAGGCTAACTGGCCCCAGTAGCTGCCAAGAATAAGCCCAAGTGTCAATAACGGAAACCCCGCCCGAATCATACGGTAAGTCGCCGTCTCGGCGTCGAGCGGCATTTTGCCGGGGTTCGGGTTCTTGCCTGCAAATTGTGCGAGCCCCTGAAAGGCGGCCTTTGCCATGAAGATATATGAAAGCATATAGGCTGCAACATGAGGCAGAAACAACCAGCTCTGCAATGCTGGTGGAAGCTGTTGAGGCTCTGCGCTGAAGACAAAACCGGCGGGAAAGAGAACTATCGCGCCGATAAGCATATCGGCACTGTGGCCTCCGATGCGAAGGGTACGACTGCAAAAAACTGAGATGGGAAAAATCATCACGCCAAGGCACAAAAATACCTCGAACAAATTCTGCATAGGTATATGGCGCACGTAATACCAACGACAAATAAATGAGAAAACCGCTGTTATGAATCCGAGCAGATATAAGACCCGCCCTGTCTTTCGGCATTTGAGCAATGTAGCTGCAAAAGCCAGAAGATAGCTGGCCATAACAAGATAAATCAGCGCACCTTGAACGGTATATTTAATTACCATCTGCTGCCTTTTTCTTTTGCCTGAATATATCTCGCAGCCAGAAATGCCAGATAACGCCGGTACAAAGCATCACATATCCGGCATATATAAGGCCCAGACCCGTGTCAGAGACAACCATAAGAACGCTGTATTGACCGTCTTGAGTATCGTATGCATATTGGTAAAAATAGTGTCCGCCGTAATGCAGGGGGTGGTTAACCTCCACATTTTTCTCTGCGACAATCTCATCGTTTTCGATAACAGCCAGACTACTTATGTAATCGCGCACTGCCCCCCTTTTGGGTTCATAGTAATCTACTCTAAACTCCTTCAGTCTTATCGAAAATGGTAGTTCCTTTATTTGGCTGTCTTTCTCCGTTATAACTTTGTTACTTTCCCGGCCTTGATAGATTAGCATTTTTCCTCTGTTAATCTTGTCTATTCCCAATAGTTTCCGCTGGAGTCCGTGTCCTGCATCCGAGCCCAGCATAGCTCCGAGAAGGACTAAGACACAGCCGCAATGGATTAACAAAAGCCGCACAGGTTGTCGAAAGATTATAATGCCGGCTGTAAGCATTAAGCCTGACACAAACCAATAAACCGCCAGCGGGGGAGAGTTGAAGAAGTTTTGCGCTCGTTCAGAGCCGAGGAAAGCACCGTAGATTGAGAGGAGAATCAGTAATATGATTATTATAAGCGCGGCCCACAGTATACTATGATGCAGTTTATTCATTTACTTTGCCCGTTGGAGATTCGTAAAAAATCCGGCACCATTCGAGTACAATACTAACCCGAAATTTCTGCAGCGCCAAGAGCAGGCGCCTCAGGAAAAGATAATCATCGTAGGAAAATTTGCCCGCAGCTGCTCTCAGCAGGCTTTGACGTTAAGGCATAGAATTGACAAACTTTTAGAAGGAAATTCGACTGATAATACAACTGAAGTTTCAGATTCACCCATCCTGTTGTTCCCTGAACCCGGCTTCATAACTTGAAATTAATTCCGGTTGTTTTTCCTCTGGAGTTTTCGATGCTGGCAGTGTAAACCAGAATGTCGACCCTTCACCATAAGTCGAGCTGACCCCGATATTGCCTCCGTGACGCTCCACAATCTTCTTGCAAACCGCAAGGCCTATACCCGTACCTTCATACTCCCGCCTCGAGTGAAGCCGCCTAAACATGACAAAGAGATTCTTGAAGTGCTGTTCCTCTATCCCAATGCCGTTATCCGCCACCTCCACCCGAACCATACTGTTATCCGCAACACTCGAGCGAATAGTAATCTCCGGAACAGCACCTTTCTTCTGGTACTTCAGCGCGTTCGCTATGAGGTTTTGTATAAGCTGTCTTATCTGAGCCGGGTCGCAGTTGACATTGTGCAGCCGCTCCGGAGTTACTATCTTAGCGCCGGTCTCTTCAATCTTTACCGCCAGTTCAATGGCGCACAATTCCTCCACCACCTGATTCAGGTCAACCGTCTCAAAATCTACTCCTTTGGTGGTTACCCTTGAACAGGTCAGCAGTGCGTCTATCATTTGTTGCATCCGTTTTGCCCCATCGATCATAAAGTCAAGGTTTTCCTTATTGTCGTCATTCAGCTTGTCCTTAAGAGAAGTTGACAAAAGCTCCCCAAATGAAGATATCTTTCGCAGAGGCTCACGCAAATCGTGCGAGGCGATATACACAAAGTCCTTGAGTTCATTATTTGCCCTGCCAAGTTTGGCTACGGTACTTTCAAGGTCCATGTTTAGTCGTTTCATTGTTTCTTCAGCCTTCTTGCGTACGGCTACTTCTTTCATTAAAGAGTCGCGCGAAACTGTTGTCTCGTTTAAATCTTCAACCATTTGATTAAAGCTTATAGCTAACTGGCCTATTTCATCTTTTGATTTAACTTCTATTTTTGTATCCAAGTTACCTTTACTAATTGTTTTAGTAGCATCTCTTAGCTTTATTATTGGTTTTAAGATTGGCTGCGTTAGAAATAATCCTATAATTACAGCTAAAAACACCGACCCTGTTCCGATCAAGAGTGTAATAAATTTTAATTTGTTTATTGACATAAATGCTTCCTTTTTATCAATCTTTGCTATCAAACAAATCTCCCTTTCAGGAAGCCACTTGTACACACCAACAACAGGAGTACCTCTATAGTCATTATAATGACAATATCCATTATTCCCTTTTAAACAATCCTTAACCTCTTCTGTATGAATCACTTTTTTAAATTCGATTTCTTTTACAAACCGAGACTTGCTCACCAACAAATTAAATTTATTGACTAAATAGGTTTCTCCTGTTTCTCCTAAACCGGCTCTTTCAATCATAACATCAGAAATCTTATCTAAATTAAGCCTACCTGCTAAAACACCAATCACCTTCTCCCTGCCATCTTTTATTGGTGTTGCAATTGTCATTACTGGATGCTGTAAATCTATATCATAATAAAAATTCTGGAAATAGCGCTCTCTTTTTCCTCCAATGAAGTAATCTTCACCTGACTTGAATTTTCCATTCTGTGCTTCATTTGTTGACACAATAATTTTCCCGTATAAATTCAAAACCGATAATTCTAAGAAATTTCCTTTGTAGGCGAGTTTTTCTTCCAACAATTGCTTAATATTTTCACGATAAATCCCACTCTCTTCTTGATTGTCATTAGCTTTCAGTGCCCCTAAAAAGTTATCTATAAGTGCTTTTTCTCTTGCTACAGCTTCTATGTCTTCCACTTCCCTTTTAATGAAGTCATTAATATGGTTTTCTTTTAATACAGTAGCAGTTTCCAGTTGCGCTTTGACTCTTTTCTCTATTGCCTGTTTTGCAACAAAATAATAAACAACCCCGCTAACCGTAACGCTGATTACTGCCGGTATTCCAATTATCAAAATTAATTTAGAGCCTATTTTCATCCTCTACTTCTTTTCACTAAAGAGAATAAGGGAATTAATGAAATTTCCATGATGGTTTACCAATCCCAAAGGGCCCTCTTCACCGAAAGTAAATGGGCCTATAAATGGTACTTCTTTTCCTACCTCTTCTGACACCGCTGAAACTATTTTCGGACGTTCTTGCTCAGGGGTTCCCGTCCGGATTCCAGCACAAGACGTATAAATTCCAAAAAGCGCTTCTCCTTTAGAAATGCCTTTGCTTGACATCGCTTTCTTTGAGACCGTCTTTGCTTTTTCAACATATATCCGCCAGTCCCCCTCCATCAGCAAAATTTCATCTCCGGTCATTACGTTTGCAAAAGTGTTCAGGCTCTTGTCTTCTGCATTGACCCCCAAAACGGCGACCGAAAGATAATATGTTCCTGATTCGGTTTTAATTACTTTTGCCAATGACAAAAATAATGTTTCCGGCATTGTTGAGCCGCCTGTTTTAATTTTTTCAGATAAGCAACCGCTGCACCATTCATTTAAAACTTCTCCTGCTGGCCTGTTGTTAATTTCATATATAACTCTGCCTTCGGCTTTGGTGATGGTGCCTTTTTCCTTTTTCAGATCGAAGCCTGCTTCGTAAGCATAGCCAATTTTCAAGTCCGTGAAAATGGCTGTTAAACTTACGCCGTTAAAGTAGGTCTTGTCATTGGCAAACTCCCTGTATATCCCGCTGAAAATGCTATTGTCCCCAGCGCTGCCGCCGATTACAGGAATTCCCCAGCCAATAACATCTTCTATGCCTGCAAGCATCTCCTCTTCGTTTCCAATGCTACCCGTCATCAGAATAAGCTGGGGGTACTCGCCTTCTTTCCCTGCATCTTTTATTGCGTTTTGGATTGCTGCTTTCCCGGCCTCTTTTGCTGAAGCATAGTCATTAACATTGACCCCGGCTACGCCAAATGTTATTCTTGGGGATGATACAGCCAGCATAGCTAAGGCAGCGTTGTCTCCTTGATAATAGCCATCTTTGGTCAAAATACCTTGCTGAGAGGTGCCACCATAAACCTTGGTGTTGGGCAAGAGTCGGTTAACTTCTTTGAGCACAGTTTCCGGGTTATACCCCTTCCTTCCCAGTGCCTTATCTTCAACAGTAGAAAATAGTATTACATAATCCGGCTTTGGGAGATGTGGTTTTATCATAGAAACAGCTTCCTCTACTGCCTCAATTTCTGTGTCTTTTACGCTATAACCAGAGACTGCCTTTGTTTCTTCCTCGGTTTGTTGTCTCGTTAGAAGATACCCTGCGATAGCTACAACCACTAATACAGCTATTATTACACCTAATAACTTTCTCATCTTTAACCCCTATCTAATTCTATTTTCCTTCCTTCTACCTTTTGCATTCCCACACAGTTATTTGACTGGATTGGAGTCTGATTCGACTTTAGAACTTATAGCTTACATCAACGCTGTCATCCTCAACTAACAATACTAGCTTGGAGTTCCTCATTTTTTACCCTCATTTCTTGTTTTGGCATCGTGAACCAGAATGTCGACCCTTCACCATAAGTCGAGCTGACCCCGATATTGCCTCCGTGACGCTCCACAATCTTCTTGCAAACCGCAAGGCCTATACCCGTACCTTCATACTCCCGCCTCGAGTGAAGCCGCCTAAACATGACAAAGAGATTCTTGAAGTGCTGTTCCTCTATCCCAATGCCGTTATCCGCCACCTCCACCCGAACCATACTGTTATCCGCAACACTCGAGCGAATAGTAATCTCCGGAACAGCACCTTTCTTCTGGTACTTCAGCGCGTTCGCTATGAGGTTTTGTATAAGCTGTCTTATCTGAGCCGGGTCGCAGTTGACATTGTGCAGCCGCTCCGGAGTTACTATCTTAGCGCCGGTCTCTTCAATCTTTACCGCCAGTTCAATGGCGCACAATTCCTCCACCACCTGATTCAGGTCAACCGTCTCAAAATCTACTCCTTTGGTGGTTACCCTTGAACAGGTCAGCAGTGCGTCTATCATTTGTTGCATCCGTTTTGCCCCATCGATCATAAAGTCAAGGTTTTCCTTATTGTCGTCATTCAGCTTGTCCTTAAGAGAAGTTGACAAAAGCTCCCCAAATGAAGATATCTTTCGCAGAGGCTCACGCAAATCGTGCGAGGCGATATACACAAAGTCCTTGAGTTCATTATTCGCCCTGTCGAGTTTGGCTATGGTGTCTTCCAAATATTTATTAAGCTGTTTTAGCTTTCTTTCGGCCTCTTTGCGTTCGGTGATATCGATAAAAGCCTCGAGCAGCACATCTTCATTACCAAGTTTGAGGTTGACGACGTTTTTTATAATCGGAATTTCTCTTTTGTCTTTTGTAATTAGTTTTCTCTCGGAATGGTCGACTGTCTGCTTTTGGTCAAGAATAGGACAATTGTTTTCTTCAGCGGGACACAAAGTTTGATGGCACAACTGCCCTAAAAGCTCGCCTTCGCCGTACCCTGTGAGTTGTCGAGCGGTAGCATTAGCCTGTTTAATTTTCTTATCTCTGCCGACGACCATAACCCCAAATGGCATCGCATCTATCGTGTCCCGAAGAACCTTTTGGGATTTTCTGATTTCCTCCTCGGCCTTCTTGTTCTCGGTGACATCGCGAAATATACCTTGCAGTACTTTTTTGCCCCCAATTTCAAGTAGATTGGCCCTTATCGCAACATCTCTTATCTCTCCGGTTTTGGTAATAACCTGAGTTTCCAGGGTCTGGCCCTGTTTTTCTTTGAGATGCTGCCTGAAAGTTTTGCTAAGTTCTCCTTCAATTTCTTCTGGAGGATGAAGAATCCGCTGGTGTTTGCCAATCAGCTCTGATTTTCCCCGGCCAACTAATCTTGTTGCCGCAGGGTTACAGTCAACTATTATGCCTGTTTCGGCATCGCCTACGAAGATAGCGTCCAATGCCCCCTCAAACTGCATTCTGTATTTTTCTTCGGCTTTACGTAACTGCTCTTCTACCTTTTTACGCACCTCAATATCCTGCTGCAGTTGCTCATTTAATTTCACTAATCTCGCTTGAGCTTCTTTAAGCTCTTCTGTACGCTTATCAACAAGCCGCTGACTCTCAATAGCAAAAGCTGTCTGATTGCCATAGGTTATAACTATATTAAAATCATCAAAAGAAAACGGCTCAGATGGAACTGGGAGATATACATTGAGCAGACCAATAACCTTTTTATTAAAAACCAGTGGAGTAGAAATCATTGACCCGCAATAATAAGGCTCCAGGTTGTCGTCCAGCGTATCAGTGATTCTGGATACATCGGAAAATAACTTGGGTTCTCCACGTTTTACTAATCTGCCGGAAAGACTTTTTCCAATTGGTATCCGTTTATGTTCAACTTTGTTAATATCCAGTCCTGTGGCTGATTTAATTACGAGGTAATCTTCTTCAGTGAGCAAGAGCACAGAAATTGAATTTTTAAATTGATTGGCTACATTAGCTGTAGCCCGGTCCAACAATTCCTCTAAAGTTGTCACTTGAAATGAATCGATAGCCCAACGCGCCTTTTTCTCTTGAGCTATGAACCTCTTGAGCAAAACTTTTCTGTAGCTATCCATTCTCAGTTTACACTACGTTAAATCTATCAGTATCTTCACGTGTTCGTCTTTGTGGAAACGTAAAGCCAGAATACCTTCTTCGACCGCGTTTTCGATTCGGACCTTTCGGGAAACCAGAGGCAGCACTTTAACTTTTCCTTCAATGAACATTTGCACTGCCTTGGTATATTCTTCTTGGGTATGCCAAATCCAGGAACCAACTACTTTCCGCTCCATCATTACAATATTGTTGAAATTAAAATCCGTCGGTTCTGCGAATCCTCCTACCATTACTGTAGTGCCTTCTGAACGCGTCAATTCTACTGCCTGAGTTGCGGTATCCTCAAGCATTCCAGTTTTATTTCCGCCGCAACACTCAATAGTATAGTCGGCTCCCTGTCCACCCGTCTCAGACATAATAGCCTCAGAAATGTCAACCTCTAATGGGTTAAGTACTTCATCAACCGCACCAATATTCTTTACTATATTGATACGGTCAGTAGCTATTTCCGTCATAAAAATCTTTTTAGCCCCTGCCAACCTCGCGTACTGCGCCACCAATTGACCAATAGGTCCGCCGCCCAAAATAACTACTGTTGAACCGGGTTCAATTTGAGCCTGGTTCACTGCATGAAAAGATACACCGGCAGGCTCACCAAAAGCAACGTACTCAAGCGGCACATCTGGAGGAAGAGGGACACAGTTAGCGGCCTTAACTACTGCAAATTCGGCGTGCCCTCCATCACCGATGAGTCCATAAACAGCTAACTTTTCACATAGGTTGGGACGGTTTCGAAGGCATGGCTTACACTTACCGCATGATAAAACAGGGTTTACTGTAACTAAGGTACCTTCAGCAAGTCCTTTTACTTCAGAACCTAACTTTTCAATCCTGCCGCCAAATTCATGTCCCATAGTTTGAGGTGCACAGGTTCCGGTAAGCGGATGAGGCTCAAGAGGAACGTAAAGAGGTCCGGAAAAATACTCATGGACTTCTGAACCGCATATTCCTGAAAACAGGACTTTAATTAAAACTTCATCCGGGCGGGGTGTTGGTACTGGAATATCATCAACCCTCATATCTTCCTTGTTATGCCACTGTAACGCTTTCACGGTTTACCCCTTGTGCTGACTTTTTAATAATACCCAACCTAATCCTTCCTAAAAAGTGGGCCTACTGTTTCCATCTGCTCTTGTAATTGAGTCGTAAGCTCATCGACCTGCTTTTGCAATTCATTGTTTGAAGTAATAAGTTCATTTACCTTGTGCTGGAGATTATCACGAGCCTGCGCAACGGTAGCAAGTTCGGCTTCAGCATCATCGAATGCCTCCTCGTAGCTGTCCCTTTGCCCCTCAGTTTCTTTTAAAACAGCTTCGAACTGTGCCAATTTACCCTCCAGGTCGTCTTGGTCCTTTGCATGGCCGGTGGAACTCGGAAGCTTCTCTTCTTTTTTTGCTAAAACAAGGGCTACGTTTTGTTGAATAAATCCTAATAGTAGTCCACAAACCAATCCTCCAATTACTTGAGGTATGCTTGCTCCTGATCCTGTGGCCCCGAAGAAAGTCGCTGCGCCGACAAAAGCGCCTGGTGCAAAAGAAAAAAGACTTTTTATTCTTGATTGATAAACAAGAATAAAGGATAGAACTGAAACTATTAAACAAAGTACGGGAATATTCTGTGGGGCAATCTTCGACCATATTGTTACTGCCAGCCAGGCCCAGAATACTCCCATCAGACAGGACGGTAATCCTTTTTTGATTCCTTCCTGTTTACCCCCGGCAGCATAAAAAACCGCCCAGCTTAAAAACGCTATCCAGGTAGGAATATTTATAAGAGTAGATGTGTAAGCCCATATCCCGGCAAAAATCCCTACCGTCAGAGCGAGAGAAAACAACAGTTCCATAATTGTTCCCCTTTCCTTTTCCTGAGTGGAAACTAATTACACCTTTGGATTTACTTCACAACGCATTACTCCTTCGTAGTAAAGCGAATGAATGCATCCGTTACACTGCTTACATTTGACAATATCACTAAATCTGCCTTCACGGGATTTGTTTACCAGTTCCGGGTCAGCAATAAGAGCACGCCCAATGGAAACAAGGTCCGCTTCATTTCTTTGCAAAACCTCCTCAGCAGTAGCCAACGAAGTAATCTTTCCTACTGTAATCACTGGAACATTCACCGCCTCCTTAATCCCGGCAGCAAGATAATTGTGCCATCCTTCTTCCTTCTTATCGAAAGGAACAATACCCACCTCCTCTACGTTCTCCAATACACCGGCAGTAACATGCAGCAAATCCACCCCGGCTTTTACAAGCTCCGGTGCTATTTCTTTATGGTCGTCCAGAGTAAGTCCTCCGGAAACATACTCATCTCCTGAAAAGCGATAACCAATTACGTAATCCGGCCCAACCTTTTTCCTCATTTCTCTAATCAGCTCTGAGGAAAATCGTAATCGATTCTCTTTACTTCCCCCATATTCATCTGTTCGTTTATTGGCGTATGGAGAAAAAAATTGCGCAGGAAGAAAGCCACTTGCTCCGTGTATCTCCACAGCATCTGCGCCGGCCTGCTTTGCCCGTCGAGCTGCCTCTGCAAAATCTCCAATGGTACGCTCAATATCTTCTATAGTCATAGGGCGAGGCATCTCTTTGAACAGCGGGCAGGCAATAGCAGAAGGCGCAACTGGGGTAAAACCGTGCACCTTTGACGAAGAGGAACGGCCTCCATGGTGAAGCTGAATCGAAACCTTTGCTCCGGCCTTGTGGATTTCATCAACCATACGGCGAAAACCCTCAATATACCTGTCATCATCGAGACGTGGTTCATTAGTAAGGTTGCGTCCTTCCATATTTACCGCAGTATTTTCAACAATTATTAATCCGGTCCCGCCTCTGGCACGCTCGCACAGATAATTTATTAACTTGTCTGTAACAAACCCTTCCTTGTCGGCAAAATTAGTGGCAATAGGAGGAAATACAATCCTGTTAGGAAGTTCTATATTTTTTACTTTTAATTGAGAAAAAACCATCTTTAATTCTGTCATCATCTTTAATTCTGACATAATAACTCTCCTCTATTTGCCTAAAATAGAATATCCTTAAAAGCTTGGATAAAAAACATCTCTCCCTGAGATTCTTTGTCCTTTCTATCTGCGCAGCACACGCATATCATCGGCATATCTGTAATCTCATTTAATCAGGAATCTTCCTGGCCTGACAACCAATATCGACCTATCAACAGTGCAGACAATGGGCGTGAATTGGAAAACTGCTGGACAGTGTTTTTGGACGAGACGGCAATTACATCCAGCCGCTGATTGTTCCGATAAACAAGCCGCTTAGTTCACCTCTTGTTGTTTTATAGCTTACGCTCAGCGCCTTCGACCGCTACCTGCCGGCTGGTCTTGATTTTAATAGAGAAGGATTAGGAATCCCCCAAAGATTTCCGTGCTTTCGGATTTGAGTGCATTACCGGACCATCACCTTCGGCTGCAATGTGCTCGGCCACCCCAAAATAGTAAATACCAAAGGTTCGCCTACGGCGAAATAAATATCGAAGATCCGCCATCTTTTGGCGGAGTAAATTGATTCAGGCGACCTATTCGCTGAGCTTGACAGCGGTGCCGTAAACTAATAGTTCAGCAGCACTGCCAATAACACTCGTTGTCATATAGCGAACATTGATTATTGCATCTGCGCCCATCTGCCCAGCCTGCACGACCATCCTGTTGGTGGCTACTGTCCTGGCCTTTCCCATCATCTCTGTGTATTCAGTCAGTTCGCCGCCAAGGATTAACCTGACTATGGCCGATAGGTCTTTACCAAGCCAGATAGCATATACCGTATGCCCCTGCACCAGACCGAGAATCTCACGTGTCTTTCTGCCGGGCACTTCTGCAGAATTCAATAGCAAAACTCCTGCCCCCGGCTCAGCAGGTGCCGGCTCCTCTGCTGGCCTCTTGAATTTCCTTTGTTCAACAGCCAACGTTACGAGGACCACAAGAATCCCGCCTAAAAGGCTGAAAACTGCTATACGCAGCCACCACGGCACGACCGGGTCATCAGCTGCTATCACGTGCCACGGCACCCCCGCAAATACTACAACGAACAGCCCCACTACAAACGCTAACGAACCAATCTGTCGAATTACTTTCATAATATCTCCTTAACTTTGTTTAGCTCCTGAATTTATTTGGGGGTTATTCCTTCTCATTTAGCCCCCACCCCGGAGTTTATCTGTCGTCTGTCCGGCGAGCTGGCGGGCTTCAATAGCTGCCCGGGCCTTATTGTCCGCTATACTATTTCCTGCGCTTGAATTCCAGTATATTCGGCTCCTCCGAGACTTTCCCTTCTATAATACGATAGGTTACGACCTTCATCGTCTCTGCATCCACCTTTGATTGATACCTCACAAACCTGTAAACCTTCCCGTTGGCTGTGGTCTGCTCCGCCTTCAGCACGAGTTTATCCCTGTCAATTTCCCACGTCCCCGAAAAAACACCGCCTTTGTTATCGACGCCGCTGTTAACAATAGTTCCTTTGCTCGGCACATAAAACACGATGCCTCGATATGTGTACTGCTCACCCACCCGCGCATCAAGAGAAAGCACGTACCCGTCCAGCTCAAGCGCAAAGTCCGCTTCGGCTTTCTCGTTTGCGTCTGTTACTGTCTCCCAATTGCCGATGAACCATTCGAATCCTTTTTCTTTGAATATCTCCCCCACACTGTTCGGCTCCGCCGCCTGCCCCGCACAGACCATAACCCCCCATTGATAAAAACAGACAAACACCGACCATTCTCAAACCAAAAATACCTCGCTTTTTCATCTTGCTATGCCCCTTTCTTTGCGCCGGCCCGCCGCCGCGGCGGGCTTGGTAGCATCTTCTCATAATCACAAGTCTAATTGTATTCTTTAGTCTTGTCAAAGCCGGGGTCATTGCGAGGAGCACAGCGACGCGGCAATCTCAAAACCAGCATCGAGCATCCGGCATCGGTTTTTGCTTTACTCTACGGTTATAATCGGCAATAATATCAGGCAAATGTCTGGACTGGATTTGGCCAAAAGAGTAAAGATATTGCAGAAACTGACAAAAAAGATTTGCGTAGCGAAAATCAAAAGTTTCGTTTAGCCCCCAAGCCACGCCTTGGGGGATTATTTACTCCTGCCCCTCGCGGTAACCCTCCCGCCAATTCTTCTTTCATTTCCCGTATGGATAAAAGTTAGCTATCCTTCGCGAGCTTTAGGTTGGCCTGTTCACGCGCCCAATGAACGCAAATTTTCTGTCGAAATCGACTTCGGAGCCAAATCCTAGTTCCTTACGTATTTCATTCCTCAGATCAAGAATCGCGTCCCCACGGAATTCACCTGCTATTTGCAGGCACCGTTTGTACTCTCGAAGTACGTTTTCGTTATCGCATGATAGTGCTAGGTTGTTATAACAACTCCTAACGTCCTCGATTTCCGGAGGAGCCTGCTTTTCAATCAAAGCGGCATCGATAGGCTTACCTTTAGAATCTTTACCTTCCCATTTAATGTTGGCCCAAAAGGCATCCACAACGTCGAGAGCCTTAAGGCATGCGGTTCTCTTAATCTCCCATTTACTTTGAGATATGGACTCCTGTGCGCGGAGTTCTGTTTTGAGGATTTCGACTTGTTTCTCAACCTCTGATTTAAGGAGTGACTTGTGATTTTCGAGTTGTATATTGTATTCGTGTTTGATCGCCCCCTTAATTCGTTCAGTGAGTACCGTCTTGGCCAACCAAAAAACCAAGGCTCCGCTTAAGCCACCCGACGCAATCCCTGTTAGTATACTTTATAGCATAGATATAACCTCATCTGTTAATGCTTATATAATTCCATATCACACTACAATTAACTTTGTTTCTTTGGCGGTATTATCCTCCCAATTCTCGCCAAACGCAAGCCGGAAATTCCCTGTTTTCTACCCGCCATCGCAGCTGACTTTTGTTTTGAATTTCGTGCTTCGGTCATTTGAATTTGTTTCGTATTTCGATATTCGAATTTCGGATTTTCTATCTCTGTTTGCTGTTGCTGCCTGTGGTTCGGAAGCTATCTTTATTTTACTTCGTCCCTTACGGGACTACGTAACACTGTATGTTTCCTCATCGCCTGCCCTGCCTGTCCTGTGAGACGCGTCGTTTGCTGTCTCATCGGGATGGGATGTTTACCCTATGAGATATGAAATTATCTCTTCGGGGCGCCGTTTGCTATCCCATCGGGACGGCCTTCGGCAGCACCGGCAAAGTTTTGAGTTTGGCGTTTTGTGTCTTGTGTGTTTGTTTAAGGCCATTAAAACCAGTGTGAATCTGCGTTCATCCATGTCTGAAAAATTTGTGTTTGTTCGTGTTCATTCGTGGTTAAAAAAATCCTGTTATCCTGTCTAAAAAAGCTGCGTAATCCGCGTCTAAAAAACCTTAAAAACCCTCCGTGCAATCTGTGTAATCTGTGGCTAATGAAGATTCAATCATTTGCGCAAGGGGGATAGCGCGACCAAATGCGCAAGCTTCCAGCAAGGCGAAAATCCCGAGTTTAGCAATCAAAAATACTTGCGC
>CAYLXD010000032.1:0-15177 GCA_964387515.1 uncultured Pirellulales bacterium | reverse complement strand
TGATTTGAGCCAGAAAATGGTTTTCAATCCAGCTGGCTATGAAAAGGTTCGGAACACCGACCTTCAGATAGCCGTCGGTCAGGGTCAACCTGGTCGAATTTCTAAACCAGATTCGATACTTTTGCGGCCCCACCTTTTCAGCAAGAGCTTCATTAACAGCGCTGACTTGAGAATCCGTTGTGTGATGGCGTTCATCCGTGACTGTGCCTTGCATGACACTCTCCCTTGTACAAATAGTTTTCTTTACCGGGAAATCAAATTCATCTGGGTTATTATTGGACAGTGACAAGACAAATCAATGGTATTTTTGAAAGATTTCTTTTCCACTTAAGAGAGGTTGCTGTCAGTACTGACTTTGCGCGGAAAAAATTTTTTATGTTAACAACTTTTGCACGTCGTAAGTCCGCTTTGTGCAAAAGCTGTTGATTGAAGTTTCAAATTAACTTGTGTTTGCGCACCGTCCACCCCAGAAAACTATGTGCCCTGCGACATGCGCATCACTCACTACGACCGATGATTGCGACGTAGCCGCCGTCACAATCAAAATCTTGCGCCGACGGAAGTGTCAACTCTTCGTACTTACACCCGAACGGCGGATTTTGCCCTGTGAAATCCGCTATAAGCTGGTGATTTTCCAAAGGTTGTATGCTACAGGTGCTGTAACAGATTCTGCCCTGCGGCTTTATCAATCTTGCGGCAGTGCTGAGCAAGCCAGTCTGCAATTCTGTCAAGTCGGTTATCGTTTTCGGTTTTATTCTAAGACGCACTTCAGGCCGTTTCGCCAGTACGCCGGTATTTGAGCAGGGCACATCCAGTAAAACGGCGTCGAATAATCCAACCCCGGCCGCGATTTCTTCTATATTCTCGTATGCAGCGATTCTAACACTACTTATGCCAAGCCGGGCTGTGTTTTCCCTGACCTTTTCCAGGCGGATGCCGTCAATATCGGTTGCGATAATCTCTGCCTTATCGCCGGTAAGCTCAGCTAATTGTGTTGTTTTCGTCCCCGGCGCAGCACAAAGGTCAAGGATTGTCTCGTCTGCCTTTGGCGCCAAGGCCTTCACTGCCCGCGAGGCTGTTTTATCCTGAACGGTAAAAAGCCCCTCGGCAAAGCCGGCAAGTTCCTCTACCGCTTCAGGGGCCCTCATTCTTAGCATCGATTCATCAGGTAATATCTCAAGCTCAACATTCGTCCGCCGCAACTTTTCGGCTAAATCCTGCGCTGCTATCTTCAGGCTGTTCGGCCTTATGTAAATACTTGGCCTGCGATTAGCTGCAAAGCAAATCTGCCGGATCTTTTCCGTCCCGAATACACTAAGCCAGCCGAAAACCAGCCACTCAGGCAGTGAAAAGGCGTTGCTGAGATAATCAGCCGGCGATTCTTTAGGCTCCGGCAGGATATCAATATCAAATTCACAACCGGTCGAGGGCGTTTGCGGAAGTGCTGCTTTGACCTGGGCCTGTGAAAGCGAAATCTGCCGATTCTTTATGTGCCTTGCGATTTGTCGAAGCACAGCGTTGACAAAGCCAGCTTTTCTCCTGCCAGCGATGGCTTTAGCGTTTTCGACAGCCTCATTAACAATTGCGTACTCCGCCGTCGCCGGCGAATAAATAAGCTCATAAGCACCGATGCGAATAATATTCAGCACCTTGGCCGGTATCCGCTCGACAGGACAATCAGCTAATTTGGCAACTACTATATCAATGGCTTTAGAGTTTCTTATGGTACCGAAGACAAGGTCCGTAGCCCTTTGTCTTTGCCGGGTTTGCGGCAGGAGCTGGTTGAGGATTCGGCCGGCGTAATCACGTTTCGGATTGAATCTGTTCAAGGCTGTGATTGCGACGGTTCGTGCGCTTTTTAAATCTTGGGCGTCCATTTTTACTTTCCCGCCTGCCGGCGAGGCAAGTCTATCTTCACAAACATATCGCCCGGTCGGGTTTGCCGGCCGTTGACAAAATCCCTGAAGTCCATAAGCGAGCCGCCGGCCGGTTTAATCCCGGTAACCTTCAGAGCATCCCGGCCACAGATGATATTGAGGTCCTCGTCGAGTGTCCCGACAGCCAAGCCGGCTTTATTCGGGCCCTGCACCAGCTCAGCTTTCGCTATTATTACCTGCTGCCCCCGCGCTTGCTGCGCAAGCAACCGCGGGGGTTTACTTTTTTGCGAAACATAGACCGCGGAAGCCCCCGGCCAGGGCCAAAAGCCGAGTATCTTTCTCCTAAGGAGTTCAGCCGGCTCAGCAAAGTCCAGGAAAGCATCAGATTTTTTCAATTTCGGCGCTAAAGTCGCCTTTGAGTGGTCCTGCTTAGTGTAAACAACTGAGCCGTCTTCAATGCTGTCTATTGTCTTTAGCAGCAGCGGTGCCGCCATTTGGGCCAACCTATCGTGCAGGTAGCCAGCCGTTTCGTCGGGGCCGATTTCGCACTGCTGCTGCGCGAGAATGTCGCCGGCATCCATTTTCTCCACCAAGGCGATTATACTAATGCCGGTTCGGCGCTCGCCGTTGATTATCGCCCAGTTTACAGGCGCAGCCCCGCGGTACTTCGGGAGCAAAGAGGCGTGCACATTTACAGCCCCCCTGGGCGGCAGATTTATCAGCTCATCACCGATTTTCTGACCGAACGCGACAACGACAATCAAATCAGGCTGGTTCTCAGCTATCACTTCGACGTCGCTGGGCGCGTTTACGTTGTCTGACTCCATATAGGGCATCGAGTTGGCATCCGCCCAGCGGGCCACAGGTGTTGAACGAGCCTTTCTGCCCCTGCCGGCCGGCTGCGGGGGCTGCGTTACAATAAACGCAAGGCTGTGGCTCGACTTAGCCAACGCGTTCAGGCATTCGATACCGAATTTGCCACTGCCGAGGTACACTATATTCATAGTATTTAGCCTTCGATGCTCATTTCTAACTTTTTGGGCAGCTATAACCCGCGTTGGATGACGGATGATGGACGATTGACTATCGAACATTACAAAAACTATCGGCTTTTTGCTCCATAGTAAATACCATAGCAAATATATGCTCGTATCTATCATCCGGTTTTTTAAATGTTCCTTTGCCAATATACCTGCAAGCTAAAGCAAACTCCGGCCAAGTTTGCGTCTCTGCCGCCTCCTGTGCTGCATCTGACAGTTTGTTAATGAATACAGCTTTGTATTTGCGTTTACGCCAACCCTCCGAAAGATTCGTGCAGACAGACCTGGAAGATTTACGCACTTGGTCAGTAAGGGAATATATCTCCTCTTTAGGAAAACCTTTCGAAATTCCAAATATCTCCATTGCTGTTTCAAAGGCAAGCTTGTAAACGTCTAACTCTCTAACACTACGTATTCTTTTCGTCCGTCGTGCTTCGTCCTTCATCCGTCACCCTATATGAGTACCAAGTGTCTTCCGCTTCTACTTTTCATTTTGCTTTTTAGATGCTGCATCCAGCAAAGCTTTTAGCTGCCTTCGATGCTCTATTTTAGCCGTCTGGCCCATCCGGCTGACAATGGTCATACCCTGCAAGTGGTCGTACTCGTGCTGCAGGGCCCTTGCGTAAAGGCCGTCGGCCTGCTCGGTAAACTCGTTGCCATCAAGGTCGGTAGCGGTAACGGTGCATTTTGTGTACCTGCGGATATTGGTACGGACGCCCGGCACCGACAGACACCCCTCTTCGATTGAGGAGAGCTCACCGGCCGGAGTAACGGTCGGGTTTATGTAGACCTTTACGTTTTCTTTAGTGCCGTCGAGGGATATGATAAAAATCCGAAGCGGCACGCCCACCTGGGGAGCCGCCAGGCCGATGCCTTTATTCTCAAGCATAATATCCGTCATCTTCTCTGCGAGCCGACGGATATTACCGTCGATTTTCTCGACCGGCTCCGCGGTCCCGGCCAAAACCTCAGCCGGGTAATGCGTGATTCGACACTTCTCGATATCTATCATCTCTTGCTGCTCGCATATGGTACATTACAGATTCCCGCCCGTGCGGAAAGGGCCCGCCGCAGGCAGGCTGCACACTAACCACTAAGCGCTGTCCGCTACTTTTCGTCGAACTCGTCGCCGTCGAAGGTACTGCCGAGGTAGAGCTTCTTGACCGTCTCGTTGCGTATAATTTCCGCAGGTGAACCTTCGCCGACGACCCTGCCGTGGTCGATAATGTATGCCTTGTCGACCACTTCGAGAGTCCTCTCGACGTTATGGTCGGTAATGAGAATGCTGACGCCCGAGGCCTCGAGCCGGCGGATATCGTGCTGCAAATCCTCGACGGCAATAGGGTCAACGCCGCTGAAGGGTTCATCCAGCAGAATCAAAGAAGGCTCTGTTACCATTGCGCGGGCAATTTCAAGCTTTCTTCGCTCACCGCCCGAGAGGAATCTGCCGTGGCTCTCGGCGACTTCGACAAGTCCGAATCGCTCAATCAGCCTTTCGGCCCTGTGGTTACGCTCGGCGGTGGTAATGGCCATTGTTTCCAAGATGGCATAAAGGTTCTCCCTGACGGTGAGCCTCTGGAAGATGCTGGGCTCCTGTGAGAGGTAACCGATTCCAAGGCGGGCCCGTCTGTACATCGGCAGCTTCGTAATATCATGGCCCTGAAAGAGAACCTCTCCACTATCGGGCACTATCATTCCCATAATCATTCTGAAAGTTGTGGTCTTACCGGCACCGTTTCGGCCAAGAAGGCCGACAATGCTGCGCTGAGCAATCGTAACCTGTACTTCGTTGACAACGGCCCGGCCGGAATACCTCTTTACCAGCCCCTGAGTTTCAAGAAGAACCCTATCTACCATTTTTCATATACCGAGCTTTGTATGTATCGCTAATTGAACCACGGTATTATAACAGTCCGAGCGACCAAATCAAGTAAATCCGCCGCAGGCGGATAAATAGCGTAAGGGCACAGCCGACATAATGAGTTGCCGCGTCGTGCTGAGAACCCGGCAGGCAACCGGCTTTTGCAAAAATCGACAAATGTTCTGGTATTTTAGGGGGTTTTCTGGTATTAGTACTTTTTTTGGCCGAGAAGGAGCAAGCATATGCCCACAGGAGTAAAATGTGTTTGCGGTTATAAGTGATATACATTCGAACCTCGAGGCGTTGACAGCGGTCCTGGCCGACATTGAAAACCGAGGGATAAAGACAATCTATTGTCTCGGCGATTGTTTAGGCTACGGCCCGAACCCAAAGGAATGCCTCGACTTAGTCATAGAAAAGACCAAGTGGTGCGTAATGGGCAACCACGATTATGCCACCCTCTACGAGCCGACCAACTTCAACTACGGCGCCGAGCAGGCAAGCTTCTGGACGCGTGAGGTCCTCGAAATAGAGCAGCAAAAGCTCAGCCGGGACAAATGGTGGCGATTCCTGGGCGAGCTGCCTATGCGACGCACACTCAAAACCAAGCTGGGCACAAATACTGCAATAATAGACCTCCTCCACGCCTCGCCGAGGCGGCCGATTAACGAGTACATCTTCCCGGACGACGTTTATACCAATCCGGTCAAGGTTCGGGTACTGTTCGAGCATGTCAAACAT
Organism: uncultured Pirellulales bacterium; assembly: GCA_964387515.1. Taxonomy (GTDB): domain Bacteria; phylum Planctomycetota; class Phycisphaerae; order Sedimentisphaerales; family Anaerobacaceae; genus CAVXEF01. Next base: position 9,658 of record CAYLXD010000032.1, on the reverse strand, counting down.
ATCTGCTTCATCGGCCACACACATCTGCCGGGCGTATTTCTCGATGAGCCCGACTTCTATCTGCCAGATGAGCTCAACGACGTCTATCCGATTGTCGACAATGAAAAGGCAATCATCAATATCGGCTCAGTAGGACAACCAAGAGACAAGGACAACCGGGCAAGCTACGTATACGTGGATGGAAACGAGGTACATTTTGTTCGGATCCAATACGATTTCGAAACGACTGCGAAAAAGATAATAGCAGTCGAGCAATTAGACAACTTCCAGGCCGAACGACTCAAAGAAGGCAGATAAAACAATTGATTATCCCGGCTCGTGTGGATTGACTATTGAGTATTGAAAAGCCGAGCCAGACACGGATATGGGAATATGAAAAGTGTTTTGATTCTGATTGTGGCGGGTTTTGTCGTTCTCTGCGGCGGGCTAATTATAGAGTCCGGCCTTTTTAGCCCGTTTAGAGATTTATCTCTAACGGGCTTTAGCGGCTCTGCCGGTCAAAAACCCTGCATCCTGCTGGCACAAACAGCTTCAGATAAACAGCCTTCGGTTGCAGATACTCAGCCCTCCGGCGGCGCACAATTACAGGCGCTGGATGTGCCCACACTGAGCGCCGACCACGCTGAGCCAAAGACCGTCACTCTCGGCTCAATCGACCCCAACAGCGGCTTTAAGTTTCTGCTCGAATTAACCACCAAAGGCGCCTCAATCACAAAAGCAACCTTCAGTGAATTCGACGACCGCGACTACAAGAACCCGCAGCCGCTGGTAATCCTTTCGCCGGTCAATCTGCCCGACGGCAGGCAAATCCTGTCAATGGCGAACGGCCAAGTCGTGTTTCCGCAGCAGCAATTGCAACTGCCTTTAGACAAATTGCACTGGCGAAGCTTCGAAGTTGAAAAGGCCGAAGACGGCTCGCAAACCGCCCGGTTCGAAGCCGTAATTAAAGTTCAAGGCACCAACAAGCAGGTTTGCAAGCTCATCAAAACCTACCGGATGACGGTCGGCAGCTATATGCTCGATTGTGATTTGGCCATCGAAAATCTCTCCGACAGCGAACAAAAGCTGCTCTTTCATTTAACCGGGCCAAGCGGGCTCGGCAGAGAGGATGTCAGCCGGGATATGAGAAGGGCTATGGCCGGCTTTAGAGAACCCAAAGGGCAAATCACCAGCGTACTATTGAAACTCAATGCCAAGAAACTCTACAACGCAGGCGGTATTGACACCGCCGAACTGACAAAACCCGGTGCCGGTTTTCTCTGGGTCGCGGCGACCAATAAATACTTCGCCGCTATACTCGTGCCTGTGCCGCAGCAGGACAAAGATTACTGCGACTGGGTAACAAACAAACAAGGGACGTTCTACAATCCGGACGCAGATAAGCGTGCTGACAGCGGGGATGAGACGGTTGGAGTGAGTCTTTCCACCGCGACCGCGAAACTCGCGCCCGCCGGCCAAGCCGACAGTACAATAGCATACAAATTCCAGCTTTATCTGGGGCCGAAGGATAAAAGCCTCTTCGACAAAAACGAACTGTATCGAAAACTTGGCTTTGCCCAAACAATAGATTTCCTTGCCTGCTGCTGCCCCGCGAGCATCATAAGCCCTCTGGCGTTCGGGATATTGGCATTGATGAAATGGATGTATGCGTTTTTCCATAATTACGGCGTAGTCATTATCATGTTGGTTTTTCTGATGCGCCTTGTTATGCATCCGATTACCAAAAAGAGCCAGGTCTCGATGAGCAAGATGAGCAAGCTCGCTCCAAAGGCCGAGGAAATAAAGAAAAAATACGCCAACAACAAGGCTGAAATGAACAAGCAGATGATGGCCCTTTACAGAAAGCAGGGCGCTTCGCCTGTTATGAGTATGCTGCCGATGATGGTGCAAATGCCCATCTGGATAGCCCTGTGGAGCGCGGTATACACCGGAATTGAATTACGCGGTGCGCCGTTTCTGCCTTTCTGGATTACCGACCTGTCGGCACCTGATGCACTGGTCCGATTCTCAACGGTAACGGTTCCACTGCTGGGCTGGAAGATTGACTCGCTGAACCTTCTGCCCATCCTGATGGGTGTGGCGTTTTATCTGCAGCAGAAACTGACGCCCCAACAGGCAGCGGCAAACCCCCAGGTCGCCCAGCAGCAGAAAATGATGATGATTATGCTGCCGCTGCTTTTTCCGCTGATGCTGTATAAGGCACCATCGGGGGTCAACCTGTATATTATGGCCAGCACATTTGCCGGGGTTATTGAGCAGTATGTTATCAAAAAGCACATCCGCGAAAGAGAGCAGGCCGAGGAAAAAAGGCTGGTCGCCGCAACAAGCAAAACCGGCGGCAAAACAAAAAAGAAAAAACCAAAGCCGTTTTATAAGATGTAATTGGTAAATGGTAAATGGTAATTGGTGATTAATATGGAGTACGGAACCTTCGAGGACCTTGAAATCTATAAATCAGCAAGGGAGTATAGGAAAAAGATATACAGTTTGGCAAAACAATTGCCTGAATTCGAAAAGTATAATTTAGCGGATCAAATGCGACGAGCCGCAGTTTCCTTAACCAATGGTATCGCTGAAGGGCACGGCAGATTTCATTATCAGGAAAACATTCGGTTTTTAAGACAGTCAAGGGGTTCGCTCGAAGAATTAATCGACGATATTAACACTTGTATAGACGAAGATTATACTGATTTAGGCCGGTTGGATAATTTGAAAAAAGAAGGCTATGAGCTACTGAAAAAACTAAACGGGTATATCAAGTATTTGCGCAACTGTAAACAAGCAGCGATTGATAATCAGTGCTCAAACTCATCTTGACCAAATGCCGGTTACCAGTTACCAGTTACCGATTACCAGTTACCAATCACCAATGTATAACCTTAATGAAACCATTGTAGCTGTCAGTTCGCCGAGCTTCGGTGCAAGGTCAATCATTCGGATAACCGGGCCAGGCACTCTCGGCATTGTGCGAGAAGTTTTCAACTCTCCTGTCGCCCCTGACAAACCCGGCATCCGGACAGGCAACGTCACCATTGACCCCGAACTGAGTATTGATGCAACGCTCTATCTTTTTTTAGCGCCCCATTCTTATACCGGCGAGGATGCCGCCGAAATTTACATCGACGCCAACCAGGCTATTGTTCAGGGCCTGATGGAAACCCTGCTTTCCCGTAGCAATACACCGCTACGAGGCGCAGGGCCGGGAGAATTTACCGCAAGAGCCTATCTCAACGGCAAAATCGACCTCGCCCAGGCCGAAGCCGTAAACGAGATAATCACCTGTTCGAACCGCCTCCAATTAGCCGCCGCCGAGAAGCTGCTGGCCGGCCGATTGGCACAGGCCACAGAAGAAATCCTCACAGCGTTGATGGACTGCCTGAGCCTGACAGAGGCAGGTTTAGATTTCAGCACAGAAGACATCGAATTTATAACCCGCACCCAGGCTGTCGAAAGACTCGAACGAATAAAACAGATGCTCGAGCGGTTGTCAGCCGACAGCAACCACTATGAATCGGTAGTTGATTTGCCGGCTGTCGGCATAGCGGGTGTGCCTAATGCCGGCAAGAGCAGTCTGCTCAACAAACTGCTCGCCAGGCCAAGAAGTATCGTCTCAGTCCAGCGTAAAACCACAAGGGATGTCCTGACAGGCCTGCTCACGCTAACCGATTGCAGGTGCGTAATATTCGATTGTGCCGGGCTGATAACAGAGCCGGACAATATCCTTGACGAACTGGCGCATCAGGCGGCCGTCGAGGCACTTGAAAAGGCCTCAGCGGTCGCGTTCTGTGTCGACGTCTCGAAAATAGACTGGGCTGAAGATGTCGCGATACGCAAACTCATAAAAGACGGGGCGAGGGTCATACCGGTCGCAACAAAATCGGATTTACTCTCCGAAGATGCACTCACCAGACGCCTCGCAGAGCTAAACAAACTGTTCACCGCTGAATTTTTACCAACCTCTGCAGTAACGGGCGTCGGTTTGGAACAGCTGCGAGATACAATTGATAAAAAACTAATCGAGCTGGTACTTGGCGGCAGCCGTGATGGGCGCCCCGAGATAGTATCGGCTGTCGCACTGACTACCCGGCACAGGCAGGCCGTGGCCGAGGCTATCAAAAATATCAACGAATCCGTTGAGGAAATAAAAGCCGATAACGATGAAGTCGCTGCAATGCTGATGCGGTCGGCCTATCAAAGCCTTTCTGACATCGAGCAGCAGCCGTTAGATGAGCGGATACTGGATGGGATATTCTCGCGCTTTTGTATAGGCAAGTAACCGGTTGGCAACTCTCGGCCGAACAAATCATATGCCACCGCGCGGCAGACCGACAAGCGGGCGCTTACGCTGGCCCAGCAACACAATGTCCCGAAGTGCTTCGGCGCTTCTGGCAGCCATCCATCTTTTTTCGAAGTGCGGGTCCTGCACTATCTGCGCGATGGCTGAGAGCGAATAAAGATGGAAGTTGCGCTCATCTTTGCTGCCCACAATCACGAAAATTGCCTGCACCTGTTTGTACTCATCTGAAAACGCTACACCGTCTTTGCAACGGGCAATAAGAACATCGAATGTGTGCTCACCTCCAATTACTATATGAGGTATCGCCAGACTATCGCTCAGAACAGTACTGCTTTCTTTCTCTCTGGCTACAAGTTGCCGGTGGATATCTGCTGTCTGCACACCGAGCCGACCAGACAGCTTCTCTGAAGCAAGATGGAAGAATTCGTCAACACTGACTGCCTTCTCTATGTCAAGAATAACACAGCGCTCCACTATGTTGTCAAATCTGTCTTTGACAATTTCGTCGCGCTGCCTGATGATTTCTCTCAGCTCTTCCTCGAGTGAGTGGCTGGTAAGTTCCTTCGCCGTGACTCGTTCAATAAGGTGCAGCAGGGCGTATCCTCTATTTGTCCTTATCCGGCCGTAAAACCAGTAGACGAACAGGCCCACGACGATAAGCAGCAGACTTACGAACAGAGCTTCCCTGCCCATTTCATAAATGAGGAACCAGAAACCGACTATTCCAACAAGCTGAAGCCAGGGGTAAAGCGGTGCGCGGAAAACCGGACGGTAGTTCTGGATGCGACTCTCTCTGAGGATAATGACGGATAAACACGCGAGAATATTCGTAAGAATGAGAACGAGGGAGGCTGCCTCGACAAGTATCTCGAGTTTTAGAAACAGTGAGACCAATATAAACAGAGCCGTCAGCAGCAGGGCGTTGTGAGGGGTTCTGAAACGTGCGTTGATTTTGCCAATCGCTTCGGGCAAGAGACCATCCTGACTGAGCGGTACGAGCGAGCGTGCTGCGGTCATAATTCCGGCGTTGGCAGTTGAGAGAAAGGCAAAGATGGCAGCGACACCAAGGGCTATTTCGCCCGGCGTACCCATAAAAACCTCTGCGGCATCAGAGATTGGACGAAGCGACCGACTCAGTACGTCACCTTCAAGCACGCCGATAGTAATAAAGACCACAAAGGTGTAGAATATACCCGTTACCAGAAGCGAAACAATCATTCCAAGAGGGATATTGCGTGCGGGGTTTTTTATTTCCTCTGCGACACTGGCGATTTTCAAAAGCCCCGTGTATGAAACAAAGACAAAGGCAGTTGTAAAGAATATCCCAGCAAAGCCATAAGGTGCGAAGGGGACAAGATTATCCACCTTGACCTTATTGAGGCCGAGTATCACGAAGAGCAACATAAGCAGCAACAGCCCAACTACAAGAGCGACTTGTGTTCTTCCAGCTTCTTTAATCCCGACCAGATTGACTGCGAGGAAAATCAAACAGAAAACGACAGCAATTATGCGGATGTCGATATTCACAATCAGAACCGTGAACACCGACATACCCACCAGGGCAAATGCGCTCTTCATAGCCAGCGCAAACCAACTGAGAAGCCCCGCGACCGTTCCCACGCTGGGACCTAAGCTGCGAATTATGGTGAAGCAATCGCCGCCGGCCTTAGGCATAGCAGTGGTCATCTCTGCTATGCTCAGCATACCTGGTAAGGATAAAAGCCCCGCAAGAAAATAACAGATGATGACCGCAGGACCGGCCTTTGCATACGCAAGCCCAGGCAGAATAAAAAGTCCCGAACTAATCATCGCACCTGAGGCGATGCAGAACACGTCAAGCAAACCCAGTTCCCGTTTCAACTTCATCCTTGATTCCTTCGACTGCCGTGTACGCCCTGCCGACCTCATAGTTCAATCTGCGGGGGAAGATAATACCCCACAACCAAGTGTTTGCCAACTTTCGTTTTCACCCGGCCCGGAAAACACTACAAGAGCAGCGCGCATAAAAAGGGCACAAACCCCATCGTATATGCAAGGGTTTATGCCCTCAAGCACTAAACATTGTCTTGACTCTCAAGGCAACTATTTGTCTTCAGCCTCGAACTCGGCGTCGATTACGTCATCGCCGCCTTTTCTTTTGACCTCGCCTTCCGGCGGCGATTCGCCTTTGGCGGACTCGGCCTGACCGGGGCCGGCTGAAGCCGTCCGCTTCTTGGCAGCCTCCTCGTAAAGAACCTTGCCCAACTCCTGGGTCGCGGCCCCGAGGTTCTCAATAGCCTTTCTTATCGCGTCGGCGTTATCGCCTTTCACCGCATCTTTTAGATTGTTGACCGCGCTTTCGATTTTTCCGCGGGTATCAGCAGAGACCTTATCGCCATGCTCCTTGAGCGTTTTTTCCGTCGAGTAAATCAACTGGTCAGCCTGGTTCTTCAGGTCAACCACCTCTCGCTTTTTCTTATCTTCCTCGGAGTGGGTCTCAGCCTCTTTGGTCATCCGCTCGACTTCCTGTTCGCTCAGTCCGGAGCTGGACTTAATTTCGATTGACTGCTGCTTGCCGGTTCCGAGGTCCTTTGCGGAGACGTTGAGAATGCCGTTGGCGTCGATATCAAAGGCTACTTCAATCTGCGGAATGCCTCGCGGAGCAGGTGGAATGTCGGTCAGTTGGAACCTGCCCAGCGTGCGATTGTCTTTGGCAAACTCCCTCTCGCCCTGCAAGACGTGAATATCAACGGTCGTCTGACCGTCAGCCGCCGTCGAGAAAATCTCTTTCTTGCTGGTTGGTATCGTGGTGTTGCGCTCAATCAGTTTTGTCATAACTCCGCCCAAGGTCTCGACACCCAGGGAAAGCGGCGTTACGTCCAAAAGCAGGATATCCTTCACGCCGGCGTCACCGGCTAAAACCGCACCCTGAATGGCGGCACCGAGTGCCACAACCTCGTCGGGGTTAATACTCTTGTTGGGCTCTTTGCCGAATATATCCTTAACGATTTTCTGGACCTTCGGAATCCTTGTGGACCCGCCGACAAGCAGTGCCTCGGTTATATCATTGGCGGCGAGTTTGGCATCTTCGAGGGCCTTGTGGCACGGGCCTTTCAGTCTCTCAAAAATCGGCTCAACTAAAGACTCGAACTTGCTGCGACTTATTGTAATCTGCATATGCTTGGGGCCCGAAGCGTCGGCTGTGATAAACGGAAGATTCACGGTAGCCTCCAACTGTGTGCTTAGCTCGCATTTTGCCTTTTCAGCGGCCTCTTTGAGCCGTTGATGGGCCATCGGGTCCTTGCGAAGGTCGATGCCCTCGGTCTTTTTGAATTCATCAGCCAGATAATTTATCAGCACCGCGTCGAGGTCATCGCCGCCTAAATGCGTGTCGCCGTTGGTGCTGAGAACCTCAAAGACGTTGTCGCCGATATCGAGAATTGATATGTCGAATGTTCCGCCGCCGAAATCGAAGATGGCGACCTTCTCATTCTTTTTCTTCTCCAGTCCGTAAGCTAATGCCGCGGCCGTAGGCTCGTTGATAATCCGTTCGACCTTTAAGCCGGCTATCTTACCGGCGTCTTTGGTCGCCTGACGCTGCGAGTCGTTAAAGTAAGCGGGAACCGTAATAACAGCGCTTTCAACCTCTTCACCGAGATAGTCCTCTGCAGTCTTTTTCAAATCCTGCAGAATCATCGCCGAAATCTCGGGCGGCGTGTACTCCTTGTCCCGCACACGGACCTTAACCAGTTCCTCGGGGCCGCCTGTTATCTTGTACGGCACAATCTTTTCTTCCTCGGAGACTTCCTTATGCCGTCGGCCCATAAAACGCTTTATGGAAAATACAGTGTTCTCAGGATTGGTTACCTGCTGATGCTTCGCGATTTGGCCGACCAGCCGCTCGCCCTTGTCGGTAAAGCCCACCACCGAAGGCGTCAGCCGAGAACCCGAAGAGTTAATTAAGACCTTCGGCGAAGAACCTTCCATCACGGCAACTACCGAAAGTGTTGTTCCTAAATCTATTCCAATGATTTTAGCCATAATTGAATTCCTTTCGTTTTTTGCCTGCCCGCCGCAGGCGGGCCTGCTTCAATATGTAAAAGCCTCTGCAGGTTCAAAGTGCAAAAGCCGTGCCAAGCGGGATTCTTAACCAGTTTGGATAGATTAACTTCTTATATTTCAAGAAGTTAGGATTTTCTGACTTCTGTTTTCTGAATTCTGTCTGCTGGTCTACTGTGCCATTTTGGCAGACTCGCCTTCGCGTAGCGCTATGGCGGAGCGAGGTAAGATAAGCCCCTGCTTAACTTGACCCCTACCCTGATAAGGGTTAATCGCCCTGATTCAGAGCTGAACGAATGATTTGTGCCCGAAGCGCATCCCTGTGTGTCGGGTCAAGCGCTTTTCCGTAATTTAACTGCAAATGAGCCGGCAAAGTCAGCATAAAAAGCCGGTTTATCGTGGCAATCGAAAGCCTCTGACCCTCGCCGACCTCACCCGGCGCCCGCAAAGACTCTATCGCCGGCGTCGATGCCCCCATATGCTCACGCATATTAACCCCCAGCCGCAAATGGCTCAGCAAAAGCAAGGCCTCCTGCGAACTTATCAAATGCGCATTTTTCAATAGCGCCATCGCACGTGATATCTTGTCATCAAGCACATCAGAATCCTTCGAAAGCAGTTGGCTCCTTGCTGCATTTTCATATTCGACAATCTCCGGTATGATGGCATCTTCAAACCGGCAAACAATCTCAGACTCTGAGACGCCAAGGGCTGCCTGGTTCGAGAGCTGATAAAAATCACCTGCCGCCTCGGTCCCTTCGCCGAATAGCCCGCGTACAGCCAGATTCATAGCCCTTGTCGCGTTGAAAAATTTCTCTATTTGGCCGGTCATCTTCAGGGCCGGCAGATGCAGCATCACAGAAACCCTTATACCTGTCCCCAGATTGGTCGGACACGCCGTCAGGTATCCGAAACGCGGGCTGAAGGCATACTCGAGCTTTTGCTCAATCATATCATCAATTTGGTCTATGTGCTTTGCGCATTGGGACAGCTGCAGACCGCCCTTTAAGACCTGAATCCGCAAATGGTCTTCCTCGTTAATCATGGCCGTAAAAAATTCCCGATGGGCGATAACCACGCCCCGCGGACCCTGGCCGAAGGCGTGATGGTGGCTGATAAGATGCCGCTCTACCAAAAAATGCCTGTCCAGAGCGCCGGCCCTGTCGACACTTATGTAGGAGACCTTATCGCCCAAATCGAGCGACATCAGGACGTCTTTGAGCTTCTTGAGTATCTCAGACTTCTCAGCGGCCGAGCACCGGCTGAGGAATTTGTACCCCGCCAAATTCCTCGCCAGACGAATCCGCGACGATATAACGATAT
>CAYLXD010000031.1:3945-15239 GCA_964387515.1 uncultured Pirellulales bacterium | reverse complement strand
CTACATAATCGCCGATAGGCTTTGCATCGGTGATGCCGATAATTTCAGCAAGGCTGTCATTTACGCCGCCTCTTGCGGCATCGAGGGCGGTATGTATCGAGAAAACCGCTATCCCCGAACGTATCAAGTCATAAACAACGGCTGTGGAGCCATCGGTGGTGATTTTCTTCAAACCGTCCCAGATGACAGGATGATAGCTTACAATCAAATCCGTCTTTAATTTTTTTGCTTCGGCAAGCACTTCTCTGGTGACGTCGATTGTCAACAGAATATTTTTTACGTTGCGCTGCGCATCTCCAATCAATAGGCCCACATTGTCCCAGTCCTGTGCCAGTTTTAGCGGGGCTATCTTTTCGATTTGCTCTGCAATATCTTTTATCTTCATTTCCTGCTCCGGCTCGACGAGCCTTCGCCGAGACGAGTGTCCTGCCTGCAACTTTCCTTAACAAAATCATCGAAATACTTCATCAGTCTTTTGGTCATCGGCCCGACTTTGCCCTCGCCAACCGTGTGCTTTTCCACTCTGGTTACCGGCATAACCTGCATAATTATATTGGTCAGAAAAACCTCCTCGGCAGCCAATAAATCGTCTATGGATAAATTCTTTTCGACAAACTCAATGGAATTTCTTAAGGCGATTTGACAAATGGTTTTTCTGGCAACGCCCGCCAATACCGGTGTCTCAATCGGCGGAGTAAAAAGGGTCGAATCTTTAACCAAAAAAACATTGCTGATACAGCCTTCAGCCAAACGATTATCCACAGTGAACCACAATGCCTCAGCGGCCCTTTTGCGGTGGGCAAAATTCAGCGCAATCATACGCGAGAAATAGTTTATGGTCTTGTGGCGGTAAATCGGCTCATAGGGATTCTGCCTGTAGGGGCAAAGCACAACGAGCACGCCGTTTTTGTAGTATTCAGCGGGGTAGGGCTGCAATTTTGTCGCGGCGATAAGCAGTGTAGCGAGCCTTTTCCCCTCGGCCTCCGCCATCGGCCCACTGGTCAGGGTCAACCGAAGGCGGGCATCGGTCAGTTTATTAGCCTTGAGAACGCTGGAAACGGCGTCGGTAATAAACTTTCTGTCGTAGCTATGTTCTATCGATAAAGCCTTGGCACTAAAGAACAACCTGTCTAAATGGTCAACCAAGCTGAATACCACACCGTTACAGCTTCGCATCGTTTCGAAAAGACCCGCACCGTACAAGAAACCGCTATCTTTAACAGATATGCAGGCCTTGTCGATATCGACCAGTTTGTCGTTCAGGAAAACTTTTTCTGCCATTTTAGTTTTACAAATCCGAATGTCGAAAACTCGGACGATTTTTCCGACGTCTGTTTCCCGACGTCGTCTCGGAAATCCGAAACAATATCAAATGACCAAGGTTCAAATGTCCAAAACATTCCGTTTTGAATTTCGTATTTTAGTCATTCGTATTTGTTTCGTGCTTCGGATTTCGAATTTCGTACTTTGTGTTGCTCTTATTCCTGCCAGTAATGCCCTTGCTTTTGTGATTGTCTCGTCCCACTCGGCTTGTGGGTCAGAATCTGCGACGATACCGCCGCCGGTCTGCGCGAAGGCAATACCGGCCTTGATGATAATTGTTCGTATGGCGATATTCAAGCAGACACTGCCGTCAAGGCCGATGAAACCGATGCTTCCGGTGTAAACACTTCTATTGGTCGGTTCGGTTTCATCGATGATTTCCATCGAGCGGATTTTTGGAGCGCCGGTGATCGAGCCGCCGGGAAAGACCGCCTTTAGGATATCGCAAAACGAAATTCCCCCGCGAAGCTTACCGGCTACCGTCGCCACGGCGTGAAAGACGGTAGGATAGGTTTCAATTGTTCGCGGCTGAATTACTTTTCTGGTTCCGGGTATGCAGATTCTGGCCAAGTCGTTTCGTTCGAGGTCGATTATCATATTGAGCTCAGCCTGCTCTTTTTCGCTATTAAGAAGCTCATTGAAACTTCCGGCATCCAGAGAGGCTTTCTTAATTCGCGGGCGAGTGCCTTTAATCGGCTTGGTGGAGATGACGCCGTCGGCTATCGTTATGAACATCTCAGGTGAGGCGCTTACGATTTGAAAATCGCCGGCGTCGATATATGCTGCATAGCCGCTTGGGTTATAATGATTTTGCCAGTGGAAAAGCTCTATCGGCCGGGCTTTGTAGTCGCATTCGAACCGCTGTGAGAAGTTGACCTGGTAAACGTCGCCGTCATAGATATAACGCCTGATTTTTTCGATTGTCCGCAGATAATAATCCCTGTCCATATTGCACCGGACTTGCGAAAAATCGATATTATCAAGGTCAGCAGGTTCGGGACGCCTGACAGCAACACTCTGTGATTCGTTAAGTAATCGCTCCAGGTCGGATAGTTTTTCGCTCGGCGTTTCGATATCATTCGGCAGTTGCAGGGCGAACAGCCAAAAATCATTTTCGATGTGGTCATAGGCGATAAGCCGGTCATAGAAGCACAATCGAATCAGGGGCATTTTCAAATCGTCGATTGTACTCTGCGGCAGCTTCTCGATGTATCGGCTGAGTTCATAACTGAAATACCCAACCCATCCGCCGCAAAAAATCCCTTTCGGCAAATCATAACCGAGGTCATCATCAACTTTGTATTTATCCAGAACCTGCTGCGATTTGCCGAAGGGGTCTTTTTGTCCGGCTTTGAATTCAAATACCTCTTTTGGCCTGGCCATCCAGTAGCTGAACCCGTCAGAATCTTTCTTGGCTGCATTACCGCCAAGAATTGAAGGGAATTTTAATTGTGTAAACACTTCACTTACGGCCGGCAAATTTACAGAAGTGCAGATTTTTTTGTAATGCAATTTGCAGGTAATGCTTCTATTTTTTTCGGCAACAGTCCCTGTCGTCATTTTGGCCGCCCTGCCCTGAACTCGTTAATAATCTGCACCCCTGAAGAAGTGCCTATTCTTTCTGCCCCTGCTTCAAGCATTGCCAGGGCCTGCTGGGCGGTTCTGATTCCGCCGGAAGCCTTGACTTTGCAATTGGGGGCATACTCTTTTATCAGCCTCACGTCCTCGGCTGTCGCCCCACCGGCAGGGTTCATCCCCGTACTTGTCTTTACAAAATCAACGCCGACTTCATTCGCGATTCGGCAGGCAAATATCTTTTGTTCTCTGTTTAGTGCCGCCGATTCGATTATGACTTTCAACACAACAGCCGGTCTCATTGACCTACAGACTTTCAACACGGCTTTTAATTGATTTGACAGGTATCGCGAATCCTCCTCGATTATCGCTGCCAAATCGGCGACCATATCAACTTCATCGGCACCAGCAAAGATAATATCTTTCGTCTGAGCCACTTTTATTTCGGTTGAGTCAGCGCCGAGCGGAAAACTGACTACGCCGCCGACTTTGACTTTGCTGCCGTGCAGCTTTTCCACCGCCAGAGGCAGCCATCGTGGATTGACGAATACCGCACAAAAGCCGTAACTTTTCGCCTCCTCGCATAACTGTCTGATTTGCTCGCTCGTAGCCGTGGCACCAAGCAGTGTGTGGTCGATACAGCCAGCTAATTCTTTCTCCGATATTCGGTGTTTGATACTTAACATTCTATATTTAGTGTTCCACGTCTTAGCAATCTGCATATTTGTCAGAGAAGTCATTTCCAAAAGAACTGCGATACTTCTTCCACACTTCAACGCTCTTATTCATGAAATTCCGCATTCCCCACCATAGTTGGTATACTATAATCATATTGCAGACGAAAAGAATACCGACAAAGATAAGGAAAAACAATTCAGAAGCACAGGAAGGTAGGAATGCTAACAAACTATTTGCTCTTGAAAATACTGCGCCGAACCCGAGAACAGTAAGGGTCGTCAGGAAAATAGCAATCTGAGCAGAGTCTCCGCCCCATCGTTTCCCAAGGGGGAACGGCGATGCCATGGTCCATTTATTCTCATTTTGTTTCTTCTCGTAGCAATCCAATTGGCGACTCATTCGATGCCACTTCGCTTTAGAGTCACGTTCGATAATGACTGCAATATATGTACCCACGACGTAGATAGATTGATAAAGACGCAGAGATGACATTCCTATCAGTACAACCAGCAACTGCAAGATTATAAGAGCAATGAAATTGTCAAAGCCGGGGTTCATATAGTAGTAGGATAGAAAGGCGATAAACGCACCAGTGCCATACTTTGCTGTATCATGAATTCTACCAAAACGCTCTAATATTCCCTGGCGAAGAGTAGCGTACTCATCTTTAAAATCTATGTTCATTGAATTCCTCCATTATTACACTTTGAGTATTTATTCCCAGAACCGTTCACAAAGATTTTGTTTAACTGAAAGTAATTTGGAAAACTTAGTTTATGCAAACCTTCAGGCGAGGCCTCAATTTGCGTGTTTCTGCTGTTGCCAAGTTTATGCCTTTTTGTAGGCCTCCAGAAACTCATCTCTTGTAATTCCAGATTGAGTGCAAATTGTTCTTAATGTAGAGGCTTTTATCTTCGGATGATTTGGCATAGTCAAAGGAGTCTTACTTCCATCGGGGTTTTCACGTGCCATTGAGATATGCTCTTTCTCCCTTACGGGCTGAAAACCCAAAATTTTTAACGCCTTTACTACCTTTCGCTTGGGCGCATCGGCAGGGAACTTTGCCATCAAACTTCCACTCCAGTTTCAGCAACAAAGGCCTCGATGATTCTTGGTTCTACCTCCAGCACTTCTTTTCCAAAGGTCTCGATATGAAAACGAATTGCTGACTTCACATCAGAAAGGGCCTCTTCATAGGTATCTCCCTGCCCAACCACAACTCCCTTAAGACCCAATGGATACGCCACGTAACCATCGGGATGCTTTTCTACAACGATTTTAAACTGTCTCATAACAAACTCCTCATTTTCTTAGCGATAATAGACAACCTAAGATAACTGAAAAACTTCGTCTATGCAAGGCTTTAGACGAACCACAAATTGTCACTTTTTTATGTATCCCTTCTTTTCGAAGAATTCGACGGCGCCGTCTGTATCAGCAAAAACTTTTGTAGCTGTTTGGGTGACGAATACCGAGGGCCCTTGCTTGGCCGTCCAGATGACATAAACTTCTTTGGCTGCTTCGTGGGCGTGCTGGAGCTCTCTTTCAACTCCGCTGGACACCGCTGCCCGGCCGTCCGCCAACGTCGGGATAAAGCTGATTATCATATCCGACTGGTCAATCAGCAAAAAATCGCGGGCGTATATCTGGCTGTTAATGTCGCGTTCGATTTGCCGGACCTGCTCCAAATCCAGCCGTGTCTTTCGCCCTTCTACGGTCACTTCCACAAAGTCCCGTCCCTTGCCGGCTGCCTGCTGAGCGTAGTACGGTAAATATGACTCCTCCAAGTCGGCCGGGTCAAAGCACGTAAAAAAACTTTTCATCAGCTTGCGGAACTGGCCGATTTTGTTCCTGACATTTTCCATTTCAGCAACGTGTGTCATAGGAAAGCTCAGATAGACTTTCTTCCTGGTGCTTTCAAAAACAAGCTGATAGAAAGTCTCCGTAGTTTGCTCTTCGGCACCGCGAGCAAGACAATAGAAAGGAATACTTTCATCAACGCCTTTGCAGAGCATTTCCGTACCGATGATTTCTTCTTCGCGCCAGACAATCAAATCTTTCAGCGTGTGTTCGATGGAGTGCTTATCTGAAAGTCTGCGGTGCACTGCGATGACACCATCAATCAAACAGATGTACATATCGGCATTGAGCTGCCGCATCTGGTCGAAGTCCACCGCCGGAAACAGCCCGTGCCGCCAGCGGAAAGTCGCGTGGGTGTTGACGATTAGGTTAGGGGCCTTCTTGGCTTTGGCGATGATATCCTTGAAAATACTTCGGCGAAGTGAGCTTAGGCGCTTCATCGGAATATCAAGGATTTTGCCGGCCGGTATATCCGGCGCCTCAGCATACATCTGCTCGCCGACGTTGCATAAAAGCACTTCTTTGCCGTTCTCGGCTGCGAACCGACAGACCTTTTCGAGATAGCTCTTTTTGTCAACGCCAACCATTCCGGTAACAACGACTATCATTTTGTTTCTCGTTACTCGTGGGTTATTCGGGACGCAGGTCGCCGATCGCAATTAAAGGTTTTTTAATCGTTGCTCTCTATCGTAATTTTTCAATGCTGCAATTAGTTCGGCCATATCGCCGGCCATTATTCTGTCAAGGTTGTAAAGTGACAGGTTGATTCTATGGTCGGTGACACGATTCTGGGGATAGTTATACGTTCTGATTTTTTGGCTTCTGTCGCCCGAGCCAATCATAGTTTTGCGCTGCCGGTCCCGCCGCGCCCTTTCCTGGCTTTCATAATGCTCATAAATTCTGCTTCTGAGGACTCGCCAGGCCTTGGCGCGGTTTTTATGCTGGCTCTTTTCATCCTGCATACTGACGGTTATCCCCGTTGGGATGTGTTCGAGCTTAATGGCGCTGCTGAGCTTATTGACGCTTTGTCCGCCCGGTCCGCTCGAGCGGCTTACATGTTCGAGGACATCATTAGGGTCAATCTGAATATCCAGTTCTTCAGGCTCAGGTAATACCGCCACTGTTGCCGCGGAGGTGTGGATTCTGCCCTGCGATTCGGTTTGCGGCACGCGCTGGACGCGGTGCCCGCCGCCCTCGTATCCCAGCTCGGACCATACACCTTCGCCCTTGACGCTAAGTATTACCTCGCGAAAGCCGCCCATCTCTGCTGGGCTGAAATGAAGCTGTTCGACCTTCCAGCCGCGGCCCTGGGCGTACTTTAGATACATCCCGAACAAATCGCGCGCAAAAAGGGCAGCCTCCTCACCACCGGTGCCTGCACGGATTTCCACTATTATCGAATCGACCCCCGCTTCGTCGGACATCACCAAGGCATCCCGGATTTGCCCGAACAAAGAGTTCTTTTTACTCTCAAGCTGACCAAGCTCTTCTTTCGCTAACGCCATGAACTCTTCATCAACTGTGCTATCATTTAGAATCTTCTCGGCATCTTCAATCCCAGCTATTGTCTTTTTATATTCGCGATATTTTTCGACTATTGTTCTGAGCCTGCCCTGCTCCTTCGACAGCTCTACAAGTCTGGCAGAGTCGCAGGCGACGGCCGGGTCAGCGATTCTTTCCTCAAGCTCGCGGTAGCGCGCTTCGAGTTCATCGAGCTTTGTCAAAACCGGGTCCTTTTGTGCTGCCATAGCCCGTATCCTGTATTAACGCCCAAAATTCATATAAATCTGATTTTTTCTTATCAAATTTCATTGTCGGAGTTGTTCAAATCGTGATTGATTTTTTCAGTAGTCCTTAAATCTTTTCATCCAGTCCGGCCAAACAGGTGGAGCGGCGTTTGTGTCAAACTTCCTGTGCCACTTCAACTTCCACAATTCCTTGAGTCCCACAGACCTGACGGACCAATCCATAAAAAGACAATTTGTCATTCCGTAACCATGCCGATTGATACAGAAGGCTTTCATTTGTTCTGTCAGCGGACTACTCTTAGGGTCAAGGTTAGGGGCACACTGACCGCTGTAATCCGGCGGGACAGAGGTATTGTCCGGGCAAGCTGCAATCACAAGGGAATCCAGAAACACCGGTATATTCATCGCACCCGCCGTACCTATTCCAATGTTGGTGGTACTCCGCCAGTAAAGTTCTTCCTCAGAAGCAGAATAAACTCCCGGCGCGATATCACAAACCCAAGCATTTAAGCCGTAGCTGCCATAATCACCCTCCTCGTCTTTCCAGGCCGTGAAAATTCCACGTTCTCCTTTATCAGTCTGGGTTGCCGTCGGACAGCAGGTTATCCCTCCCCGCTTTACGTAGGTGGGACGCAGGATTTCAATCCAATCATTCCACCAGCCTTCCCCAAAACCTCCGAAGAAACGGCCGTCGTTACTGCCCGTGTACATCTCAAGGATAAGTCCCCATTGTCTCAGGTTGGCCTCACAGATGACTGCCTGCGCCTGCCGCCTTGACCTTGCCAACATGGGAAGCATTATCCCCATCAAAAGTACAATAATAGCTATTACCACCAAGAGCTCTATCAGCGTAAATCCCCTCTTTTTGTGCAAGACGACATCTCCTTTCTTCTTTCACCCATTGAATTCTCCCATTAATGATGACAAAAACTTAACTGAATTCGTTCGATAGGCTCTATACTATCAAATTTTTGACTTTTTGCACGGCTTCCTACGGGAAATCTGGGATTAATTATCCCCGCACAAACCAGATACGAACAAAAGGCTCCGCCCCCCATTCATCGGGAGCTGGAGCCTCGGTGGTAACTTATAAAAGCAGCTATTGCCGCTGGTTTTTTTTGGCCTTTTTGACGTAACTGGTGCCGTACTTTTTCTGGAACCGTTCTATTCGCCCGGCGGTATCGACGAATTTTTGTTTGCCGGTATAGAACGGATGGCACATCGAGCATATCTCGGCGTGGATTTCCTTCGCCGTGCTGCGGGTCTCGAAGGTATTGCCGCAACCGCAGTGAACAACCACCTTATGATACTCAGGATGTATATTCTTCTTCATAACCACATTACTCCAAAATCCACCAAAGTCTGTTTCAGCAATATACCGAAAAAAGTCCTCTGCGTAAACATAAAAATACCCGTACCTCTAAGTGATGATTTTTCTGGCAATCTGGTCGGGAATCCTTTCGTAGCTCATAGGCTCCATAGTAAAGGTTCCCCTGCCGGCCGTTGCGCTTCTTATTTGGCTCGAATAGCCGAACATCTCCGCCAGCGGAACCCTGGCGTCGATTATCCGCATCTTTCCGTGCATCCGCGTGTCTGTGATTAACCCTCTTTTGGCAAGCAGATTGCTCTGCACAGCCCCGAAATACGATTCCGGCACCGCGACCTGAAGCCACATAACCGGCTCAAGCAGCACCGGCTCAGCCACTTTAAGGGCGTTCTCAGCCGCTATTGCACCTGCCTGTTCAAACGCCACAGCCGAGGAATCCACCGGATGAAAGGACCCATCAATTAACGTAACTTTAATCCCTACAACAGGATAGCCCGCCAGCGCACCGCTGCCAAGCGCGTCTCTGACGCCTCTCTCGACGCTCGGGACATACTCTTTGGGAACTTTATCACCACCCACTTTGCTTTCAAACTCGATATCCCGTCTCCAGTGGCCATCCTTTGTGAAAATCGGCTCAACATTGATAACCACATGACCATATTGACCACGGCCGCCCGTCTGACGAATGAATTTGCCTTCTGCCTGGGCCGGGTTGGTTACCGTTTCCTTATAGGCGACCCTGGGCCTACCAACCCGCACGTTAACCCCTTTTTCCCGCACCAGTTTGTGCTCAAGTATCTCTAAATGCAACTCGCCCATACCGCTGATGATTGTCTGGCCGGTTTCGGTATCGACCTTCCACTCAAAGGTCGGGTCCTCGCGCCTCAGGGCGGCAAGCTCATCCGCAAGCTTGGCCCTGTCTGCCGAGGTTTTCGGCTCTATGGACATACTAATTACCGTCTGCGGAAACGTGATGCTCGGCAGAACAAGAGGGTTTTTTGTATCGCAAATCGTATCGCCCGTAAGTGTTTGCTTTAGTCCTACGACCGCCACAATCTCGCCCGCACTCGCCGAGTCTAAAATTTTCCGCTCGTCGGCGTGCATTTCAAATATCCGCGTAACATTTTCCCGTTTGTTGCGGTTGGCGTTTAGCACCCTGCTGCCGGATTTCAATGTGCCCTGGTAAATCCTCAGAAAGCATAAATCGCCGTGTGAATCGCTGGCAACCTTGAATGCAAGCGCGACCAGTGCTGCGTTACCGTCACACTTAACCGACGCCTCCTTACTCTCGTCAGCCGGCTTGTGCCCGACAATAACGGGTTTATCCAGCGGAGAAGGCAGATACGCCACAACGCCGTCGAGCAGTCTCTGGACGCCGATATATTTCAATGCCGAACCCACGAACACAGGATGAAGCTTGCTGCTTAAAGCTGCCTTTCTGATTGCCCTTTCGATAATTTTGCTGTTGACCGGCTTGTCGTGAACATACAAATCCATCAGTTCTCCGTCGTGTTCGGCCGCAAGCTCGAGCATCTGATGCCTCTGCTCCTGAGCAATTCGCTGCATATTCTGCGGGATTTCAGCCTCTTCGAAAGTCGCCCCCAGCGCCTCGGTCTTATAGAAAACCGCCTTCATCTTTATAAGGTCTACGATTCCCTTAAAAGAATCCTGTTCTCCGATTGGAATCTGCAGTATGACTGGATTGGCAAGCAGCTTATCACGAATGCTTTCGACGCTCATCACGAAATCAGCACCGGTTTTATCCATCTTGTTCACGAAGCAAAGGCAGGGCAGGCCGTATTTCTGTCCCTGCCTCCAGACGGTTTCGCTCTGGGCCTGGACGCCCTCACTGCCGTCAAATACCACCACAGCTCCATCAAGAACACGAAGCGACCGCTCAACTTCAGCGGTAAAGTCGATGTGTCCCGGCGTGTCGATAAGGTTGATTTCGGAATCTTTCCACAGACACTTTGTTGCCGCGCTGGTTATGGTGATGCCCCTTCGCTGCTCCTCTTCCAGATAGTCCATAACCGCAGTGCCGTCGTGGACCTCGCCCATTTTGTAGGTCTTGCCGGTATAGTAAAGTATCCGTTCGGTTACGGTCGTTTTACCGGCATCGATATGAGCGATGATTCCTATGTTGCGCAGTTTTTCCAGATTGTTCATTTTTTGAACTCTGAAAGTGACTAAAGTGTGAAGTGCCTAAAGTTTGAAGTGCCTAAAGTAATTATTTTGCTCAACTTTAGCTCACTTTAGTTCACTTTAGGCACTTTACATTTTTACCACGCGAAGTGGGCAAAAGCCTTATTTGCCTCGGCCATTCGGTGGATATTTTCGCGGGTTGTCATTGCACCGCCGCGGCCGTTTGCCGCATCTATTAATTCCGCTGCCAGACGTTCGCACATTGGCTTTGCCTTTTTTTCTCTGGCGGCCTGAATAATCCACCTCATAGCGAGTGACTGCTGCCGTTTGGAACTTACCTGCATCGGCACCTGGTAGCTCGCCCCTCCGATGCGTTTACTTCGGACCTCAATCATGGGCCTGACGTTGTTTACCGCCTTCTCGAACACATCAATCGGCTCTGAGTCTTTGACTTTTTTTGATATAATATTCATAGCGTCGTGAAAGACGCGCTGTGCGACAGACTTTTTGCCGTCCCACATAAGGGAGTTTATAAACTTCGAGACCAGCTTATTGTTGTATTTTGGGTCCGGCTTTAACTGCTCCAGCGAAGCTGTAATCTTTTTCATAATTTCATCCTGGTTAAATGGTTAATTGGTTAA
>CAYLXD010000031.1:0-3845 GCA_964387515.1 uncultured Pirellulales bacterium | reverse complement strand
TCACCAGTTACCAAATTATTTTGCCGTTTTTGCGCCGTATTTGCTTCTGCCTTGCCTTCGGCCGGCGACTCCCGCGCAATCGAGCACACCTCGAATAATATGATATCGCACACCTGGCAGGTCCCTGACCCTGCCGCCTCGAATCATAACGGTACTGTGCTCCTGCAAATTATGGTCTATGCCGGGGATGTAGGCGGTAACTTCCTTGCCGTTGGTCAGCCGCACACGGGCAATTTTGCGAAGAGCCGAGTTTGGTTTCTTCGGCGTTTGAGTCCTGACAATCAAACACACGCCTCTCTTTTGCGGCGAGCCGCTGATATCAGAGACGCGTTTTCGCCCCTTTGTCCTCGACCTCGAACCCCTGACTAACTGATTTACAGTAGGCATTTCTTTACTTTCGTATTTCGTTTATCGGTTGCGCTGCTCGTTTCGTCTATCGTCTTACGTTCAACGTAACCGATACCCCCGCGTCTTCCTGTCGGAAGACAGGAGCGGGGGCAACCGCCCGCTTCGACGAGCGAAGCGAGGCGAGGCGAGCAGCCGTTTGACGATTCTTACTTAATACCCAAAGCTTCTTTGACGGCTGCCTCTTCTTTTGCTTCTGCCTCTTTGGCTTCCTTGACCTCTTCAAATACCTTAGGCAGCGGAGCTTCGGCAAGGTGCTTGACCTTCATTTCCAGATAAGGCTTAAAGGCCGTGCCAGCCGGTATCAGATGCCCCAATATAACGTTTTCCTTCAATCCACAAAGTTCATCCACTTTACCAGCCAAAGACGCTTCTGTCAAGACCTTAGTGGTCTCCTGGAAGCTCGCCGCGGCGATAAAGCTCTCCGACTGCAGCGATGCCTTGGTTATACCTAAAAGCAGCGTCTGGGCGGTCGCGGGCTTGGGCTTTCTGCCGACAGCCTTTGCAGCACCCAGCGTTTCCAGTTTTTCGCTAATACTGGCAAGTTCCTCCTTGCTGACAACCTGGCCTTTCTGCAACTCCGTTGAATCTCCGACACTGCCGATTTTGACACTGTTGGCCAATCTTTCATTTTCGCGGCGGAACACAAATTTATCAACGACTTCACCAGGCAAAAATGAACTGTCACCCACCGATTCAATCTCAATCTTCCGCATCATTTGAGAGATTATAATTTCAATGTGCTTGTCGTTGATATTGACATTTTGAGAACGATAGACGTTTTGAATCTCAGTTATCAAATATCTCTGCAGGGCCTCCTCACCCTTGATGCGCAAAATGTCATGCGGTACGAGTGGCCCATCCGTCAGAGAAGCACCGGCTTCCACTACATCGCCCGTGTGAACATTCAGGTGCCTGTCGCGTGGAACGTGGTGTTCTTTCTCCATGCCCGACTCTGAGCGGATTGTGACCGTCATTTTGCCCTTGCGCTTATCGCTTCGCAACTCAACCCGCCCGCTGATTTCGGCCATAGCAGCGGGGTCTTTGGGCTTTCGTGCCTCAAACACCTCGGTTACTCTCGGTAGTCCCCCCGTAATGTCCTGTGTACCGCTGGTTGCCCTGGGCTGATGAGCAAGCAACTGGCCAGCCTGAACCTGCTGAGCGGGCTCAACCTCGATTCTTGCCCCTGCCGGAAGATAATGAACGTCGAGGATTTTGCCGCTGGCATCCTCTATGATGATTTGCGGGTGCTTGTCACCCTTGTGTTCAATAACAACCATCTTGCCGGCCTGACCTCTACGCTCTTCTTCAACGCGAATCGTCTCGCCCTCGACAATGTCTACAAAGGCGATTCGGCCGGGCACCTCCGCCAGAATTGGTGTCCGGTGCGGGTCCCAGCCAAATAATACGGTACCGGCCTTGACCTTCTGGCCGTCTTTGACGAAAACACTGGCGCCATACGGCACTTTGAACCTGTCCAGTTCCCTGTCCTTTTCATCGAGTAAGGCTATTTCACCGTTGCGTTTGAGCACAATTGTCTGCTCAGCACCATCTTCTCGCGTGAGTGAAACCGCGTTTATGTCCCTGTACCGGATCCTGCCCGACTGCGCGGCACGCTGCTCACGTTCCAAGATTGCCCTCGAAGCGACACCACCTGTATGGAACGTTCGCAGCGTCAACTGCGTGCCGGGCTCGCCAATTGACTGGGCGGCTACAATACCGACCGCCAGCCCTTCTTCAACAAGAAGACCTGTGCTCATATCCCATCCATAACACTTGGCACAAACACCATACGGACAATCACAGGTCAGCGGGCTCCTGACTCTGATGGCATCAAGGCCGAGAGATTCTATCTTCGACGCCACCTCAGCTCTTATAATTTCATTCTCACGAACAATCATTTCATCCGTAATCGGGTTGCGAATGTTGTCTCTGGCGGTCCTGCCGATAATGAGTTGAGAAAGCGGAACATCTATCTGCTCACCGCTGCTGATTTTGCTCTTGGTAACTCCCTGCAGCGTCCCGCAATCGCGGTCTGTGATAATTACATTCTGGGCCACGTCGATGAGTTTGCGGGTAAGATAACCGGAGTTGGCCGTTTTCAAAGCCGTATCAGCCAGACCCTTACGAGCACCGTGCGTGGAGCTGAAGTACTCGAGGACCGTCAACCCCTCACGGAAGTTTGATTTAATCGGCGTCTCAATTATCTCGCCGCTGGGTTTGGCCATCAAAGCCCGCATCCCGGCCAACTGCTGAATCTGGTCGACACTGCCTCTCGCACCTGAATCGCTCATAACGTATATCGGGTTCAGGTATGGTAAGCCGTCTTCCGTGGTGTCCTCTTTCAATCCCTTCATCATTTCGTTCGTAACCGACACTCGCGCGTGCGTCCAGGCATCTATTACCTGATTATACCTTTCGCCCTCCGTCAAAACACCGCTCCTGTAGTTTTTATGTATTTTGGCAACCCTGTTTTCGGCCTCGTCGATGATGTCCTGTTTCTTTGCCGGTATCTTCAAGTCGGTAATACCGAAACTCAAACCTGCAAGGGTAGTATGTTTGAACCCCAGAAATTTTATCCTGTCGAGTAAATCCACCGTCTCGGCGCTGCCGACAATTGCGAAACAATCGCTGATTACCCTGCTGAGCATTTTCTGAGACATCGTAACATTGTAAAACGGCATCGTTGGCGCAAGCATATCGTTGAATATACATCTGCCCACCGTTGTCTCAATTAATCTGCCTGCCTGCACCTCCGTAAGAAGTCCTGCAGGCTGT
Source organism: uncultured Pirellulales bacterium (assembly GCA_964387515.1). Lineage (GTDB taxonomy): Bacteria > Planctomycetota > Phycisphaerae > Sedimentisphaerales > Anaerobacaceae > CAVXEF01. The sequence continues at coordinate 662 of CAYLXD010000031.1, read as the reverse complement.
CGGTCGCCGGCGGGCACAGGTGTCGGCTCTTCACCACTCGCCGGTGTCTGCGAACCATCTTCCGTATAGACCATCTTGTCCTTGTCGATACGAACCTTGATCCTTGCCTGCAGGCTGACCTTACCCATCTCATAGGCCAACATCGCTTCGAAAGTGTCTTTGAAAACCCTGCCGTATCCCTTGGCGCCGGTGTCACCGCTCATGTGCGTCAAATAATAGTTACCCATAACCATATCCTGGGACGGCCCTACCATAGGCGAACCGTTGGACGGTGAAAAGATGTTGCTCGTGGCCATCATTAGCGCATGAGTCTCAGCCTGTGCCTCTATGCTTAGCGGTAAATGGACCGCCATCTGGTCGCCGTCAAAGTCCGCATTGAAACCTTTGCACGCCAACGGATGAAGCATAATTGCGTTGCCCTCCACAAGCACAGGCTCGAAAGCCTGAATGCCCATCCTGTGAAGGGTGGGAGCCCGGTTCAATAGTACTGGATGCTGATGGATGACCTCCTCCAGCACGTCCCAAACCTGCTCGTCGCGGCGTTCAATCATCCTCTTGGCGCTCTTGATTGTATCGGCCAGTCCGTGGCGTTTAAGCCCTCGAATTATGAAAGGCTGATACAGCTCCAGCGCTATCTTCTTCGGCAGACCGCACTGGTACAG
>CAYLXD010000030.1:12266-15515 GCA_964387515.1 uncultured Pirellulales bacterium | reverse complement strand
ACCCCGTTGGCAAAAAGATGGTCAATGTTAATCGGATAAACGATATTAATGATGTTAACTCCCTGTACGAGGCTTTGTTGAACGGTCTTGACCCATGTCTTGTCGATGTTGATAAGATAGCGGCGCAGATAGCCGTTAATCTGAAAGATTACAGAGATGCTGATTCAGACATTACATCTTTTGTTCCTGACATAAACGGTCCTACATATTACGGCTTTGAGCGTCCCTGCATTTATATATCCGAGATGGCCCACAACTCCAAAAAGGTCATTGTGCCGGGAGGTACGGGGCCTACTCCGGGTATTCCGTACATTATCTACAGCTCTTATGCAATCGAGCTGTACAACCCTTATCCCGAAGATTATCCTGACCCGAATCAATGGCGGCTTATGATTGGCGACCAGGACTATGATGTTAATTGGTTGCCGGGCGAGCAATTCTACGTCATACTAAATAATAATCCTAATGCTCCGCTTACGCCGTTCGATCCTGGTGTAGTGGTCGAGAATCCTGTTCTTGTTTTTAAAGGGGACGACCTTATCAAACTGCAGCGCCGTGTTGTTGATGATGTTTGGATTACTGTCGATGCACAGCCCGTGCCGGGAGCCGACGACACCAGCGGCTGGCTGGTCCCCGATTTGGGCGGTATTACTCCTCACAGTATTCAGAGGGATATTACTCTGCACAAGTGCATAAGGCGCTTGTGGGCAGGTGCCGCTGAGGCGAGTACCCCGACTCTGGGCAGTGGTAACGGCTTCCAATATGCTGAATCGCCTGACGTTTATATCCAGGCTCATCCTGCAAATACGGATTTTACAAATATCGGCGAAATAGGAATGGTTTTCCGCAAAAGCGCATACTCGCAGGGCCCAAACCCAATCGAGCCGTTGGATACCGAGGCTGATGTGCGCGTTGATTTGGCTAAGCCCGAATTTCAGCAGGTTTTTAATTATCTGACCGTTTTTGACCCGGCAAATGACGGGATTGATAATGACGGAGATGGCCTACCAGATAGCTTTGATTTCGTCGGATGGGAGTGGAAGATTCCCGGCCGAATCAATATCAATACTGCACCGTGGTACGTGATAGCGCAACTTCCGTGGATGCAATATGAAGACAGCAACGTCGCGCCAAGGGCAAAAGCCATATCTGATTATCGGGATGATTCGCAGGGTTTCTGGAGCATCGGTGAGCTGATGTTGGTTGGTAAGATAAGGAATTTGGGTGTGGATGGTAAGGACAACTGGAACGGGGATACACCAAAAGGACCGGACTTTACTTATGACGATGCGATGGATGATTTTGAGGAACGCGACTTAATCTTTTCCCGAATCAGTAATTTAGTTACGGTTCGCAGCGACGTCTTTACTGCATATATCCTCGTTATTATCGGCACCGACGGCCCGCAGAAAAGGGTCATAGCCATACTTGATAGAAGCGATGTTTATTCGCCAACCGATAGGGTGAAGATTGTAGCTGTGAACCCGGTTCCCGACCCGAGGTAATCTGTATGGCCGGGGCTTAAATGGCTATGCTATGATGCCATAGGCAAAGCCCCAAAATCGGCGTTTTTTTCTTGACACGGCAGCAAAAAAATGTTATAGTGTTTTCTTGTCAGTGGGGAGGAGAAAACTCACCGGTTTATATCCTTAATTATACGCATTTTTATACGCCGGAGGCGTATTATCCGTTCGTTGTGTAGTCCCGGCAGGGATGGCTGAGTCTGTTGAAGAGCTGCCGTCTGTTCAGCAGAGAAAAAAAGATGAAGAATTCAGTAATAACTTGTGCATTGGTGTTGTGGGTTTGCCTTGGTCTGACCTCATCTGCCCGGGCTGCGCCCGTAACAGGCTCGCAGGACTGGTATACAAGCCTTGATGTGGGTGAATCTGTCACGTGCATCGCGTTTTACGGTTTGGGCAGCGTCGAGTTCACTCAGCCGCCCGAGTGGTTCTACGGCTTTGACCCAAATCATGACTATAACCATGACATTGCCGGTTGGGAAACGGCATTAACTGATGGGGGCAAGACTGCCTATCTCTATGGCCCTCGTGCTACAAACTCGTCCTCTGAGCCTCGTGAGTGGTTCGCCTACGAACTCTTTTACGAGTGGGATGACGAGGCCTCTGGTTTTGACCCCTGTTATCCTGTCTATCAGGATATGGCTATTTTCGACGGTCCTTTCGGTTCGGAACCGACTTTTGCTGTGGGTTGGCGGGGCACGCCGGGTGTCTGGGAAAGTTGGGAGTATAAGGACGGCGACCCCGACAGTGGCCCTTATCAAACCGGTGAGCCTTACACCAATCCGGCTCCGGAGCCGGTAACGGTTTATATTCTCGGCCTTGGTACGGTGTTTTTAAGAAAGAGACGCTTAAGCCGATAGGATAGTAACATTCCGCTTTGCCGATTTATACGGCTAAGACTTTATAAGTTCCAGTAATTCGCTGTGCACTTTTTTATTAGCGGTGATTGTCTGGAACTGCTGGCCCTGGTAGCTGTCCAAATCGACAGGAAAGATTTTTTTCCCCTGCCAATCGCTGACAACGGCACCGGCGGTCTCGGCAATTATTATTCCGGCTGCTATGTCCCACAGCTTCTGAGAAGAGCCGATAGTGCCGATGAGGCCGCCCCTTGCGACGTATGCCATATGCAGCGCTATTGAGCCTAAGCTGCGATATCTTGTCCGGCACATAATTTTTCGAAGCCAGTTAGGCAGTCCTTGTTCGAAGCTGCTGTCTAAGCCGACACTCGAAAACTTATTCATAGTATCTTCGCTGGCAGTTATTCGCCTGCCGTTGAGCTGGGCTTCGGCACCTTTGATGGCTGTAAACATCGAGTCAGTGGCAGGCTCAAAAATGACACCCACAATGGGCTCATTTTTGTAGCAGGCGGCAATGCTGACGCTGAAGATAAGTATTTTGTTCGCGAAGTTATTGGTTCCGTCTATCGGGTCTATGACCCACCAGATAGGCTCATCTGACCGCGGCGGCTGCTTGAACATTTTGCCTTTGCTGCCTTCTTCTGCGATGAAGCCGTGGTCAGGATATGTTTCCTTAATTCGGTCGATGATTATCTGCTGACACCGCACATCGGCCTGGGTCACCAGCTGGTCATCATTTTTTACCGAGACTTTCAGAAAGTTGAGTTCTTCCATTGCCCGCTGCCCGGCTAAGCGCGCGGCGACAATCGCTGTCTCTAACATCTGTCTCAAATCCACCTGCTCTAATGCCATTTGGTGTCTCCTGCTCGCCT
>CAYLXD010000030.1:0-12166 GCA_964387515.1 uncultured Pirellulales bacterium | reverse complement strand
GCTCGCCTCTCGGCGAAGCCGAGGGCCGAAGGTGGATACCCGGCCTTGACATAATTCCAACGTTCTCCTATTCTAATCTACGTATGCACCCAAGCCAACAGTTAAATAGACTTAAAATTATCCGGCGCGCGTCATCCCATCAGCGAATCACAGCCGGCATTATTTGCGCGGTAATAAGCGCAGGTTGCGTGTATGTTTGGCTGGCTGCGCACGACAAAATCGGCACTTTCTGGCCGTTATACTGCGGCTTCAAGCAAAGGTATAATCTGCCGTGCCCGACCTGCGGGATGACAACCGCAGCGTTTGCGTTTGCCCGCGGTAGAATCCTTCAGGCGTTCTACATCCAGCCGGCCGCTGCGTTGTTTTGCTGCCTGCTGATGGTTTCAGTGGTTTTGGCATTTCTTACATCGGTTTTTGGGTTGAGCTTTCGGTTTGTCGAGCGGTTCTTTGCGGAGGTCAGGGTAAGATACATAATTTTAGCAGTAATAATCATTATTGCAGCCGGCTGGGCCGTAACGCTGGCGAGGGCGCTTGCAAGTAATTATTAGTGGCCAAGACCAGCGTAAGATTCGATATATCGGGTTAAGGATTATGAAGGTTATAGTTGCCCAGGAGTGTGGGTTTTGTCACGGCGTTAAAAACGCTATCAGTATGGCGGAAAAAATCCTTGCACAGGAGCAGGAGGTTTACAGCCTCGGGCCAATCATTCATAACAGGGATATGGTTGAAAGGCTGGCGAAAGCGGGTCTGAAAACGGTTGATGACGTAGATAAGATTGAGTCCGGAACGGTTCTTATCCGCTCACATGGGGCGGCACCGGAGCAGATAGCAAAACTAAAAGCAAAAGGACTGAAAATCGCCGATGCGACCTGTATATTAGTCAAAAGACTCCAGGAAATAGCCAAAGAGCTCAGTGAGGACGGCTATAAGGTGGTGGTTATCGGCGACAAAGACCATCCCGAAGTCCAGTCGGTGGTGGGCTGCACGCGGGACGTTGTCGTGGTAGCCGAGGAGTCGGATTTGCGTAAGTTGCCTGATAACAGCAGGTTAGGAATTGTCTGCCAGACCACGCAAAGCCCCGAGCACTTCGGAAAAATGCTCGGAGCGATAGGAAAACGCAACTTCAGCGAGCTGAAAGTAATCAACACCCTGTGCAGAGAGGCGGTAAAAAGACAGACCTCGGCAGCGGAATTGTGCAGGAAGGTGGATATAATGTTCGTGCTGGGTGGGCTGGATAGCGCCAATACACGCAAGCTGGCCGAGCTTTGCAAAAAATACAACAGTCAAACATTTCATTTGCAAAACTGGAGCGAATTTGATAAAAGAATGGTTTTCGGCAAAAAAGTGGCCGGCGTTACAGCCGGTGCGTCGACGCCTGAGTGGGTAATAGACGAATTTGTGGAGAACCTGCGGGCCATCGAAGTCGGCGATTGTTATGGTGACCGGTGAATGGTAAGTGGCTAAATGGCAACCAGTTACCGGTAACCTATAACCGGTTACTAACTTGTGCAGTGCGGCACGAGGGCCTGTGGGCGTAAGTGCGGGACGTCAGCAGGTCAGCAAAGAAATGCCCGCGTAGGAATTTGGTGTTATGGTAGACAGAAATATTGTTAACAAATTGGGTTTGTCGGAGCAGGAGCTTGACAGGCAGGTCGATGAGATATTCGGCGAGAAAGAAACCGAATATCTGGAGCAGGCTCTGCAAAGCAAGGTCGACTCGCATCTGCCCGGCACCGTCCTTAAAGGCAGGATAGTGTCGCAAATAGGCAGTGATGTTATTGTTGAGGTTGGCCTTAAGAGCGAAGGGGTTGTTGATGCCGGCGAGTTTGACAGCGCTGACGAGATGGAGCCGGGCAGAGAGATTGAGGTTTTAATTGAAGACAGTGATGCCGGCGGGGGCCTTATATTACTGAGCAAACGCAAAGCGGACCGAATCAGGGGCTGGGAGAGAATCGTCGAAACGAAAAGGGAAGGCGATGTTGTTAAAGGCAAGGTAATAAGGCGCATCAAGGGAGGGCTGCTTGTCGATATAGGCGTGCCGGTGTTTTTGCCGGCCTCGCAGGTGGATATCAGAAGGCCAGGTGATATAAGCAGGTTCATCGGCAAAGATGTGGAGTGCAGGATTCTGAAGATTGATGTCGATGGCAAAAACATTGTCGTCTCAAGGCGTAAAGTTGTCGAGGAGCAGCGACGCAGCAGTAAGGAAAAAATTCTGACCGAAATTGAGGTTGGTCAGGTACGAAAGGGGATTGTGAAAAACATCGCAGACTTCGGTGTTTTTGTGGATTTGGGCGGCCTCGACGGACTGCTTCATATTTCCGATTTGAGCTGGGGAAGAGTGTCACATCCGTCAGAAGTTGTTGAGCTTGACCAGGAAATCGAGTGTGTAGTTGTCGGCGTCGATAAGGAAAACGAAAAGATTTCACTGGGGCTGAAACAGAAAACAGCCAGTCCGTGGGAAAACGTGGAAGAAAATTATCCGGTTGGGGCGAGAGTAAAAGGCAAAGTTGTAAACGTGATGGCCTATGGGGTATTCGTCAGGCTCGAAGACGGCATCGAAGGGCTGGTGCATATCAGCGAGATGAGCTGGACCAGGCGTCTTAATCATCCGGGGGAGATGCTGCAGGTGGGTGATGAAATTGAAGTGATGGTTCTGAATGTCAACAGGGAGAGGCAGGAAATCTCGCTGGGTCTGAAACAAACCGAAGTAAATCCCTGGGCGGTCGCTTCTCAGAAGTACCCGCCGGGGACGATTGTTACAGCAAAGGTGCGAAGTGTGACAAACTTCGGCGTGTTTGTGGAGATAGAAGAGGGTATCGACGGGATGATACACATCTCGGACATGAGCTGGACAAGGAAATACGGTCATCCCAGCGAGGCGGTGCGAAAAGACGAAGAAATAAAGTGCGTTGTTCTGGAAGTTGATGGGGAAAGACGGCGGATTTCGCTGGGGATAAGGCAGTTGACAGAGGACCCCTGGGAGCGCGCAATACCTGCGAAGTATATTGCGGGCCAGATTATTAAAGGCAGGGTAACAAAGCTTACCAACTTTGGTGCGTTTGTTGAACTTGAGCCGGAGCTGGAGGGGCTTCTGCATATTTCCGAGCTTGCAGACCACAAAATTGACAAGCCCAGTGATATCGTCAAGCTGGACGATGAAGTCGAAGTTAAGATTCTAAAGGTTGACACCGAGGCGCGTAAAATCGGTTTGAGTCTGCGAAGGGCGCGATGGGCAGCTGAAGAGCAGCAGGATGAATCTGTGGCGGCGGAAGATGCAGCGCCTGTTGAGGGTGCTGTTTCGGAGAGTGATTCGGTGGAAACCGAACAGGAACAGGACAAAACCAGCATGGATGAGGAAGCTGAGGTTGCTATGACGACTTCTGAAGAGCAGGGCAGGGATTCGGCTCCTGCCGAAACTGCCGAGCCTGAGAAAGACCATCAGCCGCAGGATACCGGGACACGCCGAGAGGCTAAGGGCGAAACGCCGGCCGGTGAAAAAGACAGTGCGGAGGAAAAGGCCGAAGCTGATACCGATAATCAATAGGGCAGAGCATTTAGTATTAAGCAATTGGTTTTTATTGCCCCTTTATGTGGTAACCTCACGTGGTTGTTAAACAGCAATGTCATGCCGGCTAAATCCGCTGACTTATTTGGCCGATAACTCCGGCAGGTTTGGACTTTTCTACGCAGTATCCCTTACGGCAGAAAAACCAATCGTCTGGATGAATTGTCATTGTGACAAATGAGTTTGCCCTTTAAGCCGGAGCCCGACGGCTTTTCGGCTGGGCGGGAGGCAGCAATAGCGTTTGACATTACCATAAAGGAATACCTCAAAGAGATAGACGAGTCGCCGCTTCTCACTGCACAGCAGGAGCACTCGCTGGCCAAACGGGTCGTGGAGAAAAACGACCCCAGAGCAAGGGACCGGTTGGTGCGGAGCAATCTGCGGCTGGTTGTGAACATCGCAAAGAAATACACAGGAAGGGGACTGGGTCTCGGTGACCTGATTGAGGAGGGAAATCTCGGCCTTATCAAGGCCGTCGATTACTTCGACCCTGACCGCCGAATCCGCTTCAGCACTTATTCAGCGTGGTGGATAAAGCAAAGTATTAAGCGCGCGCTGCTGGAAAGCGTTCAGCCGATACACATTCCAACATATATGGTTGCTCTGATAAATCAGTGGCGGCACACCTCGGCTGAACTGGGAAACCGGCTCGGCAGAGACGCCACTATCGAAGAGATGGCGGATGTAATGAAGCTTCCACTTCGTAAGGCACGGATGATTCACGAGGTCATCGATGCCCTTAGCTCAGTGAAGGATACCTCGGCAGGTGACGGCGCTGAAGAAGGACAAGTGTTTGAGGAAGCGATTGGCAATCGGCGAAGTCCTTTGCCGGAAGACGGCATCGTCGCCGAGGAGGAAAAGGCCAAGGCGGTAAGGTTTTTGGCAAAAATGCAGCCGAGAGAGGCCAACATTCTTAAGCTGCATTACGGTGTGGGCGGCAATAAGCCGTTGACACTGAAAGAAATCGGCAAAAAACTGGGCCTGACCCGCGAAAGGGTTCGCCAGATTCAGCACCAGGCCCTGACAAAACTCTACGAGTATATGAACGCATAGCACCGCCGGAGCTAAGAGCTTATAACAAAACTGCCCGTCGCTTTTTGTCATTCCCGCGAAAGCGGGAATCCAGATGTTTTATTCTTCTCCTCACGCAAGTGGGGAAAAGTCATTTTAGGTTGTGTTATAAACTCTAAGTCAATAATACTTGCATTTCTCATACAACTGCCTAAGATAAAGATTGATGCGTATATATAGAATCAATTTTGGGGAACCGGGAGGTTATAGATGCCGGGCAAATCCGAAGGATTAAAGAAATACATCCGCAATATCCCTGACTGGCCGAAGAAGGGAATTCTGTTTCGAGATATTACGCCGTTGTTGGCTCAGCCGGCCGCATTTGCCGAGGCGGTGGACGCCTTGTGTGCGGATTTTGAAGACAAAGACATTGATTATGTTGCTTCCGTTGAGGCCAGGGGGTTTATATTCGGGGCGGCGGTTGCGAAAAAACTAGGCGCCGGCTTTGTGCCGATACGCAAAAAAGGCAAACTGCCGTTCAAAACCGAAAGTATTACCTACGATTTGGAATACGGCACCGATACATTAGAGGTGCACTGTGACGCAATAAAAAAAGGTGCGAAGGTCTTAATGGTGGACGACTTATTGGCCACCGGCGGCACAATGGCTGCCGCCTGCAAGCTCATCGAAAAAATAGGCGGACAAATTGAAGGAATCGCCTTTCTGATTGAGTTGGATGCCTTGCACGGCCGTGAGAAACTCAAAGGCTACGAACTGAATGTCTTGCTGACTTTCTGACCGCTGCGTCGGTGCGTATACCTGAAAAAGAAAAAGGCTCAGGCAATCACCTGAGCCTTTTCTTTTTTGAAACGTACTTCTTATCTTTTTCTTTTTTTCAGCAGAGTCAACCCCCCAAGCCCAAGCAACAAAACCGTCGAAGGTTCTGCAATCGGTATTACTCTAAATGCTTTATCATCTAATTCCGGCCATAAAGCACCCTGAATAATCGCGCTGCCGCCAGGATATTTTTCTTGGGATGAATTGCTAACCCACTTGGATGAGCCTGAGCTCAAAGTAACACTGTAAAAGCTTCCCGGATTTAACTCAATGTCACTATAATCAACATCAAGATAACCCTCAAATTCGGCAGAGGGTGTTACAACACGTGAATCCAGTAATTCCCCTGCCACACCTTGGCCTTCGTGTAACCTTACTGAAAGGGAACAGTCTGTAGCCCCAAATCCAGAATCGGATATGTACAAACCGATTATCACCTTCGGATCTTCTGCAGTAAAGCTTTGCCCAATAGGTGAGTGTGCACTAATTAGATGCCCTCCTGGATATGGGGGAAGCTCAATAAGCCCCGCTTTAGTCACCGCTGCTATAGAAAAGAAAATTACCAATAGAAACAGTGATTTTACTTCAGCGAATTTAAGATGCCTTTTCATCTCTCTTCTCCTTTCTTGATATCCTATCGTCTATATTTATACGAACACATTTAATTAGGACATGAAAGATGTGTGAAACCCTCCGTAGAGCCTTTCTCACCATCTTCCGATTTGATTCGAGTAGATGTGTGAAATCTAAATATAGAACTGCAGAATGCCCACTCACAATGGATATGAGGATTGCTCTCTTCATCCTCATCTCCTCTCTTCATACCCTTCACTACCGTTGTAAGGACCCCTGCCTTACGCAGAGCAATCTACCGCTTCATCCTATAAGTTGTCAAGCGTTTTTGGCCATTTTTGGGGAGATTTTGCTTAAATATCCCATAAGTTGTGCTTCCGGTGTAAATTAGGTAAAAACCAATTTTTGCCGGCTATCTGATTTTAAGGAGAAGTCGTCCTCTTCCGGTGATTCACCCGATATGAAGTCAAGAGTGTTGTATGCTATTGGCGGCTTGCTGAGTAATGTTGCTGCGAAATACATACAACAGGCAGCTTTGGATGACTATATACAAAAAAAGGGCTCAGATGTTTTCTGAGCCCTTTTATGTAGTAATCAAATAAATACTACTGTCTTTTTCTTAAAAGTGCCAGTGCCCCGAGTCCCAGCAGCATAATCGTTGCTGGCTCAGGTGTAGGTATCTGCTCGGTACAAAATGCCACAGTGCCTGTAAACGAGAGCTTGATACCAAAATCGCCCGATTCGCCAATTCCAATCGCGCCGCCTGTGCCGATGTAGTAATCAACGTAGCCCACCCAGCCGGTTCCAGGAGAGGGGTCCCCCGGCAGCGGCAGACCACTTTCAGGTGGTGTAATTGTATATGTCCAGTCTATTGGAGCAATCACGCCGGTGATTGTGAAGTTCTTGTCCATGCCAATGTCGATATGGTAGTCGGTCCAGTCAAAATCAGTTTGATTCTCCACGGACTCCACGAGCCAGACAATCGGGTCTTCCTCGGTGTCGGTAATAAAATCTCCCAATACGTGACCAGGGTAGTCATACTGGATTCCGGACACGTTAACATCGTAGTAGTCACCTTGGTTTGTCCATGCTGGTGTGCCCATTACAATAGCACCATCACCATCGTCGGTACAGTTCACGCCTATTAACTCAGCGTTCACTAAAGAAGTGGTCACCAGAAATAGCAGAAGACATGTTACGACAAAAAACTTGTTTCTTTTCATCACTATCCCCTCCTCCACTTTTATATTTTTCCTAAACTTCTCTGGGCTTACAGACTCACTCTGTACACCCAGCCCCTAAGAATACTTGAAATCACCTTACACTAAAGCTCCGTAAAAATCAAGTGTTTTTTAAAAAAATTATAAAAAATTTTTTCACAAAAGTCCTTGTTGCTGCCTGCTTTTTTCGTAACCATTGTATTGACAAGGTATTAGCACAAACAGCGTCTTTTTCCTAAAATTTTCTGGAAGGCGGGGTTTTTGGCCCTCGTGCTGGGTATTTGAGGGCGGAGAAGTGGGATTTTCAACCAAATCAGGACGATGTTTTTATCGCAGTTACGATTCGGTCGTTGTTGTGGGGGTCTTTTTCAATGGTAATCCCGGCAAAGCAGTTTGCTTGTTCAAGCAGTTCCCGAACAGCTTGTCCCTGGGCGTAGCCAATCTCCAGCATTAAAGCCGCGTCGGCTTTCAGGAAGGAATCTGCCTTTTCGATAATTCGCCGATATACATCGAGACCATCAGCACCGGCAAATAGCGCCAGCTTCGGCTCGTAGTCTTTTACGTTTTTGTCGAGTTTTTCAAATTCAGGCGCACTTACATAAGGCGGGTTACAAACTATAAGGTCGAACCCGCCTTCGCTTCCGCTACGTCGGGCAGGTTTTTCCACGTCAAGCTGCGGCACAAGCGGGTCGAACAAATCGCCGCACAAAAGCTTAATGCGGTTCTTCAACTGATGCTTTTCGATATTCTTCGCCGCGACAGCGAGTGCGGCGTCGGAGATATCGGTTGCGATTATATTCGCATCAGGATAGTTTCGCGCGAGTGCTATCGCTATACAGCCGCAGCCTGTGCACAAATCGCAGACCAACTGTTCGCCGGTGCGTGCCCCGTTAGAAATCTTCTCTTTTTGTGTTATTTTGTGCAGTGTAGAATTTCTAACGGGGCGGCCTCGCAGAAATTCGATAGCGCGTTCTACAAGCAATTCCGTCTCCGGCCGGGGAATCATACAGTCCGGGCTGACCGCCAGTTCGAGGCAGTAGAATTCGGTTTTGCCGGTCAGGTATGCAATGGGTTCGTATTGGCTGGCTCGTTCTATCAGATTGTGCAGTTCATCCAGTTGCTGTTTGGCGACAGTTTTGTCGAATTGCGTATACAGCTCGATTCGCTTCAGGCTCATAACGTGGGAAAGCAGAAGCTCCGCGCTTAAACGAGGCGAATCGATGCCTTTATTGCCGAGGTATTCGGTAACCCAGTTCAGCAGCTTTTGTATTGTCCATACATCATTAGTCGCCATCTGGTCTTCCTATTCGGGACGCTGGCCGCACGAGGTTCATCAGGTGTTTGTAGTTGTCGTATCGAATCCCACCCGCACAAATGCACGGGCGTCTGGGAATACCGACTCAACCTGTCGCAGCAGCCTCTTTAGATTTACCAGCAGTTCGAGAATTGAATGCTCCTGTTGAGGAAATTGATTCAGTAACCCTCCCCATGCCGCAATGGAACGCTCAATGCCTATAATAGCTACTTTTGCCGAGCCGTTTGCGTCCTCTGGGAAGTGTTTGAGGTCTTCAAGTTTATCCGCCGGAGCCTCGGCGAAGGCGGATTCACCGCGTATCATTCCGCTCGCTGCTCGGCAAAGCTTGATGTATATCTGGTGCTGGTACCAGCGGATCACTTCAAGGCAGTCTTGAATTTTTACCGCTTCATAGTCGGGTCTTGTGTCGGGGATACCAGCTTCTGCAAGAGTTTGTAACTCGTCGGCTTTGTCTTCGAGCAGCCCCTTGTTGGAGTCGAACCAGTCATTTACCATTTTTATGTATTTCATCGCGGCGCGACAGTACAGTTGTTTTTTGACTGTTTCGTGCACCCACTCTTCTTGCTTTGCAGCTTCTTCATAGTCTATAGAGTTGAGGTCGATACCCATTTCTTCCGCCGTCTCTTTGACCATTTCCAGCGTTACCTTGAATATCTCGTGCAATTTATCCCAAAAGGCCTTGTTGCTGATGTCCTGCGATTGGGGATTGTCGAAATCATCCTCGCTTAGCGCATAATTCATACACCGTGAAGTAAACGCGCATCGTTCGCACCATCGGTCGCAGTAATTATAAATGCCGGGAATAAATTTCGGGTCCTCAGCAAGCTTCTTCATTAAAGAATTATAGGTGCAGGTCATGTTAGATCCTAGTGATATAACCGACGAGAGGTGGATAAGGGATAAGTATGTGCGGGCAATAAACCCTTTTGTGCCTCTCGCTTTATCTTGCTCATAATGGTTGCAAAATCTTTATCAGGCTCAATGCATCTATATTTTGACTTTTTATCATGATAAACAAAGCTCAATATCTTATCTTTTTCCCATACCCTCGGCTCGATTTCAAATTTCATTGAAAACCCATGTTCGGCAAGAAAATGTGGGGTCGGAACTGGGTACGGCTGGGCTTTTACCCCTTCGCATTCACAGATAGAATCGACGATCCACGGTGTAACGAAGCCGTTGTCAAGCCCTATGTCAAAATTTCTCTTTTTCATATTTACAAATGGGGGTACTTCACCTGAAAACCACAACCCTCTTACTTTTTCCGTTGCGTGCTTTGCTACCTCAGCAGACTGGGCATCCAGATTTTCAAGTGTTTTGTCAATAGCGTATGTTACAGCCTCATCGTAGGTATGTTTTGTATCGCGAAGCGCCTCGGCACCAATATCACTCCCGAGAAGGTTTGAAAAAGTATCTTCCCACGAAAACGCAGATGGAAATTCTGGAAATATCCCTTTGGACTTATAACCAAACCAGGTCAGTATTTCATGCCATGAACCGGCGGTATATGCAAAGTATTGCCCAAGCCTTACTGCGAGGTCAAAAGCGATACACTCCTTGTCTTTCTGAGACAGGCTTTGCCAGTTATCAGGGTATGATAAATGTATAAAACAGACAGAGCCTTCTTTAAGTGTGAACGAGAACTCTAAATCGTTGTTATCCAGATGTTTGTAGGTTATTGCCGCAAGAAATGCAGTCCAGTCGGCGGCCTCACGCACGTGAGAGACGTCAACATGACCCGCTTCGCACGTATATACTATACCATTTTTCTCCGATAGTTCAAATCCGTAGCTGTGCAGACCCAGATGGTGAGGTTCCAAAAAGGATGTACCAAGTGTCGAACTGGCATAGGTTCCGAGCCGTATCTTAGGAGGGCTGTTAAATTGCTTCTCAAGCAGTCGATTGTGTGGTGCCGGGGCAGCGACCTGCTGCGATGGTTGACAGCCTCCAGCTACCAACAACAGCAACGATATATCTAACGCAAATACCAGTATAGATAGACTACCTTGTAATTCCATTGTGGGCCGAATTTATGCCGATTGTTAAATGTTTAATGAAAAATATTCAATCTGCACCACTGCTATATATATACTTTATCCATCATTCTCGGGAATGCAATGCACTGGCGGATGTGCTGTTCTCCGGTTAGCCAGGCGACGGTTCTTTCTACGCCGAGACCGAATCCGCCGTGCGGCACAGAGCCGTACTTTCGCAAATCAAGATACCACTCATAGTTTTTCATATCCAGCCCCTGCTCTTTAATCCGCTTGACTAAAAGCTCGTAGTCATCTTCTCTGACTGAGCCGCCGATGATTTCACCGAAGCCGGCCGGCGCAAGCAAATCGAAATTCAAAACGACTTTTGTTTCGTCCCGGTCGGTCTTCATATAAAATGCCTTGGCCTGTTTCGGATAGTGTGTAACAAAGACGGGCTTATCGTGCATCTGCGAGATGATTGTTTCATCGGAGCCGCCTAAGTCCTTGCCCCACGTAAATTCGGCGGCAAGTTTTGCGTGCTTGGGATTATTTTCGATTTTCGTATCCGTTTCGGAAAGGGCTGTTCGTAGCTCAATCAGCTCAGCGGCGATTTTGTCTTTCTGCCATTGCTTTAATCCGCCAGAGGCGGACTTATTTTCAAGCTCACTGATTTTGTTTTCGATTTGCTGCTTTTGATTTTGCAGCTCTTGCAGTTCTTGGGCGAGGAAATCTTGGGTCTTTTGGCTGGTCAGGATATCGGCCGCTTCGGTGTAGGTCAATCTGTAGAAGGGCGGCTTGATTTTTTCCAGTGCTGCAATGTCGGCCCCTAAAGTTTCGAGCCGGCCTTTGTTTTCCCGCAGCACTTCGGCAACGATGAACGAAACGAAATTCTCAGCCAGTTCGAGCAGACCGTCCAAATCGATAAAAGCGACCTCCGGCTCGACCATCCAGAATTCAGTGAGGTGCCTGCGGGTTTTGCTTTTTTCCGCTCTGAACGTCGGCCCGAAGCAATAGACCCTGCCGAAACTCATTGCAGCGGCTTCGAGGTGTAGTTGGCCGGTTTGTGTCAGGTGCATTGGTGTTCCGAAGTAGTCTGCCTCGAAAAGTGTCTGCTCGCCCTCGGCAGCTATAGCCGTGAAAATGGGTGTGTCTATCAAAGTGAAGCCGTTATCGTTAAAAAATCTGCGGATGGCATCGATAAGGGTGTGGCGGATTTTCCCGATGCACCACTGCCGTTGTGAGCGAAGGTGCAGGTGTCGGTTCTTGAGCAGAAAGTCGACGCCGTGCGATTTCGGCGTGATGGGATAATCGGTCGCCGGCGAGATAATTTTCGCGTCGGTCACGGCTAACTCATAGCCGCCTACGCTCCTTTGCTCTTCGCGGACGCTGCCGGTTATGGTCAACGACGATTCCTGCCCGAGGTGCCTGAGCTGCTCGAAAAGCTCATCGGGTACTTTGCCTTTTTCAACAACGCACTGACACAGCCCCGTGCCGTCGCGGATGATTAAAAACTGCACCTTGCCGCTTGAGCGGGCCTGGTAGAGCCAGCCGGAGAGGGTTACCTGTCGGCCTAAGTTGTTTTTCAGTTCCGATATACGTGATTTGCTGTCGCAGGGCATTTGTATTTCCTCAATTTACATTATCGGAAGATGGTTGTAACGTAATATTC
>CAYLXD010000029.1:12748-15823 GCA_964387515.1 uncultured Pirellulales bacterium | reverse complement strand
TCCGCAGGGCAAAATCGTCGGCCGATATGATAAAAGATTCTGCATACCCGGCGAAATTCGTAAAATTACGCCCGGCGACCATTTTGTGAACTTTAGGATTAATGGCGTCAAATGCTCACTTTTGATATGCTTTGACGTCAGATTTCCGGAGATTTATCGGCAATTGTACAAGCAAAAAGTCAATTGCATCTTGCAGTCGTTTTATAACGCCCGGCAGAAAGGGCCGAGCGTACATACCCATATTATGCGCCAGACAATGCAGTGCCGGGCGGCAACGAACCATTTTTGGGTTAGTATGGCCAATTCGAGTAGCTATTATTCGCCATATCCATCGTGTTTTATACAACCTGATGGTAAAATCGTAAGGCAGCTAAGGCAGAACCGTGCGGGCATGATGGTCAATACTGTGAATTTGGGTAAGAAATTCTACGACCCGATGGTGAATTTCAGAGATATGGCTATATCCGGAGTGCTCAGCAATGGTTCAAAGACCACCAAAGACCCAAGGTCAAAAAATACAACCATTCTTTAAAAAATAATCATGCTCCGGCACAAAAAATGGCTAAAATAGTTGACCAGGGTTATGCAGGGATTATAATTCGGCAATAATGGAGGCGATTAAAAATCGCCCCATTCTGTCAGAGTTGTCTTTGCTGACAAGGGGAAGGTTATGCAGCAGTTGATTATACATATGCTTGAAGAGGTAGTTCGGTTTAAAATAGGCAATCCAGATATGAAAAATAGCTGGCGGGCTCTATTTAAACTATTTAAAATAGAATAGAATTTGATAAATGGAGTTTCTGGAATTCTAAGGAGATAGAAATGAAAGATTCTTTGATTTACAGCACAATTATTGCAATGGTTTTGTTTTCTGGTTGTGAGGGCTCAAAGAGCGGCAGCGGTACTGCGTATCCATCTTTACCCAGACCGGTTACTCGTTCCAAACAAATCACCCTTGTAGTCGATACGCAACCCAGTGGAGCGGTGATTTACCATCAAGCTGAAGAGGGAGTGTGGATGAAATCTCAAAGTACAACTCCTTTGAGATTTGTCCTTGACGTGGAAAAAACGACAAACCGGCCGCCAAAATTAACAAAAGTAAATGAACGTCCTCTACAGGAATATGAAGGTGCGTCGTCCGGTCGCCCACATTTAGGTTGTGGTCTTTTCTACGTTAAAACGGGGCGGGATCGGTATATCAGTATCGACAACATGCAGTTTCTAAAAGATGGTTATGAACCTTGCTCACCAAAAAAACACCTGAACCTGTATGCCCTTTTGAGCTACATAGGTGAGGAATACAAGATTATTTTCCCACTCAAGGCAGAGGAAGTTACAAAACCATAAAAAACCGCCGGATGGGTTCGTGCTTAATCTTGGAGTTGTTAGTATTTCCTCCGGGAAGATGGCAGGTACTACTTTTGGTGCAACTGACTCCAAGAAAACAGTCCTGATTCGCCCCTACATTTTATACGATTGAAAATGAACCTACGTTCATCTAAACTTGTGCCTGATAAAAATGACGTCATATAAGCTTCAAGAGCCGGCTTTGCAGCGGACAGAGAATATATCCGGAGAACCAGATATGGCAGATATGGCAAATAGCACCATTACAGGGCCGCGGGGGTTTCTGGCGGCGGGGGTGCGTTGCGGCATCAAAAAGTCCGGCAAAGAGGATTTGGCGATGCTCGTCTGCCCAACAGGTGCAAAGGCAGCAGCGATCTTTACAACCAACAAAATCGTATCGGCTGCTGTTGCTATCAGCAAAAAACATATAAAAAGCGCCAGCATATCCGCCGTGGTCGTCAATTCCGGCAACGCCAACGCCTGCACCGGCCGGACGGGAATCAAGAACGCAATAAAGATGTGCACCGAAACAGCTAAACACATCGAAACCGACCCGCACAATGTACTTGTCGCATCGACTGGAATTATCGGTAAACAGCTGCCAATAAAAAATATCGCTGACGGGATTAAAAAAGCGGTGCTAAAGTTGTCCGCTTCGGCGTCGGCTGGTCTGGATTTTGCAAAGGCGATAATGACAACCGATACGAAACCCAAGCAAGCTGTCCGTCGAATCGAAATATCAGGTACTAAAGTTACGATAGCCGGTGCGGTTAAAGGGGCTGGAATGATTGCCCCGAATATGGCGACAACACTTTGTTTTATCACCACAGATGTTGCTATAACTAAAGCCTTATTAGGCAAGGCTCTCAAGGCCGCTATCGACCAATCGTTAAACAAATTGACCGTTGACGGCCATCAAAGTACAAACGATACGGCGGTAATTCTTGCATCCGGTCTTGCAGGAACCCGGCCGATTGTCAGCCAATGCCCGCGATACAAAAAGTTTGCAAAGGCATTGACAGGGCTGTGTGATGATTTAGCCAGGCAGATGGCACTTGACGCTGAGGGTGCGACGCGGATGTTCAAGGTCGTTGTTAAAGGCGCAGCGACAAAGACCGACGCCACAAAAGCGGCACGGGCGATAGCAAATTATGACCTTGTAAAATGCGCTATTCACGGCGGCGACCCCAACTGGGGAAGGATTATCTGCGCGGTAGGTTCGGTCGGCGTAAAATTGAATCCGAATAAATTATCCTGCAAGCTCGGCAACATAACCGTTTTCAACAACGGTAGTCCTGTGAAATTCGACCGAAAAAAGGCCGGCAGGGTCGTCTCGCAAAGCGAGCACACAATAACGGTCAATCTGGGAGTGGGAAATTACAGCGATTTTTGTTACGGCTGCGACCTGAGTAAAGAGTACGTAACAATCAACGCCGACTACCACACATAACCGAGGTCTGTCCGGAAAACACTTGAAAAGCCTGCTGCATTTATTAAACTTTTGCATCTTTACGTTTCCGAATGAAATGAACACTAAGGTGCTATCGAAAAGGAGTCTAAAAAGTGAAAGCTAACAGGATTGGAATTGCAGGATGCTTTTTGGCATTCGCCTCGACGTGCTTCGCGGCTGAGGCGGAGTCAGCAACAGCAGCAGAAGGCAGTATACCATGGCTGTGGTGGATTGCACCTGTCGGCTCAGTGGTTGCTTTGATAATTGCCTATATCTTC
>CAYLXD010000029.1:0-12648 GCA_964387515.1 uncultured Pirellulales bacterium | reverse complement strand
GTGGTGGATTGCACCTGTCGGCTCAGTGGTTGCTTTGATAATTGCCTATATCTTCTACAAAAAGATGATGGAAGCACCTGAGGGCAACGAGAAGATGGTCGCAATTGCCGGGTACGTCCGTGAAGGTGCGTATGCGTACCTTTTCAGCCAGTATCGGGTTGTGGCCCTGGTCTTTGTGATACTGTTTGTTGTTTTTGCGGCGCTGGCGTATTACGGCGTGCAGAACCCGTTTGTGCCGGTTGCGTTTTTGACGGCTGGTTTTTTTAGTGCCCTCTGCGGCTTTTTGGGTATGAAGACGGCAACCAACGCCTCGTCGCGAACCGCCCAGGGCGCAACCAAGAGCTTAAACAGCGCTTTACAAGTGGCCTTTCGCTCCGGGGCAGTTATGGGCCTTGCGGTGGTCAGCTTCGGGCTGCTCAACATCGCAATCTGGTACTGGATACTGGACCAGCTTGTTTACACACCCGAGCATATGCGAGACGGTCTAATACTCTGGGGATTGACACTGGTCAAGGCCGGTATGGACCCAGCGCACAAGCTGACGGAAATTACCACGACAATGATTACCTTCGGTATGGGCGCATCGACCCAGGCGCTTTTTGCCCGTGTCGGCGGCGGTATTTATACCAAGGCCGCTGACGTCGGTGCCGACCTTGTTGGTAAGGTCGAAGCAGGCATCCCTGAAGACGACCCTCGCAATCCTGCGACAATCGCAGATAACGTCGGCGACAACGTCGGTGACGTCGCGGGTATGGGTGCGGACCTGTTCGAGAGCTACGTTGGCTCAATCCTTGCAACCTGTGCTCTCGGAGCCGCACTATCGGTCGACATACTCAGCCGCAAAGGCATGAATCCTTACAAGGCTGTGCTGGCTCCGATGCTGGTCGCCGGACTGGGAACGCTGCTTTCAATCATCGGTATCTTTTTAGTTCGTTGCAAAGAGGATGCTTCACAGAAGAACCTGCTGCGGGCTTTGCTTACAGGTACGCTAAGCAGCTCCGTGCTGATAATCATCGCGGTGGGGCTGCTTGCTATGACGGATTGGATTAGCTGGGGCATCTTCGGGTCCGTTGTGGCCGGTTTGGTTGCAGGGGTCCTGATTGGGCAATTTACCGAATATTACACCTCCGATGAATACAAGCCGACCCGCGAGATTGCCGAGCAGGCCCAGTTGGGAACCGGCACGGTGCTGATTGCCGGCTTTGCCAATGGAATGATGTCTTCTGGTTTGCCGGTTGTTACGATAGCCGTCTGTGTTATCGCCGCGTATGCGTTTGCAGGGGGCTTTACAGATATGGCGATTGGGTTATACGGTATCGGCTTTGCGGCGGTCGGTATGCTGGCGACTCTTGGTATTACGCTGGCCACAGATGCTTACGGCCCAATCGCAGACAACGCCGGCGGTAACGCGGAAATGTCAGGGCTCGGTGCAGAGGTGCGTAAGAAAACCGACGCTCTCGACGCACTGGGCAACACGACCGCTGCGACAGGCAAAGGTTTTGCAATTGGCTCGGCGGCATTGACGGCGATGGCCCTTATCGCTGCCAACATCGAAGAGATTCGCATCTGGATTGCCCGGTTTGCCTCAGAGAGTCCGAACGGCGTGTACAAGGTAGGCAGCGTGCTTTTCTCATCGCCGGGCAGACACGTCGAGGGGGCTGTCAACGTTGCGACCGCTCATATCTCCGATTTGCTCACGGCCTATGACCTGACGATTATGAATCCGCGACTTCTGGCGGGGCTTTTCATCGGGGCTATGATGGCATTTTTGTTCTGTGCGATGACGATGAAGGCCGTCGGCAGAAATGCCGGCAGAATCGTCGGCGAAGTCCGTCGGCAGTTCAGGGAAATACCGGGCATTATGGAAGGCAAGGCCATGCCGGACTACGGTCGCTGCGTGTCGATAGTTACGGCCGGGGCACAAAAGGAGATGGTGATACCGTCGTTGTTAGCGATTATCGTGCCGGTGGTTGCAGGTATCGTTCTCGGCGTTCCGGGTTTACTGGGACTCTTGGCGGGCGCTTTGACGTGCGGCTTTGTAGTTGCGGTTACGATGAACAACGCCGGCTGTGCGTGGGACAACGCCAAAAAGTATATCGAGAAAGGAAACCTCGGCGGTAAAGGCTCAGACGCCCACAAGGCCAGCGTCGTCGGCGATACGGTCGGTGACCCCTTCAAAGATACTTCCGGGCCCAGCCTGAATATCCTTATCAAGCTGATGAGCATGGTCAGTCTGGTTTTCACAGGCGTCATACTCAAGTTCGCACCGGTAGTTGGGAATTGGCTGCATCTGCGTTAGTCGCCGCTGGTGGATTCGGCAAGCTCACCACAGGTTGACTAAGGTTCGTATCTCGTGTAACCTATCGGGGTGGCCCATTTTGGGCCGCCCTGTTTTTGTTGAAAAATGAGGGTATGATTTGGCGAAGAAAAAGACCGCAGAGGCAGAAACATTTGCGCTGGCGGCAGCAGAGATAGCGGCCGGTCGCCACTGCAGGGACATTGTGGTCCTGGACTTAAAAGGCAAATCGCCTGCCACCGATTATTTTGTAATCGCGACCGGCACAAGCGACAGGCAGATGCGCACCGTGGCCGATGAAATCTGCGAGCAGGCCCGAGAACACAACCTGCAGCGCTTCGGCAGGGCGGGCTACGAGCAGGCCCGCTGGATTCTGCTCGACTTTATCGACGTCGTAATTCATATCTTTGACAGTGAATACCGCGACTACTACGATTTGGAACTGCTCTGGGGAGATGCTAAAAGATTGAATATTGAATATTGAATATATTATCGCGGATGGCAAACCGAAAATGAGAACTCTGCCTTACATATTGTTTGTATTCGGAGGTTTCATCTGTCTTACAAACTTTTACCTGTCTTTTATTAGACACCCTTTGTACAAACTAATCCACAAAAGATACAAGTGGGTGTCTGGGATACCAGTAGTCGGCTCAATCAGTGTAGCTCTCAGCTTGATTTTTCTATACAGAACAACGTGGGTACTAATCACCGGACTATTCCTAATCGCCATAGACACCGTGGGGCTCCTATGGTTTTTAGGTGCATACTTTTATTACGAAGTGCCGGAGAAAAAACCAGCTAATTCCGAGAGTAACAAAAAAGAAGATGAAACCAGTTGTTGACATACTTGAAGAGAGGATTAGTGCCGCTATGGCGGCTGTGACGGGGGTAAAGGCCTGTGCAGCGATAGTACGGCCGGCTACGGACCCAAAGTTCGGCGACTACCAGGTCAATGGCGTGATGCCGCTGGCGAAGCAAATCAGAACAAACCCCCGCAAACTTGCCGAGCAAATTGTCGCAAAGCTCGATTTAAGTGATATCTGCGGAGAGCCTGAAATTGCCGAGCCTGGTTTCATAAACCTGCGATTAAAACCAAGATTTGTTGCGGATAAATTACTCGAAATAAATACCGATTCAGCCAATCGACTCGGCATAGAAAAGACCGACAAGCCACAAACCATTGTCGTTGATTTTTCAGGTCCGAACATCGCCAAGCAGATGCACGTCGGACACCTGCGAAGTACTATAATTGGCGA
This sequence comes from uncultured Pirellulales bacterium, assembly GCA_964387515.1. Taxonomy (GTDB): domain Bacteria; phylum Planctomycetota; class Phycisphaerae; order Sedimentisphaerales; family Anaerobacaceae; genus CAVXEF01. The sequence goes on along the minus strand of CAYLXD010000029.1, from coordinate 9,093 downwards.
TTGCATCTGCCGTATGCTTGAATTCGAGGGTCACAAGGTCATCCGCCAAAACCACATCGGCGACTGGGGCTTACAAATGGGTATGCTTTTGGCTATAGTTGAGGAGTTGAAACAAAAGTTCGCTGCCAAAAAAGCAGTCGACAGCAGTCTTAAAATCTATGTCCCCTCCTTAGAAAAAATAGAAGAAATTGAGGGTCTTTATAAAGATGCCAACACGCGATTTGAAAATGATGATGATTTTGCTGCAAAAGCAAAGGACTTCACCTATAAGCTTCAAAACCACGATATGGTAATAACAACACAGTGGCAAACTCTTAGAAAACTGACTCTCAATCCTTGCAATGAAATTTACAAAACCTTGAATGTGTCTTTGTCTGATAAAGATGTCCGTGGTGAAAGCTTTTATGCGGACATGCTCCCTGATGTTGTCAAAAGTTTACAAGACAATGAGAAATTGCAAGAGAGTAACTCAGTCAGGGAATCTGATGGTGCGGTTTGTGTTTTCCTGGAGGGTTTTAAGAACAAAGAGGGCGAGCCGTTGCCTTTTATTATTCAGAAATCTGATGGAGCATATCTTTACGCTACCATTGATCTGGCGGCACTGTGGTGGAGGGTTGGAGCGCTAAAAGCCAACAAAATAATCTACGTAACCGATGCCCGACAGTCGCTGCATTTTCAGATGCTCTTTGCGGTGGCGCGTATGGCAGGTTGGGCAAAGCCGGAGACGGAGCTAATCCATGTAACCTTCGGCAGCGTTTTAGGTAAGAACGGCAAGCCATTAAAAACACGCGAAGGCGAAAATGTAAAGCTAAAAGAGCTGCTCGATGAAGCTGTCGAGAGAGCAAAAGCAATCGTAGAAGAAAAAAATCCTGATTTGCCAACAGAACAAAAGGATAGAATCGCAAAGGCTGTTGGTATAGGAGCGGTCAAGTATGCGGATTACTCCAACAACCGGACAAGCGATTATATCTTCAGCTTCGACAAGATGTTAGCGATGGACGGCAATACAGCCCCGTATATGCAATATGCATACGCGAGGATAAAATCGATTGAACGAAAGGCGCAGACAAAGGGGGTGCTCATAGAAGACGAGCTTGCCGGCGTGAAAAAACTGAATTTGAACGAATCGGCTGAGCTGGATTTGGCGAAACATCTGATTCGTTACGGCGAAGCAATAGAAGCTGCTGTCGGCGATTACAGGCCCAACTACTTAACTGCCTATTTGTATGAATTGGCACAGAAGTTCAGCGTGTTTTATACGGATTGTCCCGTTTTGGACGCTGGACCTGACAAGAGGCCCACAAGACTGCTGCTTTGTGATTTGACGGCAAGAACAATCAGGCACGGATTAAGCGAGCTTTTGGGCATCGAAGTCGTCGAGCAAATGTAAGCCCCGTTAGAAACTCAATAAAGAAAGAAAGTTTCCACAGGGGTGAATAAATGAAGTTTCTAACGGGGTAAGAGGTGTAACAATGAAAATCGTTACAAAAGATTTTGGCGTGAGCAGTAAGCAGCGCAACCAGATGATTGACATAACAAGTAAAGTCGCAGCGATTGTCGGTCAATCCGGTATAACCGAGGGTGATGCGATAATCTACTGCCCGCATACGACGGCGGCGATAACCATAAACGAAAACGCCGACCCTTCCGTTATGCACGATATACTTTTGACACTTTCGCAGCTTATACCTCATAATCGGCCGGGGTACAGGCACTTTGAAGGCAATTCCGACGCCCACTGCAAAAGCACGATTGTCGGCTGCAGCAAGCAGGTCCTGATAAAGGATGGCAAACTGGCCCTGGGCACGTGGCAGGGAATTTTCTTCTGCGAATTTGACGGCCCACGACACAGAGAAGTATTCGTACAAGTCCGCGGGCAGTGAGCATTCATCGTCTCTATGAAAAATAGCAGCCAGAACAGCGGATTCCACAACGTTATTCTGCTGAGCGTAGTCAGTTTCTTAAACGACCTCAGCAGCGAGATGATAATGCCGATTCTGCCGATGTTTCTGCAGTCGCTCGGCGCTTCGAGCCAGATTATCGGCTTAGTCGGCGGATTGCGGGACAGTTTCTCAAGTATCCTCAAGGTGCTGTGCGGCTACTGGTCGGACAAGACCGGCAAACGGAAGGTGTTCGTTTACTGGGGCTACGGCGTTTCGACGGTTTTCAAGCTGTTGCTGGCTGTTTCGAGGACTTGGCCGAGTGCAGTCGTCTTTGCATCGCTGGAGCGGGTCGGCAAAGGTTTGCGGACCGCTGCTCGCGATGCAATCATAGCAGAATCGGCAGCCAGCCGGCGCGGGAAAGGATTCGGGATTCACCGCGGTCTCGAAACCATCGGCGCCATTCTCGGTTCAGCTGCAGCTTTCGTGCTGCTTTGGTTTGCCGGTTTTGAGATTCGAACAATCATTCTTGTTGCCGGTGCCACGGGGTTGGCGGCACTGGCCCCGATTCGATTCGTCAAAGAAACCGAGGTCAGGCGGCAGGATGTAAAATGGAAAATCAGTCCTGCAATGCTTCCTAAACCTTTGAAGCTGTTTATTCTGGTCTGCGGCATTTTTGCTCTGGGCAATTTCAGCTATATGTTTTTTGTTATGCGGGCACAGCAACTGTTTACCGGCAAATTATCGATTGCCGCCCCCGTTCTTTTGTACGTGCTGTTCAATATTTTCTACAGTGCGCTGGCAGTGCCTCTGGGCTCTCTTTCGGACAAGATAGGGCGACAAGCAGTTATTATTTTCGGATTCGGTCTATTTGCAGTAGTGTCTTTTGGTTTTGCTTTTTGCGGTTCACTCCGGTTTTTTGCCGTCCTCTTTGCTCTTTACGGCGTGGTCTTTGCAGCTGTTGACGGTACTCAGCGTGCGTTTGTGTCAGACTTGGCGGGCGCCGGCCTTAAAGCAACTGCTTTGGGAACCTTTCATACCGTAACGGGCCTGGCGGCACTGCCTGCAAACTTCGCGGCAGGGCTGCTCTGGGAACACGTCTCACCCGCTGCTACATTTGTCTTTGGGGGTACAACAGCCCTTATCGCTGTTGTCGTCTTTTTCGCTTTCCGCAAAAGCTTTTTGGGCTCCGGCTTCTAAATATCCGCCAAGGGTTTGCCCGATGCGCGCAAAAAAAAGGCGAGGTGGTGGAACCGGCTGGGGGGGAAACCGGTGAGCCACGCTGCCTCGCCGAGGTCCATAAGCTGCCGAAGCAGCTTTATTTCATCAGTCCAACGGGCAGAAATGCTAACTCTCGATAAAAAACCTGTCAACTAAAAAAAGGCACTACCTTCTCGAAAGCTAACCTCCCACACATTAAACATCAGTATACAGGTTCCGAGGATAAAATGCAAGCAAAAAATCGTTGTTTTTTTTTGGTTTTTTTGGCCCAAAGGCCAGCTGCAAAACCGTACTCGCAGGGTGAAATAACTTGAATATTTGGGCTTTTCCGCGTAATTTATGGCTGATGAATGAAAATCCTGTTCTGGGAGCTTTACGATGTCAAGACGAAAAACCCCTCCGGTAGCAAAAAAAATAGTCAAAACCGCTGAGAATGTTCACTCGAAGATTTTGAAAAGCAAAAGTCCGACACTGTCTTCGCCTGTCCGCTCGCTAAGCAACGTCAAATATCAGGCAGGAGTAGGCTATTTCGAGATGCTCGGCAAAAGCAAACAGCGGACCCTCACGGTTGGTACGGTAAAAACTTTCGCACAGAGCCTCAAAATGATGGCCCTTGCCAAGGAGCTTATCGACACAGACGATATGGCCACAAAGCGGGAGGCCTACTATATCTCCAAGAACTGGGGCAAGGCCGGTTTCAGCGAGCAGTCAGAGTCCGACACCATAATGGACGATGTTGAGGCGATGTTCGGCGTCAATCGCGAACAGTTAAAATTCGTACCTGAGGAAAAAGGCGGCGATATTGCCGGCAAACTTATCGTTGTCGACACAGACGCCAAAGGGCGAAAAGTCAGGATTGACTGCACTAAATTCGGCTCCGGTGCCTACTCGATACCTACGGACGTCGAGAACCTGAAATTTCAGAGTAAGGCAAAGTTTGTTCTCGCTATCGAAACGGCGGGAATGTTTCAGAGGCTGGTCAAATACGACTACTGGAAAACTACGAACTGCATTCTTATCAGCATGGGCGGCGTGCCGACACGCGCGTGCCGGAGGTTCATAAGAAGATTAACCGACCATCTGAAGATTCCCGTCTACGCCTTCGTTGATGGAGACCCTTACGGTTATTTCAATATCTACAGAACCTTGAAAGCGGGTTCCGGTAATGCAGCCCATCTGAACAGGTTCTTCTGCGTCCCGTCCGTGCATTTTTTGGGGGTAACGCCTCAGGATATCATAACTTATAAGCTGCCGACCCATCCGTTAAAAGAGGTTGACATAAAAAGGGCTAAGGACGCTCTGCGCAACGATCCATTCGTGAAGCATCATAAGCCCTGGCAGGAGGCGATTAATCAGATGCTGAAAATGGGTGTTCGCGTTGAGCAGCAGGCTTTTGCCAAGCATGGCCTGGATTTTGTGGTCAACGAGTATCTGCCCGCCAAGTTAAAAAACAGGTCAAAATTCCTGCCTTAGTGTTTTTTACACTGGCAAAAGCATCTGTAAACTGATATTTTTTTTAAGGATAGATTTAATAGTTTGAACTTCTGAACCTTGAATTTTTAACATTTGCCTTATGGCGACGATTTCTGAGCGAATATCCTGCTTAAAAGATAATGTAGATTGCGCCTGCAGCCGCGCCGGTAGAAACCGAAACGAAATAAAACTTGTCGTTGTTACCAAATCGGCTGATATCGGGGCCATAAAGGAAGTTATTGGTCTGGGCCTGACTGAACTCGGTGAGAATCGCGTTCAGCAGTTGAAAAAAGTTTCCGCCCAGGTAGATGAATTTTTAAAAAGTGGCGGCGTCAAGGCCAAAAAGGTCAGATGGCATATGATAGGCCATTTGCAGCGCAATAAGGTCCGGGCCGTCTTACCTATCGCTTCTTTGATTCATTCGGTGGATACACTTCGATTAGCTGAAGAGATAAATGCCTCGGCAGCCAGGGAAAACATGTGCCCACGGATACTATTGCAGCTCAACACCTCTATGGAGCCGCAAAAGTACGGCGTTCCGGTAGGGGCGGCGATGCATCTGGTTGAGCAGATAGAAACATTGCCGAACCTGAAATTAGTTGGTCTGATGACAATGGCACCACTGACGCATAAAAAGGATATTGTTCGTGCCTGTTTCGTCAGAGCCAGAGAGCTGTTTATGGAGATGAAGGGTGAGAAAGTAGTCAGCCCGGCATTTACCGAACTTAGTATGGGGATGAGTTCGGACTACGAAATCGCCATTGAAGAAGGGGCCACCATCCTTCGCATAGGCTCAGCTATCTTCGCCGGCTAAGCGGTTTTTATGTTGGGGGTTACAGAGCCCCGACCGCAAGAGAGGAGGTTTAATTTCTGTGATTGGTTGACGCTGTTATACTCGGCCTGTTCGGCGGATAACGTTGAGGTTTTCCCAGTACCCAGTTAAGGCTTTGGAGCCTTTTTTGGTGAGTTGATAGCTGGTATTCGGCAATTTCCCCCTGAAGGTCTTGCTGATTTTGACGTAACCTGCCAATTCGAGCTTCTCAATATGCCGTGAAAGATTGCCATTGGTCAGGCCCAGAGTTGACAGCAGGAAATTGAAGTCTGCCTCATCAACGCCCGAAAGAATCATCATTATTCGTAGCCGTGCTGGCTCATGGATAATCTTGTCAATCTCCATCAGCTGTGTCTCCTTCGGGATGCGCGAGGCATTTTAGCTTTTTCAACGCATAACGACTGTAAAGATGGCCGATTACATACGCCAAAAAGCTGTATCCAATTAGCGGCACAGGCATATTCAATATGCCCAAGTTTCCCGTGAAAAATATCGGCACACCTGCAAGGATCAATATCGCGTGAATAGTATAAAGTATGGGACAGATAAGGACTACAGGCCCGACCTTAGGCCGTAGCAAAAAATATTCAAAGACAAAAGCCGGAACAATATATAGAGCCAAGAGGGGCTGCAGATATTTGAATGCGACATAACCCATCATACACAAAGAATTAACACCTAACATATAAATGAGACATATCGCTCCAAGGAGATAGTCTAACCCTCTCATTTTCTTCGTTATTTTCGGTAGCGGCATTGATGCGGTTCCTTCTTTGCCATATATCCGTTGCTCTATCAGTTGGTCTATCAGCCCACGGTTTTTACCACCAAACTTTGAAATAAACTTTGAAATGCTGATAACCAACACAATCAATATGGCCACTAATACGGCAATACCAACACAACCTAAGACCATATTCCCTTTCCAGAACCCTATTGCTGCTAAACCCAGCGGAAAGCCAACAAGAACTGCGACGAACATGCTGAAAAGCATTGCCATTGCCATAAGCACGAGAATAGTTAACGTTCGATTCTGTGCATACTTGCGTGTCCATTTCGGAATCTCTTTGAGTCTTTCCGTATTCTGATCCTGTGATTTATTATTATGTTTACTGTTCATTAGCATTCTCCTGCAAATGTGCGGCTGCTTTTAGTTTTTTCAACGCATAGCGACTGTAGATGTATGTAATCAAGCCGGTTATCACTCCTGTTACAGGGGCTGCCAGATACATCTCGTCACCTGGTTTGAGTTGGCCACCTTCTGAAAATGTAAGAATTGGCACTTCAAAAAGTATTGCAATGGCCCAGCCGCCATATAACGCTGCCCACAGGTAGCCTATAAAGCTGCCACGTGCCCATCGCCAATTTGCAAATATTAATAATGGACAGACATACAGTGCTGAAACCGGCACCTTAAGATGAGTAGGGAAAACGCCACGTTGTTCCATTATCACGCTAATAATAATACATGCTATCAACGGAAGTGGCAGAAAGTTCCTTATTTGTTTTACACTCCCGCTCTCAGGAATTCCTGTTTTTGTAAAATAATGTGCCTCGTGCCTGTCCCATGTAATAACAAAGTATATGAATGTAGCCACGTATAATATCATCATGATCGCCGCCAATATGAATCTACCCTTCAAAAAACAGTAAACACCAAGGAAGACCATGCCAAAACATAAAATAAAAATCAGAGAAAAAATAATTAAAGGTGCTGTCCTGCTTTCAGCATAGCGCCGGGCCCATTTCGGAATTTCTTTGAGTTTTTCTACATCTTTCGATTTTTGAGTTTGCCGGTCATTCATAAAATCGGTCCTTTCTTTGAAATTTCTAATCCCGTCAACTTTTCTACTCGTTCTCGCTAACCTTCCTGTCAAACCAATTGGGTTACCTTTTGCAATATACTGCAAACTTGTTTGCAATGCAAACCAAAAATCGAAAAAAAACTAATATTTTCCAGAAGCCACTATCGGGCGATTTTGACTCTCTGTAAGTCCTTATAAACAAAACACTTTATAAATATCAAGGCTGTGTAAAGATTTTTAAGATTACTTCCGATGCGGCTAAAAAACCCATCATGGCACCGCCGCAAAGGGTTTACACCCTGACCCTACAGAAGACAAAAAAAACAAAAAAACGCAAAGTGCCGACTCCGGCAAGCCGAAATTGTCTATGGCAGTACCCACCGGGATTAACATTATTTCGCAGTCCCATAATATTACTGAGAGGAATCTGCGGTAATGTCGAAAACAGTTCAGACAATGACCGTTGGATTGCCCGAAAACCCGGCGGACGCCGAGGCTTTTGCGAGCGGTCTGGCCGAACAGCTTCGCATGGCTGGGCAGGTTCAGCGGGATTTTCTGCCGAGCCAGCTGCCGGACAGTGACCGCCTGCGCTGGGCCGCTGTCTTTCTGCCGGCTGAATGTGTCTCAGGTGACATCTACGATGTCGCCCGCCTCGACGAACAGCACATAGGTTTTTACGTCGCCGACGTAGTTGGCCACGGAATGCCCGCCGCGCTCCTGACCATCTTTCTAAAGCAGGCCCTGGTTATGCGTCAGACAACCGGAAGCAGCTATCAGATATTCTCGCCGGCGGAAGTTATAGCCAACCTCAATTTAAGAATGACCGCCCAGAAGTTTTCCGGCAATCTATTCGCTACCTGCTGCTATTGCCTGCTGAATACGGAAACTCTCGAGCTTACTTATGCCCGTGGCGGACATCCTTATCCGATTCTCATAAGGCCTCGCAAAGGCCTGCAGCGATTGGAAGCACAGGGCTCACTGCTTGGTATTTTTGAGAACGCTAAATACGCTCAGCAAACCATACGACTTCACTCAGGTGATAAACTGCTGCTCTATTCCGACGGGGCCGAATCCGCTATCGGCAGCTTTGACGACACAGGCAGCTTTAACTTCACGGAAAAATTCCACGAGCTCACACATCTGCCGATGGTTGCAATGGCGGAGAAGTTCAACTCCCTTGTCCAAAATCAAGGATTCAAATCATACGAAGTTGACGATATCACAATGGTTGGCCTCGAAGTATTTTAGCCGCATCTAAGCAGTATACTAAGGGCTGTTCACTAACCCCACACACCGTCCACCACAGGGTTGAGAAATTATTTGCAAAAAGGCCTCCTGTGGTTATACTTATTGGGTTTAACCGACACCTTTTATTATGAAGGGATGCGGCAATGGCACAAAAAAACGACGACCTGCAGAAAATAACCGAGCTTATTGAAATAATGAAAGAAAACGACCTGGTCGAGGTGGAGATAAAGCACGGCGATGACAGGATTTCTCTAAAGCGCTGCCAACCGCAACCCCCCTTGGGCGGGGCCGTAACGGCTGTGCCGATGGTCGGCCAGAATATCTCAGCCATACCTGCCGGCGCTAATGCGGCGCAGACCTCACCCGCTGAAGCAGCTATTCGCGGCCAGGGGCAGGAAGATAACCTCGTAGTGATAAAGTCACCCATTGTCGGAACTTTTTATGCTACGCCGAGCCCTGATTCAGACCCTTTTGTAGAGGTAGGCTCGCAGGTTAATCCGCAAACGGTTGTCTGTATTGTCGAAGCAATGAAGGTAATGAACGAAATAAAAGCCGAGACCAGTGGAACAATAGCCGAGATACTGGTGAGCAACGGCCAGGCTGTTGAGTACGGTCAGGTGCTCTTTAAGGTCAA
>CAYLXD010000028.1:12232-16462 GCA_964387515.1 uncultured Pirellulales bacterium | reverse complement strand
GAAGAGCTTATAGAACGGGGCGCAGGTGAGGTTATAGCAATGGAGGCGGCTGAGCTGGAGCATTTTCTTGTTGAGCCTTACGCAGCCTGTATGCTGAAACTAATCGAGCAGTACCGGCCGGAAATAATTATTGCAGGTGCGACATCAACAGGCAGGACGTTAATGCCTTATGTTGCGTGCAAAGCCCATACGGGTTTGACGGCTGACTGCACCGGACTCGATATAGAAAAAGGAACAAATAATCTTCTCCAAACCCGGCCGGCTATCGGGGGCAATGTAATGGCGGTTATTAAGACACCCAGGTTTCGTCCCCAGATGTCAACGGTTCGGCCTCGCTCGACCAAGCCAGCACCAAGACGGCAGGGCAGAAAGGGGGAAATAACTCGTCTTACTGCATCCAAAGAAGAACTGAACAGCCGAATCGCGAGGATTGGTTTCACAGGTAACGAAGAAAAGCAGCCCATCAGTGAAGCTGATACCGTTGTAGTTGTGGGTAGAGGTATAAAGAAGGCTGAGAATATATCTATTGTTCGTGAATTGGCGGACAGTCTCGGGGCAGCTTTGGGCGCTACGCGTGATGTGGTAGACAGGGGATGGCTGAGCTATCCACATCAGGTGGGGCTCAGCGGTCAAACTATCAGTCCAAAACTTTATATTGGTATAGGGGTTTCCGGTGCGATTCAGCATCTGGCAGGAATGCAAACCGCCGAAACTATAGTAGCCGTCAATAATGACAGCGATGCTTCGATTTTCAGGGTTGCAGATTTTGGAATAGTGGGCGACCTTTTCGAAGTTGTGCCGGCCTTAACCGCGCATATAAAACAGAAGTCAGAGGACAGAAGACAGAAATCAGAGCCCCAAGCGTAAGCGCGGGGTAAACCAGTGAGAAATAAAAAGAAATATAATCCTGTTACGCCGAGAATTGCCGATGAGCTGCGAGCAATCGTCGGCGCCAAATACGTTATCTACGGAGATGATGAAAAGCTCGAGCCTTACTCACACGATGAGGTGCCCGGCAAAGAATACGCTCATATGCCGGAGGCAGTAGTCAGGCCGAGAGCCGCTGAAGAAATCGCAGCGATTATGAAACTGGCGAATCGCGAGTTGATAGCGGTTACACCCCGCGGCGCCGGCTCAGGACTATCCGGCGGAGCCGTTCCTATCTGCGGCGGCATAGTGATAACAGCAGAGCGTATGAATAAAATCCTCGAACTGGACACTGAGAATATGATGATAGTCGTAGAGCCGGGGGTTGTTACCAATGATATAAATGAGTTTCTCAAAGAGCGGCGTCTATTCTACGCGGGTTATCCGATGAGCCTCGAGACGTGCTACATCGGCGGGAACGTAGCGGAAAATGCCGGCGGGGCAAAAGCAATCAAATACGGAGTAACAAGCCGATATGTTCTCGGGCTTGAGGTTGTTACGCCCACCGGCGAAATTGTTGAGCTGGGTGGTAAGCTGATTAAAGATGTCAGTGGATATAATATAATCCAGCTTATGGTCGGCTCGGAGGGTACACTTGGGATATTTACGAAGATTACCCTTAGACTAATGCCTCTGCCGAAAGCGCAGGCTGACCTTCTGTGCCTGTTCAAAACCTCCGCAGAAGCAATTAAAGTGGTTCCGAAGATAGAGACCTCAGGCGGTATAATTCCGACGGCTATCGAGTTTATGGACAAAAACTCAATCAAGGCGTCCTGCGAATACCTCAACGAATCCATACCGTACCAGGAGGCCGGCGCGATGCTGCTTATTACGGTGGACAGCCCGGATGAGCAGCAGGTAGAGCGGGAATACGAGTCTATAGGGCAATTGTGCCTCGATGCCGGGGCTATCGAGGTTTACGTTGCCGACAATGCCACTACGTCCGAACGAATCTGGAAGGTTCGCAGAAATATCGGCGAAGCTTACAATGTTATTTCGCGTCGCCAAAGCCCGGAGGATATTGTTGTCCCGCCGGCTGCGATCGCCACGATGGTCGCCAAGCTGGCGGAATTGTCGGACAAATATGATGTGATGATACCGTGCTTCGGCCATGCGGGGGACGGCAATATCCATGCGCGTATCGTTTCACAACCACAGTGGTCCGACGAAAAATGGTATGAGATTCTACCGAAAATACTTGACGAACTGTACCGACTGACCGCTGAGGTCGGTGGGCGAATTTCGGGTGAGCATGGGATAGGACATAAAAGAAAGAAGTATCTGTCGTATGTAGTGTCTGAAAATTATATCGATATGATGCGGGCGATTAAAAAGGCGATGGACCCCAACGATATTCTAAACCCCGGCAAGATATTTGATTTATGAGCTGGATATGCAAGTTGAGCTTCACTACGGCAAAGGCGTTATAACCCTGCAAATCCCGCAGGAGAATGTCAGCGATATAATACGGCCCTGGCGGGACGAGAGAGATACGGACAGTGTAACCCTTGTAAGTCAGGCCCTGGCCTGCCGGCAGAAGGACGACTTTGTGAAAGAAGCTGCCGGCAAGTGCCTTTGTGTGCTGCTGACGGACGGCACGCGTGACATGCCGTTTAACGATATATTTGGACAACTTTTCCCTGCGTTAGGCAGCAGCTCGATGGTGCAGTTCCTGATATGCACAGGTACACACGATGCCGAGAGTGCAGAGAACAACAAAATCAAAAAGCAAATAGAGACGGCTGCCGCTAAAGCCCGTCTTCGTGATTTTGAAATCCACGTTCACGACTGTCAGAAGGACAGATTCATATATGCAGGTCGAACATCCCGCGGTACAGAGGTGATGTTTAATGCTAAAGCAGATGATGCCCGGATTTTCCTGGCGCTGTCCGATGTGAAATGCCACTATTTTGCGGGGTATTCCAATCCGATAAAGAACTTCATGCCGGGGATATGTGCGTTCAGGACGGCTGAGCAAAACCACAGTCTGGCACTTGATGACAGAGCCACGTTTGCGCTGCATCCGTGGCACAGGGATGAAAGCCGAAAGGATAATCCGCTTGCTGAGGACCAGCTCGAGGGGATGAAGCTGATTGTAAAGGACCGGCCGGTCTACGCATTGGTAACAATCAGCAGTTCAGGACGAATTCAGTGGGTGCGATTAGGGCCTGTAGATGAGGTCAGCGGAGAAGCCTTTAGCGTAGCCGACAAAATGAATACCCATGTAGTAAAGCCGGTTGAGCACCTTATCGTCTCGCCGGGAGGATTGCCGAATGATATAGACCTTTACATCGCTCAGAGAGCGCTCGAGCTGACGAAAAACGCTGTTAAAGACGGCGGTGAGATACTATTTCTCTCGGCCTGTCCAAATGGTATCGGTGCCGAGCGAACGATGGAGAATTTTTATAATCGCTTGACCGCTCCAATCGACGAGGTACTTAAATCAATTGAGAGTGAATACAAACTGTTCAGCCACAAAGCGTATAAATTTGCCCGGATGATAAAACGATTGCGGCGAATCTGGATGTTTTCGGAAATGCCCGATGAACTCATTGAGGCGGCGCATCTGCAGGCTGTCCACCAGCCGCAGGCTGTCGTGGACAATTGGCTCGCCGAGAACCCAAACACTAAAATTACAGTAGTGGACGGGGCTAACAAGGTTGCTCTGTATGCACAGACATAGGGTTTCCGTTGTTTGAAAAGGTCGAAAGCGGTTAAATTTAGTATTTGTTTCGATTTTTGAAACAAAAGTCAGGCTTTTAGGCGAAACACGCACCCAAAACACAGCGTACAAAATATATTGGGATGGCCGGCACTATAGCAGTGTCATTTTGGTGAGAAATGACTGCTCCGGAATTTTCAAAGAAGAGGGTTTGACTTATTTTGTGGGTTCGAGTATTTAGGTGCTGTGGTCAATTAAAGCTTGTAAGAGTCGGTGGTCTTTCACCAGAGAAATAATATCAGCCGAAAGCAACCGCCAAAGCGTGCGGGGTTTTATCCGGCTGATATACATAGAAAGGAGGCAGATTCTGAAAAAAGCTATAGGTCGGCTGTCTGAAAACTTTTGAGCTAAAATGGCGTTGTAGTACTAAAAGAAGTAAAGAAACATTTACTAAAATAACAGGAGGACCGAATGATTAGAAAAATAGCGGATATTTTGAAAGAGAAAAATCTCACCTATTCTTTCGAGTTTTTCCCACCCAAAACCGAAAAGGGGAAAACAAGGCTTTTTGAAACGGCCGGTGTTTTTGCCAAGCTAAAACCCGATTGGTTTTCGGTAACTTATGGAGCGGGCGGCTCTAC
>CAYLXD010000028.1:0-12132 GCA_964387515.1 uncultured Pirellulales bacterium | reverse complement strand
TCGGCGTGGCCGGCTTTCCCGAGGGACACATCAATTGCCCGGACAAGGAAACCGATTCCAAATATTTGAAGATTAAGATTGACTCCGGCGGTGAATTTGTAATTACCCAGCTTTTCTTTGATAACAAGGACTATTTTGCATATTTAGATAGAATAAGAGAAAAAGGAGTGAACGTGCCCATTATTCCAGGGATTTTGCCAATTACGGATTACCAGACTTTGCTGAGATTCTGTAATACCTGCGGCGCGACTATCCCTCAGAAGGTTCATGATATTTTTAAACCCCTGGATGGCGATGTAGAAAGCACTTACAAAACGGGCGTAGAGTTCGCTGTTCAGCAATGTAAAGACCTGCTTAAAGGCGGCTCGCCGGGACTACATTTTTATACCTTAAATAAAGTTAACCCCACACTGGAAATTTTAAGTGAAATAAAGCGCTATACGGCAAAAACAAATTAAACATAAAGACGGAGATTGAGTCGCTCAAACCAAAATCGGTGAGTGCTTCACAATCTAATCTCGTGAGGCAGCAGTAAAAAAAAGATGCCCGCAAGAGGAAATTGAAAAATGGTTCGTACCAATCGTGATATAACGGTGTTGTTGCGTTTGCTTGTTCCTGTATTACTGCCGTTTTTTTTGTTATTTAACTCTACCGGCTTTGCCGACGAGGTCAACGAGGTCGAGATTTTCTATTTCTATGAATCTGGCTGTGCTTCCTGCGAAAAGCTTGAAGATTTCTTCGAGCGGCATCTTAAGCCAAATTATCCTGTTGTAATCAGTAGGTATGAGATTCATACATCAGATAACGCTAATCTGCTGCTGGGCTTAGCCGAGGCTTACAATGCAAAAGACATCATTGAAGAAGGCGCGCCGGCGGTCTTTATAGGCGATAAGGCCTTTCATGGGGCCAGCCAAAAAACACTGAGAGGCATCGAAGAAGCAGTTCGGGCTGCGGCTGGTTCTGGAGCCCCTTCGGCTTTGAGCGGTCCTGCGAAAGAACAGAAAAGCGTAAGAAAGCAGTTGACCATATCGGCGGTAATCGGGGCTTCGGCGGTGGATGCTATCAACCCCTGCGCTTTCGGCGTTCTCACGCTTTTGTTAAGCACAATGTTGATATTTTCCAGGTCGAGTACGCGAAGGCGTGTTATAAATGCCGGCTTTGCCTTTACGGCTGCCACCTACATTTGCTATCTTTTAATGGGCTTCGGACTTTTTACCGCCATTCAGGTCGCAGGTTTACAGCACTATATTTATATCGGCGTTAGTGTTTTGGCAATCGTGGTAGGCCTATGGAATACGAAAGATTTCTTCTGGTATGAACGAGGAATAAATATCGAGGTGCCGCAGTCCTGGCAGCCCCGGTTAAAGCAAATTACCCGCAGTGTTACTTCAGTACCCAGTGCTTTTATCATCGGGTGTTTGGTGAGTGTCCTGCTGCTGCCATGTACGTCAGGACCTTACGTGGTGATTATAGGTATGCTCAGCGATACGGCGACCCGAATGCAGGCGGTACGGCTGCTGCTTCTATACAACCTCATATTTGTTCTGCCATTCATAATTATTACTTTAGGCGTTGGGTTCGGCCTTACCAGTCCGGCGAGAATAGAACAGATGCGCCAGAAATGGCTCAAGAGACTTCACCTGGCTACCGGCATTTTTATGCTCGCATTGGGGGCCACTATGATAACGCTACTAATAATCGGGATTATTTAATGTCGGCGTGTCGTTGGGAAGGCTTGACATCAATGATTTTGATTCTACAATCCTGCTATGGCTGATTCCACACAGCAAAAGAAAAAAAGGAAGAAAAACAATGTGGTCACAAACTGGCTTGTTTATGTCGCACTTCGAATTCTCGCTATTTTTATTCACCTGTTCGCCGCAGAAACAAATCTAAGGACAGCATGTTTTCTGGGGCGATTGTTGTGGAGATACTACCATCGGGGCCGAGAGCGGGCTCTGGATAATCTGCGTGCGAGCTTTCCGGAAAAAGACGAGCAATGGCACCGGCAGACCGGCCGACGGAGTTTCGAGCATATCGCGATGCTGGCAATCGATGTGCTCTGGACGCCGCGATTAGTAGGAAAAGATAACTGGCGTCAATACTCCTGGTTCAAAACAGCCGAACACGCCAAGTGGCTGATGCAGGAAGGTAAGGGGTTGATAATGGTGGCAGCCCATTACAGCAACTTTGAAATTATGGGTTATATGCTGGGTCTTTTCGGCTTTAATGTCTACAGCGTTGCCAGGCCGTTAGATAACAAGTTTGTTAACAGATACCTGTACGACGTTCGCCGACGAAAAGGGCAGAAGATAATCGACAAAAAGGGAGCATCCGAACTGATGTCAGGTATTGCCTCAAACGGTGCGACTCTGTGTTTTATTGCCGACCAGGATGCAGGCAGGAAAGGAGTGTTTGTCGATTTCTTCGGCCGAAAGGCGAGCACTTACAAGAGTATAGGACTACTTGCGATAAGTAATAACGTGCCAATAGGTGTAGGCTACAGTAGAAGAATTGATAATCGTTTTTACTTTGAAATCGGTGTAAACCGCATCATTTTCCCCGAAGAGTGGGCCGACAAGGATGACCCTCTCACATGGGTTACAGCCGAATACACCAGAGCAATTGAACAATTTGTGCGGGACGACCCTACCCAGTACTGGTGGCTGCACCGCAGATGGAAGCATCAGCCGAAACAAGAATTGCAGGAAAGTCCACAGCCGAGGCTGTCTGCAGCTCCCTGATGAACATCGTCCTCTATGCTTTCCGCGAAAGCTGCCCCTGTGTATAATCTTACTTTAGCTTAATGGGTAAGCCTTTTCGGTTAGATTTTTCGACGAAGGTTCTTAACTCCTGCAGTAATACCTGCATCTGCTGAGTATTTTCGAGCAGCTCATCATACAATCGGCCGTCATTTATGAGCCGAGCTGCGGTACCCTGGCCGGTGTTTATTTTTTCCAAGATTATCCCCAACTCTTTCGTTGTTTTGCTCAACTCTTCAAGTGTTTCTGTAGCGCGACCGAATGCGCTGGACAGATTGGCTAAACTTGCTTTGATGTTTTCCTTGTTTTGCTGGTCGCCAAGAATGGTGTTGGCGTGTGTGATAAGGGTATTAAGGTTGTTAATAAGCTCTTCCAGTTTTTTCTGACTTTCGGCAGGGAAGAACTCACTGGTGACGCCGGTCGAACCCTGCAAAAACATCCGGTCAACCAGAAATTTTGTTTCCGGCCTGTTCGGGTCACGCGGTGTCAGTGGTAAGGTAGGGTCGACAGTCAGTTCGATATAACTGCTGCCAAGCCCTCGAGTCATCAGTTTTACCTCGATATTAGAGGGGATATTAGCATATTTTTTGTCGATACTGAGAACAACAAGGGCCTGGTGATAAGCCAATTGCGTGTTCAAATCTGTGCGAACAGCCGGTGCCATAACATCCGTAACTCTGCCAATCTGGTAACCGCAGAAACGAACCGGAGTATCTTTCTGCACGCCCGGAGCGGTTGGAAACTGAACAAAGACCTCAAACGAACCCAACTTGGTTACGGCGGTCGGCAGGTCGCCGAACATAAATATCAGCCAGACGAACGCACACAGGGCTATTAATACGAATATGCCTACAATAACATTACGTTTTCTCTCTGTGGTCTCGTAATCACTCACTTTTTACTTCCTTTCAAATCGGTCCGTCCTTCCAGAAACAATTCGCGTATGGCTCGCAACGGATAGCCACTGTCGTTGAGTTTTTTTATCAGCCTGATTCGCTCTATCGCTTTTCCATCAAACATTCGCCTTCCGGTCGGCGTAACCTCAGTAGGCTCCAGTAATCCGACCATAAGGTAATATTGCAAAGATTGGCGCGAAATACCAGCTTTTTTTGCCGCGGCGCCTATCGGTATCAGCAATTTGCAATTTTCAACGTTCATCACTCAATATTCGTCAAGTGAGCTTATGAATTGTACATTGACAATTCCCTTTACGGTGTTTTTATTTGTTTTTCGCAATCTCTGCTACAAGAGCGAGAAATGAAGCCTTTACGTGCTCAAACGTCAACCGCCTCAAAGCCTCTTTAGACTCTGCGGACTTATCTGATTTTGCAAATCCGGATGAAATCATAACCAGATAGTCAAACTCCGCTGGAATCCGGTACTGGCTTTTCCGAAAGGCCTCTCTCAAAAGCCGCTTTAGACGACTCCGCACAACTGCACCACCGCAAGACTTACTAACCGAGACACCCAGTCGGGGGTAGCCACAATCATTTTCGGCCATATAGAGTGTCAACAGCCCATTGCCGGCACACAGTTTGCGAGCCAAAACAGCTTTGAACTGCTCGTTTCTGACGAGCCTCTTACTTTTCGCAAAAGTAAAACGCTTCAATGTCCCACCACGATAGTGTCCACTCGAATCTACCATGCCTCGGCCGGCAAATCAGCTGCACAGGTTACCACCTCTTTGCCTTAGCCAGTTGTTTTATTTCATTGTCATATTCTCTAATCCTGGCGCTATAAGACTGCGCAAGCTCCGTATCTTTCTGCGTCTCAGCTACTTTCTGCAAATAATTACTTGCTATTCTCGCAGCTATGATTCTGTGCAAATATCCGTGCTGTTTGGCGTAAGCACTTTTATTTTTTGTAAAATAGTCGAGGTAACTCCTGACGAAATTATAGACAAAGGGGCTTAGCTTGGCGGATTTTTGTCCTGCAAGTATTATTTCCAACATAGGGGTTGCTGAAGGGTTTGATTTGAAGGCTTCGACTGCGGCTTCAAGCCCCTTTTCACGCGCAGCTTCTTCTTCGCTGAATAAGAGAATATTGTGAGCAATAGTAAGGTTTCTGGAGAAATCACCGGGGTAGAGCAACTTCCCGTATGTCATATCTTCGAAAAGTTCTTTGCCCTGAGTGGTTGTTATATCGACGAACAATTTCTGCTTGCCATTGAGAAAGACGATGGGCCAATCGAGATTTTGTTCGAGGGCTTTCACGAAAATATCGGTGTTTGGACTTACGGGCATCAAGACCACCCAGACGTTGTACCTTTTCAACTGTTCGCCTATCCATTTGCCAATTTCGGCGTAATTGTATCTCTCTCTCCTTATTCTGGCACGTTGGACAGGCGGGCCGCCAAACATAATATTCGCCCAGAGGTCGTATGCTTTGTGGTCATAAGCTGCCTGGGCGCGGCCGTCCATAAATAACTGCAGGGGCGTTTTGCCGGTGTTGGGGTCGGGATTCTGGCCCCAGGCGATGAAGCCTCCCTCCGTCCAGTAATTGAACATCTTGCCTTTTAGATTGTTGTCTCTTATGAACTTACAGGCATAAAACGGCTTAGCATCCGAAGCTGTCATTCTTATAAAGATGGAGGTCAATTTCGAGTCGTTGTGCCAGGGGTCGAGGTAAACACGCTTAAACTTAAGTGTCCACCAGGTGCCAAGACCAAGGACTGCGATGATGCCGGCAAAAATGAAAAACAACTGCAGTGGGTAAGGCATCGGCGAGACGATAAAGCATTTGTTTCTGTGAAAGCTGCACGCCGCTGAGATTGTTCGAGTTATCTGGTCGATGAGCATAGCAGCAAGAGGACAGGCAGCGATGGCCGCTATCGGGATGAATCTGCGGGAACGAATCGCCATATAGACAGTAAGAGCGGCGATGACAATCAGAGCCAAATCAATTTTGGGCAGTTCGTATGTATCAGTTTGTGGCTGTGACTCCCGGCTCTGCGGCAGCTCAGTAAACAATTTCAGCAGGCCAGGTACAGTTAGCCAGACGATAATCGAGACGATGTTTACGACGTAAAGAATATTGAACAAGTATGTATAGCTCAGAGTTGGGTTGCGTTCGTAATTCGGACGCCACATTCGGTGTAAATTAAAGAATTGACTTACATTCCACACGGGCGACTCAAATTTGAAAGGATTAAATAATATGGTCATTAAGATTAAAGCCGCAATCGCAGCGGCAACTACAAAAATAATATTCTTTGGCTTGACTTTGACGGTCTTCGAGAGCAACGAGGCAATAATATGCGTTATGACGTAAGCCGGCAGCAGGACAAACGGATAAATGTATCTGCCGAGAAATCCAGCGTCGGCTTCAGTAGACCAGAGGGCAACCAGTGTCAGAGGAACCACGAAGCTGATAAAGTGCACGCTTTTGTAGACGCTGAGCAGCACAACGGCCGTGAAAACGGCGCAGATAAAGAAGCTGCCGATATCGAGGTTAAGAAAGGAAAAACTGATAAATACCACCCAGCCGATAAGGACAGCGGCGGCACAGCCAAATATCTCAGAAAGAATTGTGAAGAGTTTTTTCTGGGCTTCGAGCTCGTTCTTCGGCGCCTTTAGTAGTCTGGGCTTAAGGAGGCGACTGAGAAGCCAGAGTGCGAGCAGGCCAATGCTTAAAACATAGAGCACCAGAAATGGAAAGCTTGTGCCGACCGGATTGCTCCATTCAAAACTTGGATGCCATTCATTGACGGTCCGCCACCTCTCGGCGTGTGGGCTGACACTGATGACAAAGGTATGAGTAAAATTTGTCAGATGGAACGGGTTAAATACAATCGCCGCTAAAAGAGCGACAAAACCTGCGGCGACCGTATGGTATACACCTTTTCGACCGATTGAGACAAACCTTTTGGGGAAAAAGCTCGTCAGAAAATTCAAGGCTACGAACGGGACCAACATTATAAAGGCGTAGATATACCCGCCGTGGACATTACACCAGAAAACTACTATTGGCACGACAAGCCAGATGTACAGGATGTTACGATAGGTGGCGAGGACAAGTACGAGCAAAAACACAGCTACCAGAAGGTTGGAAAAGCCAGCGGGGCGGATATCAAGAAAAGAGCGGCCTGTAAACATAGCAAAGCAGGCAAAGACCGCCGATAAGGTGGGATTGACCCCTAACAATCGGCCGGTGTAATAGACACAAATAACGGTAAGTATGTATATGGCAAATTTCCAGTAGACAAGCGTATTGAACGAGAAGGTGTCGGCATCGGCAAATGGTGACAGATGTGTGAGCCAGTAGAAGATGACGTGTGTCAGCCAGTTCTGGTTTACCCAGCCGGTAGGATGCCAGTATTTGACGGTCTCAAGGCCAACCTTATCGGTAATCCACTGTGCCCATTTAGGCCAGGTTTTTATCTCCTCTTCTGTCGGTCCGGGCTTGTGTGAATTTGCACTGAAGGGTTCAACGGTGTCGACGCCGTGATTTATGAAGTGTCTTCCGCAGGCCAGTGCGACCCAGGTGTCGCCGGCACCGACCATGCGTGTGCAGGCGTGCAGAGCGAAAATAAGCATCCCCAGCCAGGCCAGTATCATTGGCCAGCCGGACAAAGCACTTCGATTTTCAATTTTAGATTTCCGATTTTCGATTTTTAAACTATCACTTCCGATTTGGATTCCACCTCTTCGGTTTTTCAATCTACGTTTGGCACGCCGTGGGCGGATAAATCGACAACTCTACCCTTTGAGCCATTTTTCCAACCTATCGAGTCCCTTGGTAATCTGCTCGATTGAGCAGGCAAAACTCAAGCGAACATTTTTATCACAGCCGAACGGCAAACCCGGAACAAGGGCGACGTTAGCCTGCTCCAGAAGCGCTTTCGCAAAGTCCATACTGCCGCTGATTTTCGTTCTATTAATAATTCGGCCATAATAGTTTGAAACATCAGGAAAACAGTAAAAAGCGCCGGTAGGTTCGGGGCAAACCACACCATCGATACCGTTCAGGCGCTGGGCCATATATTCGGCTCGCCGCTCGAATTCCACCCTCATATTCTCTATGGCCTCGGCGGCGGGCTCACCGAGCGCAGCGACTGCCGCATACTGAGCAAATGTTACAGGGTTCTGCGTCATATGTGACTGCAGGCGACCCATTGCTTTGATAACTTCCAGCGGCCCGGCAGCGTAACCCAGGCGCCAGCCGGTCATCGAAAAGGCCTTGCTGAAGCCGTTGAGCGTCAGGGTTCTGTTGTAGGCATCTTCACTAAGCGATGCAAAGCTGACGAATTTTGTATCGCCGTATATTAGCTTTTCGTAGATTTCGTCCGAAAGCACCATTATGTCCGTTCCTTCGATGACCTTTGCAAGGGCGGATAGTTCATCAGGCGTATATGTAAATCCGCCCGGATTATTAGGCGAGTTCATCACGAGCATAACAGTTCTTTCGGTAATGACTTCTTTTAGCTGCTGTGGCGTAATTTTGTAGCTGTTCGCCTTGTCGCCTGTAACAATCTTGGCTGTTGCGCCGGCGAGTTTTATTGTCTCGGGATATGTTACCCAGTATGGGCAGGGCAGTATGACCTCGTCACCGGGGTCGAGTACAGCCTGCATCGCTTCGTAAATCGAGTGTTTTCCACCAAAGTTGACGATAACCTGCTCAGGGCTGTACTTCAGGCCGTTTTCATTTTGCAGCTTCTTGGCTATTGCCTCTCTTAACTCGACTATGCCACGTGCGGGCGTGTATTTTGTTTTGCCGGCTTTTAACGCCTCTACAGCGGCATCTTTGATGTACTCGGGCGTATCGAAATCCGGCTCTCCGGCACCGAAATTTACCACATCAACACCCTGGGCCTTCAATTCCTGAGCCCGTGCGGTAACAGCTATAGTCGCCGACGGCGGGACATTCTTGGCTCGTCCACTAACCTTCATTTTTCGTGCCTCCTGCTTCCCAAATTAACATTCTCCCAATATGGACGACGATATTAAAATAAAAATAGACCGCCGGTCAAGAAAATTGACCGGTACAGTCAGCAATATCTCACTGCCAGAAAAATCAGCCGAGGCAGCTATGCGTCTTGTTCGTTCTGAGTACATCAGGGGTTGATAGGATCCGCAGGTTGTTACATTAAAAGCACTTAAAAAATAAGTGCCTGTAGCTCAGTTGGATAGAGCGTCGATCCACGGAGCCGAACAAGAGTTTTGTAAGTATTTGTGGTTAAATGACTAATGATTATCAAATAAAGACTTGCGATGCTGACCGAAGCATAGCAGTACCGCAACGGTAGCCCAAAAGCGCCTATTTGTTGCGCACCCCATTATTAACTAAAGAAGCAAACCACCTTTTGGGATACAACATCGGACATAATTTGTAGCTGCTTCGAGTCGACATCATAAACTCGAATTACATCCTCATATTTGCTGTCCCCGGGGAAGATGTCAGCCAGCGAATTATGCATTTTCAAAAAATTCTCTTTGTTTAATACCACCGTCTCTTTTTGGGGAAAGAGAGCTATATAAAAGATGTCACTTTCCACCAAGTCATGGAAAAAATGGGTTCCGAAAGACAGCTCAGGCATCAAGTTGCCTCCTTCGTAGGCTATCTCTGCCAGCACAGTTATTCGACTGATTTCAGCAAAGTTGACCGGTACACCCAAGCTCGGCGTTGTTGTGCCCCATCTGCCGGGGCCGAGCAAAATAGTTGGGGTTGCCTGCCTGTCGGTTATCTGGGTGTTCAGCTTTCCTATTAACCGAGCTACACTGTATTTTTGTGAAATAGGCAACTCGACGTATTTTTCAGGGTCAACATAAATAATCCTTTTGAGCGGCTGTGAGATGCTACCTCCCATAGTGTAACCGTGTGATTCGAACAGGATTTTCTTGGGCTCGATATTTTTCGGAATCTGGACTCCTGCTGTTATACCTTTGGTTTGAAGCGGTCTGCACTGGACTAAATTAATTTTAAATTTACCGTCCCCAGCAAAGTTCACCGTGAACTCGATATCAATAGGATATTGATATCGAGTTTCTAAAGTTTTCAGCAGTTTTTGCATAATTTGTGTGAATTCAGTGTTGGCCAGCAGTTTTTCAAAGGTCAAAACCCAGGCGTGCTGGCCTTTTATGCCTAGTTCTGCCATTTTCTGCAAGGTGTGGCGGTCTTGACTTGCCAGCAAATCCAGTCTTATATCGAGGCCTCCGTTAATCACTTCAGTCAGGTCGACGGTTCTTAAGCAGTTCTCCTCTGTGTCAAGCAGGTCAACATTATGCTGTGAGAATTTTTTTGCGTCCTGTCTGTCGGCATAGGGTCTTAACGATGGCTGGTCAAGAGCTATTGTTTGAGGGTAGTCGTCTTCTACACGCTCCACCGCTCGTGTGCCGAGGCCGAAAACCAGCCGAAGCATGCCAGCTTTGGGGTCGAGGTCCGGCTTCCAAACAAAAGTGTTGTAAGAGACTCCGACACCAGCAAGGTCTGGGAAGAAGTAGCGCTTTTTATAAGAGCCGGATACCCGTTGTACAAGTATGGCCATTTGCTCATCTTGCTCGTCAAGCCCCCTCTGCAGACGATAGGCAAGAGCACTTTCATCCATAGTGCTTGCGTAAACCCTGCGCACCGCTTCTTCGAAGTCAGAGTAGCGCTGCTCCGGGTCACCTTGATTTACGAGAAATATGCTTTCGTATTTGCCTGCGAAGGCATTACCGAAAGAATCTTCAAGAAGACTGCTTGAACGTAGGATAATTGGGGATTGACCGAAATATTCGATTATTTCCTGGAAACGCTCGCGAACCTGGTTGGGAAATTTGCCGTGGAGCAGATTTTCCTTCAAGTCAGGGGCGGCTTTGAAGTAACCTTCCTTTGTCTTTTGCTCCATAAGCAGCTTCCACCAGCCATTTTCAACTATGTAGCTGTAGAAGACGTCTGAACCAATGTAGAAGGAATCATGAGGTTCCAGATACTGACTCCAGTTAAAAGATTTATCCTGTGACAAAATCTTTTGAGCAAGCAGCATCCCTGCAGCTTTTCCACCGATAAACCCACTTCCTATCAGTCTGCTTTTTATAGTCACTAAATCTTCAATGGTGAAACTATCCTGTGCAAGATTAGACATCCTCTTTTCACGCCCAACCATTATCCTGCAAAGTTCGCCCACCAGTTCTTTAACTTCCTTGGAATCAGGATGTGCTTGCATCAAACTGTCAGCCTTCATGAAAAGACGGTCCCAGTAGTCTAAAGCTCTTGCCGAGCCATTCCGGTCTTTTTGGGAGATGCGAGAAAGCACTCTACTGGCGTCAACACTGCTTGTTATCGGCAGGAAATCCTCTCCCTGCTGAAGATGCGGAAGAAACATTGTAGGCGAGTAACGATTCCATACCTTCAAGGGGTGTACATAGAAGCTTTCCTCAAAATTATACACATCCAGTAATAGCTGTGTTGTTTCACGAATACGGGCGACTGTTTGAAATGAGTGATAATTCCTCAATATGGCAAAGTAAGCAATAGTGTCCAGCTCAAAAAGATAAGGGCAAGCGACCTTAAAAAAATTGCCAATCATCAGGTCGGTTGCCCATGCGCTTAGCAAATCCGAAAGGCAGTCAAACGCGTAATAAGTTTCCCTGCCTTCTCTGGAAATTATAGTATGGATTTGTTTGGAAAAGCTCTCGAATCCACTGCCGGCATCAAGCTGATAAACGGTAATATCCGGCTGATTTTCCACGAGTGGTGGGTGTTGGGCAAATCTCATATAGACAATGTTGCGTTTGTCCCGTAAGGCCTGCGCCACATAGGGAGTCAGAAAGTGACGATAATCGTCAACGCTATCTACTTGCCATACAACATTATCGCCTTTTCTCAAATCGCAAAGTAGCTTGTCCAATCCACCAAGTCCTGTACTCGCCCATGCCGCCATGGATTATCCTTTCTTAACGCGGTATCGCTTATAGTCTATACCAAGCTCCCTAACCTTGTATCTCATGATTCTGGCGGTTGTTTTTAGATCGCGTGCTGCGGCCGCCAGATTTCCATTGCATCGCTTTAGCGCGTCGATTATCAAGTCTCGCTCAAATAAGTTCGTCCTTTCGTTTAGAGAGCCCGTACCTATAGTGCCTGATGCCTCGGATGTCTGTAGCGTTGGAGGCAAATGATGTCCGTGGATTACGCCATCGCTGCTCAAGAGTACTGCTCGTTCGATGCAGTTTTCTAATTCGCGAACATTACCTGGCCAATGGTAAGAGACCATCATGTTAATAGCTGGCGTACTTATCCGCCGTATGTTCCTGCCCATCTTCTTTGAGTAAAGCTCAGCAAAATGGTCAGCTAATAGCAGAATGTCGTCCTTACGAGTCCGCAATGGCGGCAGGAGAATCGGAAACACATTTATTCGGTAATAGAGGTCCTGGCGAAAACCGCCATCTTCGAC
>CAYLXD010000027.1:11502-16874 GCA_964387515.1 uncultured Pirellulales bacterium | reverse complement strand
GCCTCTTCAATCGTCGCAGAGCCTGTCGGCGTTATCGCCTTACCGCTCAGCCCCGCAAAGAGCGTGCTCTTGCCCGATTCCAGCAAACCGACCAAAGCAACCTTCAACTGCCCATCTCCTTATTTATAGACACTGTTTCCGTAACAGTCGTATGCGACAATCGCTGGAAAATCAACAACCATTAGTTTCATCACGGCCTCGGTCCCCAAATTATCGTATGCAATTATCTCCGCCGAGACTATGTACTTGCTAAGCAGCGCCCCCGCCCCGCCGATGGTCGAAAGATGCACCGCGCCGTATTTTTTTAGTGCTTCTCTAACCTGCTGGCTTCGATATCCCTTGCCAATCATAGCCCGCAGGCCGTGCGCTATAAGTTTCGGACTAAAGGCATCCATCCTCGACGAAGTGGTCGGCCCCGCCGCCCCGATTACCTTGCCCGGCCGGGCAGGCGACGGCCCGACAAAATAAATAACCGCTCCTTCAAGTTCGAAAGGCAGCTTCCGCCCCGCATCTATCGCCTCACACAGCCTTTTATGTGCCATATCCCGGGCGGTATAGACCACACCGCTCACAACAACCTCGTCGCCTGCCTTTAATGGACGCACATCAGCCTCAATTAAAGGCGGCTGCAATTTCTTCACTTCGCCCATACTTTCTTTCTGTCGATGAACAATGAACTATCAACTATGAACTAATCTATAATAAATAAGCAACCTTTGCGAGCCTAAATCTTTCCCATATTATTTCAAATGAACCTTTGGCCGCAACTTATGGTATAATGTTATTATGCCCAGGTATCCCATATTTCTCGAACTCACCGGCCGTCGTGCCGTCGTAATAGGTGCCGGCGCCGTCGCCCTGCGCAAAGCCCAATCGCTGTTAGATGCCGGCGCTCGCCTCGTGGTCGTCTCTGAGCATATCGATAGCGCTATGACAACTCTTTGCCAGCAAACCAACGCTGAATTAGTCAGGTCGAAGTATTCCAAGGACCACCTTGTAGGAGCGGCACTGGTCATAGCTGCAACCTCGAACCGCAAGTTGAATGAGCAGATTTACAAAGACTGTCAGCAGTTGGAGATTTTATGCAATGTTGTTGACCAGCCGCAGCTTTGCGATTTTTTTGTGCCCGCCGTTGTCAAACGAGGCGACCTGCAGATAGCCATTTCCACTGAGGGCGACTTTCCCGCCTACGCCGGCCATCTGCGAAAAAAGCTCGAGCAGATATTCACAGCCGAGCACGGCGAATTTTTGGCCCAGCTCGAGACCATCAGGGAACTTGTCATTGAAAAGGTGCCGAACCCCGCTGACCGAAAGGTCTTATTAGGCCAGTTGGTGGAAGACGAATCATTTGAATATTTTATACAAAATGGCCCAGCCGCCTGGCGCGACCGGGCCGAAAATACCATACAGCAACACAAAACCCACGCCTAAGAGCCCGCGTCTAAGCTTCGATTCTTTCAATCACTACTTGCAGGAACTTCTGCCGATGCCCGATGCGTCTTCTGCTGTTTTTGCGCCGGCGAAAGTTTGTCGGATACAGCTTTTTACCTTTAACGACCGCCTCTGTTGCGCTCTTCTCAAACGAAGCCACTACCTTTGCCCCCTCTATATAAGGCTTGCCGAGCTTGGCCTTTTTCCCGTCGCTGACCAGCAGTACCTTGTCCAGTTCGATAGTTTTTGCCTCGGGCGAAACATCCGTCAGCTCAATCTTCAACCTATCCCCCTCGCTCACCTTATATTGTTTTCCACCTTGTTCTATCACTGCATACATTTGTAAAGGCTCCTGTCTTTAGCGCTGAAAGAAGGCGGGTATTCTACGCACTCTCCTGTTTTTTGTAAAGCAAATTATCAGATATTTTTGTATCCTGTCCCGAAATCACAGGTTAAAATCCTCTTCTGGTTTTTACGGAGCCCCCTATGCAAATAGCTATGATACAGGACAGAATCTTACCCCTCGCCGACCTTGACCCCGCCCATCTTGACCGCGGCACCTACTTTGGCGACGGCGTTTACGAAGTCCTGCGAAGCTACAACGGCAAAATCTTCGCACTCGAAGACCACCTCGCCAGATTCGCCGATAGCCTCGCCGCCATCGCAATAACCGGCGTCGATATCAAGCAAATTCGCACGCGAGTCCTAAAGGCCTTTGATACCGCCGGCTTCGCCAACGCTAAGATATATTTCCACATCACAAGAGGCTCCGCCCCCCGCAGCCACACCTACAACGCCGACCTGAAGCCCAATTTCTTCCTCACCGTAACCGAACTGCCTGACGATAGCCAGCTAAAGGTCAACGGCATCGCCGTATCGACCCATCCCGATTGGCGGTGGAAAAGATGCGACATAAAATCGCTGAACTTATTGCCCAACGTTCTCGCCCGTGCCGACGCCGCTAAAAAAGGCTGCGAAGAAGCAATCTTCGTCGACGAGGCCGGCCTGATAACTGAAGGCGCTGGCTCCGCCTTTTTTGCAATTTTCGAAAAGACCCTGCAAACCGCCCCGCTTACAGCTAATATCCTGCCTTCCATTACCCGTGCATTCGTCATCAAAGCCGCTAAAAATATTGGTTTGAAGGTAGTCGAGAAATCTCTAACTGTTCAGCAGGCCGCTTCTGCCGATGAGCTTTTCATCGCCGTTACTACTAAGGACATCATCCCAGTAGTAAAATTCGACGATAAACCAATCGGCGACGGCCACCCCGGCCGATACACCAAGCTACTCATCCAGAACTTCCAAACATTCACTGTTTAACGTTTACCCCCCGACCTGTCCTTAGCATAGTCGAGGGGTCAAAAAAACACCATCCTGAATCACTGCTGAGGATTTCTTACGAATAACGGTAAAGATGCTTCTTGTCGCCCGTCAACTGCCAAATCAATCCTGTAAGCCCCATACTTTTCGAACTTCAGCCGTTGGATATTCAGCACAAAATTGACAACAGCGAATTCGGTATCGGGCCCGATTTTTACAGCCAGGTTACCCTCCAGAGCAGGGATTACTTCTTTCCCATCCTCGTCGATAAGATTGACCTTAAGGCGGTGGTTGCCATCCTCAATCCTGGAAAATCGTATCCTCCCTGCAATCGCACACCCCGGAAGCACAAAAGGCATCTTCCTGGCACGAATATTATCAAACGCCCCTAAAATATTCAACTTGCCAAGCTGGTCCGTAGCCGCATCGCATAACAAAAATGCCTCAACATCCATCTTTTATACCTCCCCTGAGCGTCATTCTCTGATACCTTCAAACCACATAGTACCTCTAATCTTCTAATCCATCAAAAGAAAACTTCTTCCCATCAAAGCTGTTCGTAGCTCATCCGTCTCGTGCCGAATACGATTTACAGGTTCAGGGAATCGGAAGGTAAGCTCCAACAAACTGGACATACTGTTTTGGTCGGCCGAGAAGCTTACTGACTTCTGCTGGAATATGGCTTGCCGCAGTAGATGCCGGAAATGCTTTTAATAACTGGTAATCACCCAGCTCCCAGCATTTGAATAAGGGGCCGTTATAATCGGCAAAATACTGACTGCGGGCCGAAAATTCCGGATGCAGCTTCTGCAAACCCTCCAGCGACTCGAATGTCAGTTGACAATCATCACCCGTCGCGGGACTCCACAGAATCAATGGTTTAGGTTTATCCGTTGCGCCAGGCCCTCGTACATACACATTATAATCGAGCCGATTCACCTGCGGCTTACTGAGCTGTTCACAAAGAAATTCCGGCTGCCAAAAAACCAGAAGGGGTCTGCGAAACTCCCCGTCTGCTGTGAGCAGGTTATTGACAAATACGTGTCCGTCCCGCTCATTAACACCCGGGCCGGTGCTGGCGTGCCAGCCGAAGTGGTCTCTGACTGTGCTTCTTCCATCGCGCCCGAAGAATACAGTACTGTTTACCAGTGTGTTGTTATAGACTTGAACATCCGAAGTATTGAGCACGCGAATGCCCTGGTCACAATTGACAAATACGTTCCCGGCGCAAACCGCTCCTTTTGAAATTTCAATGAAGAACCCGCTTTCGCTCGGCCAGAACCGCTTGCTGGGAATCAGGGCGTTGATATTGCCTATCCCCTCGACCCAGTTGTCGAGAAACCGGCCGTCAACACTGCCTACATCATACCAGATACCGTTTGAATACGGATGGTCGATGACCAGATTGTCCCGGCACGTAACGCGGTAACATTGATTAAAGATTTTCACCGCCGCAGGAAAGTATCCGGCGATTCTCTCGATGTTGTTGCGTCTGAAGATGTTTTTTTCCAACAGGACATCGGACGAGCTGAGAATAAAGATTCCCTCCGTACTGGTGTCGCTTACCAAACAGTGCCGCATCGTTAACCCATCTCCACGCAAATATGCGCCGACGCGGGAGCAGAAAGAAATAGTGCAGTGCTCCAGGGTCGTACCCACTACGTCCTTTCCGTGCTTGGACTCATCAGACAGACCCTCCGGGTCCGTTCCCTGCACTTCAAGCGCACGGAAGGCATACTGGGTGAAAGTGATTCCGCGAATCACAGGTCCCCTGCGGTTTGAAATTTTGCCGTGACAGTCCCCGGTTATCCGTGTAAGGGCACTATCGAAAGCGGTGATTTCGACCAGTCGGTCTGTCGGGTCGGTGCCGATGAAAACCAGGCCGGCTTCATAGTCGATGAAAAAGGAATCCTCGTCAACTTCTCTTTCCCCGCCGACCGAATGCAACAGCTTACCATCCACGAACACCATATCATTGTTAAATTTATGCAACGGTGTTTCTCTGCCAAACCTGCCGCGATACCACCAGTCAGCGGGTTTGGCGGGAAATAAACGGCTCCAGGAGGTCTTCCATAATCCGTTTCTCTGACGCTCCCACTTTGTCGCTACAAAGGTTCCTTTCAAAATCGGCTGCTCATCTTCGTATGGCTGTATAGTGACTCCCTGGTTCAATTGCAGGCCGCCGGTACGATAAATGCCGCCGCGCATCACGATTGCATCGCCGGTTTCTACCCGCTCTATGGCCGCTTCTAAGGTCGCGGGACTGGCAAGCCCTCCTAATCCCTTGGCCTGCCCATCGGGTGCCACATAGTAAATTCTACCTGTCACCTTAGGCAAATCGTATTTTTGCCGAATCGGGCCGTAAGGCCCGCCTGAGGGCTGTGCCATTACAGGCAACGGGCCAAAGATTAGGTAAAGAAGGACGCAGCAAACGCAATGCCGCTGATACCATCTCTTTGTTTGAGAATGTGTTCGAGCGCGATTTTGGCAAATACGAATGGATTGTTCAGCTTGGCTTGACTTCATTTTATCTCCCCTTCCAGGTAACGGTTAAAAAACATAATTCCTGCTAACAATGCCTCTATGTTGCACGAGCCAGCTTGAATTGTCAAGAAGTTTCA
>CAYLXD010000027.1:0-11402 GCA_964387515.1 uncultured Pirellulales bacterium | reverse complement strand
AGCGGATTTTCCAATCGCTGCTGAATAGTACGTTTCAACGGCCGTGCGCCAAAAACGGGGTCGTAGCCCTCATCCATAATCTGCTCACGGGCACTATCGGTAAACTCAACCTTAATCTTGCGTGAATCAAGCCGTTCGACAAGATAGCCAAGCTGAATATCGACAATTTTCTTCAAATCTTCTTTTGTGAGCATATGGAAGACGATTATCTCATCGATGCGGTTCAAAAATTCCGGCTTAAAGTGCTGCTTGAGCGCTTCTTTGACGTGGGCCTCGATTTCCCAGTCGGCCCCGGATTCCTCGGTCAGCTTTTGAATCTGCTGGCTTGCGATATTGCTGGTCATAATGATAACGGTATTCTTGAAATCGACGGTTCTGCCTTTTCCATCGGTCAATCGACCGTCATCGAAGACCTGCAGCAGTACGTTGAAGACGTCCAGATGCGCCTTTTCAATCTCGTCCAGCAGGATTACCGTATAGGGCTTTCGTCGAACCGCTTCGGTCAATCTGCCGCCCTCTTCGTAGCCGACATAGCCGGGCGGTGCGCCGATAAGCCGGGCAACGGAGTGCTGCTCCATAAATTCGCTCATATCAATGCGGACCATAGCGTTCGGGTCGTTGAAAAGAAAATCAGCCAGCGCCTTTGAAAGCTCGGTTTTTCCTACGCCGGTCGGCCCTAAGAACAGAAACGTTCCTATCGGCCGATTGGGGTCGCCCAAGCCGGCACGGTTTCTGCGGACGGCGTTGCACAGAGCTGCTACCGCTTCGTCCTGGCCGACTACCCGTGTACGAATCTGTTCTTCCATCTTCATCAGCCGGTCGCGTTCACCACTTAAGAGCCTCGCAACCGGTATGCCCGTCCATTTCGATACGACCTCAGCGATGTGTTCCTCGGTTACCTCGTTTTGGATAATAGAGCGGTCCGATTTGGAAAGCTGAGTCTCCTTTTCTTGGAGCCCTTTCTTCAAATCAGCTATTGTGCCGTATTTCAGGCGAGCGGCATCTTCAAGCTGGCCTTTGCGCTGGGCGGCTTCAAACTGGTTTTGGGCGTCTTCGATTTTTTGCTTTAGCTGCTTTATCTGGTCAGAGACAGCCCTTTCACTTTCCCACCGGCCTGTAAGCTCGGTGTCCTGTTTTTGCAGTTCAGCAAGCTGCTTTTCAGTATTTTTCAATCGTTCCTTACTTGCGCTATCGGTTTCCTTTTTCAATGCTTCGCGTTCGATTTGAAGCTGAACGATTTTTCTCCGGATACTATCCAGCTCAGCGGGCAATGAGTCGTTTTCGATACGCAGTCTCGAAGCCGCTTCGTCAACCAAATCGATGGCCTTATCCGGCAGCCAGCGGTCGGAGATATAGCGGTTCGACAGGGTCGCAGCGGAAACCAGGGCTGAGTCGGTAATCCGAACGCCGTGGTGGGTATCGTAGCGGTCTTTCAGGCCGCGAAGTATGGCTATGGTCTCCTCGACAGTCGGCGGGTCAATCAGAATCGGCTGAAAACGCCTTTCAAGAGCGGCATCCTTCTCGACGTACTTTCGATAATCGTCGATTGTGGTTGCGCCGATGCATCGCAGCTCGCCCCGGGCAAGTGAGGGTTTTAACAGGTTGCCGGCATCGACGGCGCCTTCGGCTTTACCGGCCCCGACAACGGTATGCAGCTCATCAATGAAGAGTATAATCCCGCCTTCCGCGGCAACGACTTCCTTTAGTACGGCTTTTAGCCGGTCTTCAAATTCGCCTCTGAATTTTGTGCCGGCAATCAATGCACCCATATCGAGTGCGATGATTCTCTTATTCTTTAAACCCGAAGGGACGTCACCTGCGACTATCCGCTGGGCAAGGCCTTCGACAATGGCGGTCTTGCCGACGCCGGGTTCGCCGATTAACACGGGATTGTTTTTCGTCCGGCGGTTCAAGACCTGCATACATCGGCGGATTTCTTCGTCCCTGCCTATGACGGGGTCGAGCTTTGCCTTTCGCGCCATCTCCAGAAGGTCGATGCCGTAGCGCTCGAGTGCTTTGTATTTGCCTTCGGGACTCTGGTCGGTTATCTTTTCGCCGCCGCGAATATCCTTTAAGGCGTTTTCAATATCTTTTTCCTCAATCGAGTTGAGACGAAGAATCTCTCTGGCGTCACTTTCAACCGAGGCAAGTGAAAGAAACAGATGCTCGACGCTAAGATACTCATCGCCCATCTTGTCGGCGCGGTTCTGAGCGTCGAGAACAATTTGATTGAAGGCAGGGTCGGGTATGAGCTGAGCACCGGCGGAGCCCTGCGGCAGGCGGTTAAGCTCGCTCTCTATCATATCCATCAGCCTGCTGGTATTGGCGCCGATTTTCTTGAGTACCATAACAACGACGCCGGCTTCATCACCGCAGACGGCACTTAACAAATGCAGCGGCGACAGAACAGTATGCGATTTGGCCATCACAATCTGCTGGGCGGTCGCCAGGGCTTCCTGAGCCTTTAATGTGAATTTGTCGAATTTCATAACCTAAGTTCCCTCAAATATAAATCGTTATGTATTCCTGAAGACTTTAGAGCAAACACTGTGCCCAAATCAATAAAAAGCACAAGTTGTTTGTAAAAAGTCACTTATGTGGATTTGCCTTTATCGGTCCGGTGCCAATTTGGCAGGTCGCAGCCACCGTAAAGCTGCATAGCTCCGATTGGATAGAATCGCGGCACGAATTCCACATTGGGACAAATTCATTGTAACCTGCTCGCGCCTTAGTTAAACTCACGCCGAGATGTTCAACAGAATACTATCTTTTTACACCAAGTATTTCGCCGTTTGGGTGATTTTGTTCGGGGCGGCGGCGTATTTTGTGCCGGGGCCTTTCGTCAGGATGAAAGCTGGGATGGATTGGTTTTTTGCTCTGACGATGTTCGGCATCGGGGCGGTACTACAAATCGAAGATTTCAAGCGCATCCTGCAAAAGCCGGTCATAGTTCTAATCGGCTGCTGTACGCAGTTTACTGTTATGCCATTGGGTGCGTTTGCACTGGCCAAAGTATTTGACCTGCCGCCGGAGGTTGCGGTTGGGCTGATACTGACAGGCTCAGCGCCCGGGGCGATGGCAAGTAATGTAATGAGCTATATCGCCAAGGCTGATGTTGCTTATTCAGTGTCACTGACTACCGTGTCAACGCTGCTGTGCCCGCTGCTAACGCCGGGACTGACTTTTCTGTTGGCCGGTTCGATATTGGAAGTCGATTTCTGGGCAATGGTGGCCAGTGTCATAAAGATGGTTATACTGCCGTTGCTGGTGGGCTTCGGCGTAAGACACTGCTTTAAAGAAAAGGTGGAGAAGGTGTTAAATATATTCCCGGCGATATCGGTGACGTTTATAATTTTTATCTGCTCCCTGGTCATCGCCCTGAATAAAAATTATTTGATTATGCTGACGGGCTCGATTTTAGCAGCCGCTGTGCTGCTCAATATTTACGGAATGTCAGCCGGCTATGGTGTCGGGTGGGCTTTTCGGATGCAGCAAAGTCGAAGGCGGACTCTGTCAATCGAGATTGGTATGCAGAACGCCGGCTTGGGAACGGTTCTGGCGCTTAAGCATTTCGGCGAAAAAGCGGCGATACCGGCTGCGATTTTCGTTTTTATCTGTATCATAACAGCTTCGGTGATGGCTGAGCTGTGGCAAAGAAGAACACAAGGACAACCATAAATCGGCTTTGCTGTCAAAAGAAATACCAAGTGTCACCTCGAGCGCAGCCGAGAGGTCTATTAGAATAGTCCGCGAAGCGGTTCCTCAAAAAATATAAATATCAATCATACCAATCCTGACTCAGGTCATCCCATTCGGGGTTTAGTGAGTCTATAAGCTTGATCTTTTTATTACGCCTCCATTTTTTTAGTTGCTTCTCACTATTGATTGCTGAGGCAGGGTCACCCATAGTCTCAAAATACAAAAGTCGATTGATTCCGTATTTATCTGTAAAGCCTGGAATTAAATGGTTTTTGTGTTCGTAAACCCTTTTCTTAAGGTTACTGGTTACCCCTACGTAAAGGGTTCCGGATTTACTTCCCATGATATAGACATAGTATGTTTTCACGATGTCATTTTAGCGATTATGATATGTTCATAAAGGAGGAATGTATATTTTAATAGATTTCTCGACTCCGCTTCGCCCTTCGACAAGCTCAGGGCGGACTCCGCTCGAAATGACAAGCTGGACGAAACAATCGCAATCTGTTAAACTACTCGACCTCATCGATGCTATTTTGCGAAGTTATTCGCTGCGTAGTGCGAATTCTATTTTTCAGACACGGAGTACAGTTAAGTGGATGCAGTAACCGACGGAAAAAGCCCGAACAAAGAAAGAGCTCAACTTGATTTTATCAGGGCCATTGTCGCTGA
The DNA here is from genome assembly GCA_964387515.1 of uncultured Pirellulales bacterium. GTDB lineage: Bacteria > Planctomycetota > Phycisphaerae > Sedimentisphaerales > Anaerobacaceae > CAVXEF01. Next base: position 7,031 of record CAYLXD010000027.1, on the reverse strand, counting down.
GGATGTAAAAAGCGGCAAATGGGACGGGCGGGTCGCGACACGATTTCCGCCTGAGCCGAACGGCTATCTGCATATCGGACACGCCAAAGCAATCTGTCTGAATTTCGGCATTGCGGCAGAGAATAAAGGCGGCACGTGCAATCTGCGGTTCGACGATACCAACCCGACAAAAGAGGAAGCTGAGTACGTCGAAGCAATAAAGGAAGATATTCGCTGGCTCGGCTTTGACTGGGAAGACAGGCTCTATTACGCATCCGATTACTTCGAGCAGATGTACGAATATGCTGTTCAGCTCATTAAGGCCGGCAAGGCGTACGTCTGCGACCTGAACGCCGACGAAATTCGAGAATACCGCGGCACGTTGACCAGACCCGGAAAGAACAGCCCATATCGAAATCGCAGCGTAGAAGAGAACCTCGATTTGTTCGAGCGAATGCGGGCGGGTGAATTCCCGGACGGCTCACGGACACTGCGAGCCAAAATAGATATGGCATCGCCCAACCTGAACATGCGGGACCCGGTTATGTACCGGATTCTGCACGCCGCCCATCACCGCACAGGCGATAAGTGGTGCATCTATCCGACATACGACTGGGCCCACGGCCTTGAAGATTCCATCGAAAAAATTACCCACTCGATTTGCACGCTTGAATTTGAAAACCATCGGCCGTTGTACGACTGGTTCCTCGAGCAGTTGGGGGTGCATCATCCTCAGCAGATTGAGTTCGCCCGGGGGAATTTAACCTACACCGTGATGAGCAAGCGAAAGCTGCTGCAATTAGTGCAGCAGGGCAGAGTCAGCGGCTGGGACGACCCGCGACTACCGACTATCTGCGGCTTGCGAAGGCGTGGCTATTCGCCAGAATCTATCAGGAATTTCTGGCAGCTTATTGGCGTCAACAAATTCAACAGCACTGTCGCTATTGCGCTGTTGGAACACTGCGTCCGTGAAGATTTGAATAAGACCAGCCCGCGCGTGATGGCTGTGCTTCGGCCGTTAAAAGTAGTAATCGACAACTATCCCGAAGGCAAGGTCGAGCAGCTCGAAGCCATCAACAACCCAGAAGACCCAAGCGCGGGGGTGCGCAAGGTGCCCTTCTCACGGGAGCTTTACATCGAGCAGGAAGATTTTATGGAGGTCCCGCCGAAGAAATTCTACCGCTTAGCGCCGGGGCGGGAGGTTCGGCTGCGATACGCGTATTTTGTCACCTGCACAGACGTGGTGAAAGACGCCGACGGCAAAGTCGTTGAGCTTCACTGCACATACGACCCCGCCACTCGAGGCGGCGAGCTCTCCCCGCGTCTTCTTGTCGAAGACAAGAGCGGGGGCCGAAAGGTCAAATCGACACTACACTGGGTCTCGGCCCCGCACGCTGTCGAGGCTGAGGTGAGACTGTATGAGCATCTGTTCAGAAATGAAAATCCCGACGACGCAGAAAAAAACGCCGATTTCAAATCGAACCTGAATCCAAACTCGCTGGAGGTCTTAAAATCCTGCCGGGTGGAGCCATCATTGGCCGATGCGAAGCCGCTGAGCCGATACCAGTTCGAGCGATTAGGTTATTTCTGCGTCGACCCGGACAGCCGCGACGGCAAACTTGTATTCAACTGCACCGTTACACTGCGCGACGAGTGGGCCAAAATCCAAAAAGCGCAAAAGAAATAGAAAATTAAGCGCAGTTATTTCTTACGAAAAGCATCATTTGCCGAACATCATCTTCAGTGATGCGAGAAGCAATACGACTCCAAAAATCTTCCTTAAAAGCTGGTCGGGAATTTCTGTTGCGAATTTGGCGCCGATAAGCCCGCCTACGAAAAAGCCGAGACATATAAGGCCTGCTATCTTCAAATCGACAAAACCCTGCCTGTAATAGACCCAGGCTGCGAGCAGGCCTATGGGCGGCACCATCAAAGCCAGTGTTGTGCCCTGAGCTGTGTGCTGTGAGAGGCCGAACAAAAGCACGAGTGACGGAATAATAATTATCGCTCCGCCGATGCCAATCAGACCGCTGAGAACCCCGGTCAGCAGACCGAGCAACAAAAAGAGTACTATGTTCATAATATGTAAAGCCTCCTTTCATCACTGAAAGTCGATTGCAGAAACTTTAGTGGAAAAGCAGCACTATAAGGTCGATAACAAAAAGCAGGACAATAGTAGCTTCGAGCACGAGCATCATAAAATTGGACCTGTCCTGCTGGAGAATCTGGTAAAGATTGTCGAGCATGCGGAGCTTTTCACCTATGGTTCGGTGCCATTCGCCCAGATGAAACCTGCCGGCCAGGTTTGCGTGGATTCGCGCCAGGTGCCAGTCGCCGAAGAACTTTGTTATGTTCGATAGTTCGTCACTCAGCCTGGACAGGTCTATCCGTATCTCTCGCAATCTTCTGTGCACATCTCTGCTGGAGCGAAACCTCCTCTGTGCGATATCCTGATAAGAGACCTGGAGTGAATCGTCGAGTATACGGTCGTAAGCCGCAAGCTCGACCAACTGGACGTTGGCAAGTTCCATAATGTGCAGGACATCGTCAATCGCCGTCCCCTGACCGACGACCAGCGCAGAGTCCCAATCAACAACCACCAGGTCACTGTTGTAGTAGCTTATGTAGAGCTGAGTTGATTCAGCCATTTCCTGCTCTGAGAGGTTCGCGGCCTCTTCCTCCTCGGTCAACAGGGCTGCAACCTGCCGGCGATTGGCCTTTAGCCACCGCTCGGCTGAATAATTTTCGCTGTCGCTTGTTTGCGGAATGCCGGTAAAGCAAAAGACGGTGTATGCCTCCGCCTGCGTTATTGTGGGCACAGGGCGGATGCAGTGGGGTTCGAGGTCGCGTCTGACCGCTTCCGCCAGTTCGTGTATGTCCTGTTCGAGGGTTCTGTCGGCGAATTTCAGGTCGTGGTAGGCGACAAGTTCCTCTAAGCTGGCTACTGAGAACGGCACGCGGACCGCGATGCTAATCGCACCTATATTAAAGAGCTTGACAGTTCGCTTGACGGGGACTACCTGACCGTCAGATAGCTGCTTTGTCTGGGCGGGAAAATCAGCGACCTGCGGCCGATAGAAGAACATCTGTCTGGGGCTGCGCTTGCTCGCCTCTACGGAGTAATCCCCCACAGGCTGAGATAAGATGCACCCGACAGGCTGGCGTTTCATATCGTAGGCGAGGTCGTAAGCATAGATGTAAGCGACCTCGCCGCGGTAAGTTTTTTCATTTTGGCGTTTCATATTCCGGGTCATTTTGCTGCGTCCAATGTCAGCGGATTTTCAAGTAGCCGCATCAACCGAAAAGCTCGCTGAATTTATCTTCAATGCTCGGGTTTTCGCACAGTATCTGACCAATCAGCACGGCCCTGACGCCGAGGGATTTCAGCTTTTCGACATCAGAGCGGGTTTTTACGCCGCTTTCGGCGACGAGTTCGTCTTTGTTATCGAAAAGCTCGGCTAATCGGCAGCTCGTTCCCAAATCAACCTCCATTGTTTTGAGGTTTCGATTGTTAATGCCGAGGACACTATAACCTTTTTTAGGAAAGCCTATGAGACTGCGAACGGCCAAAAGCGTATCGGCACGGTGGACTTCCAGGAGTACCGTCAATGTTAACTCGGCTGCGGTTATCATCAAATCCATCAGTCTGCCGGGCACAAGGGCTTCGGCTATTAAAAGTATCGCATCTGCACCGGCTGCACGGGATTCGTACACCTGCCAGGGGTCGATGATAAAATCCTTTCGCAGAACGGGCAGGTCCACAACCTCTTTGATTTGTTCAATGTATTCGAGCCTGCCCTGAAAATATTTCTCGTCGGTAAGAACGCTGATAGCATCAGCACCGCATTTCTGATAAGTTTGCGCAATCGCTACCGGGTCGAAATTTTCGCGGATGACGCCGGCTGATGGTGACGCCTTTTTGACCTCGGCAATGACGTTTATTCCGCGAGTGCTGCGTTTTGTAACAGCCTTGTAGAAGTTACGGCACCTGCGCATCGAGCGCACACATTCTCTAAGCTGCTCAAGGCTCATCTGGCTCTTACGATAGCTTACTTCAGCAGTTTTATCGGCAATGATTTTGTCCAATATATCCACCAAAGCCGTTACCCCGCAATTTTTACATAAGCCATCCGAACCTGACTGAGAGTATTCTCGATAACTTTCTTTTCCTCTTCGGTCAGATTGCCTTTGGTCTTTTCCTCAAGCGTTTCGAGCATGTCGATATTGTACTTCGCCATCTCCAGGTCAGGCTCTCTCTCTTGGCCCTCGACTTTGAGCACTCCCATAGCAAACAGTGCCTGTGTGGTAAGCATACTTATAAGCGCGGCAAAATTGCCCTTCGGCAAAGGAGGACGCTCGGCTTTATCCTCGCCCGCTTTTTTCTTCTCAGCCTCTTCCTGGGCAGCTAATATCTCTTTTTCCTTCTTAGCCTGCTGCTTCCAGTCTTCATCAACTATGATTTTCTTCTCCTGTTTTTTTTCTTCTTCCTCAGTCATTTCATAAACTCCATAAAAATCCAAAAGCCGTTGGTCAATCGACTACGAACTCATCTGCGATACTTCTTCGTATCTCTATCGACCTCTCGTTTTTGTGCGCGTTCGGTAATTTTTGTTCGTTTGTCGTACTTTCTCTTGCCTCTGGCCAGTGCCAGCTCCACTTTTGCCAGGCCCCTGCCGCTAAAGTAAATCCGCAGAGGCACAAGAGTAAAGCCACGCTGCTCAAGCTTTATCTGTATCCTGCGAAGCTCAGTTTTGTGCAACAGCAGCTTTCTTTTTCTTGTCGGCTCGTGTCCAGCTGTGCCAGCCTTTTCGTACCTGGCTATGTTGACACCGACGAGCCAACCCTGTCCGTTTTCGACCCTTGCGTATGAGCCTGCCAAATCGGCCTGGCCGGCCCGCAGAGACTTTACCTCGGTGCCGAGCAGAGATAGACCCGCTTCAAACCTCTCTACAAGTTCGTAGTCGCGATAAGCCTTTTTATTAACCGCTACCGGACTATGGTCAGTCTTTTCCTTGCGCGATTTCGCTGCCATCTGCGCTATGATAGCCGCCAAATACAGGTTTTGCAAGGGCAAGACAATCGCAATTCAATCCCCGGATGGCGAATTGGGAATACCAGATTACTTATGAACAATGAACTATGAACAATGAACTACGAACTTCAAAATTGCCGGGGTTATCCGAGTAGAGCCAAAGCAGAACTATCACACCGGTCAACGGCATCACGGCGATAAGGCCGGCTAAACTCGGCAGCCTCCGCCCTATCTGCGTGCAGAAAACGATGATACCTACACTAATCAGTAACTTGATAAGAAATCGCATAACTGCGACCAAGTCCGACTTAATTGCAGCCTCGCCGAGCTTTTCTACTTGATGAGCCTGATACTTACCGGATATCGATACGCCTGGCCGCCGTTTGCCTTGACCGAAGCAACGATACAAAAGACCAGGTCCGCAATGGATACCGCAATGCCCAGGAAAAACCCAACGCAAATAACTGCCAGCGCTGCGGACACAATCATTGCAATAGCAACGGTAATCTGAAAGTTCAGTGCCTCTTTGCCCTGGTCGTCGACAAACGGGTCTTCATCCTTCTTTATCAGCCAGATAATCAACGGGCCGATAAAGCAGGTAAAAAGTCCCAGCAGGTGACACAACATCGCCCACATACGGGCATCCTTGCTGACCTCCAGGCTCGGCTGAGGCTGTTGAACGTTCTGCTCGGCGCCGCCGGTATCCTGCGGGTTTTGGTTTGCTTCTGCCATAACTTAACCCCTTCTTAATTTAAGCTATATCTGATTCGACAGGTTAATTATCTATTCGCCGATGATTTTTACAAGCACTCTTTTTTTTCTTTTTCCGTCGAATTCACCGTAAAAGATTTGCTCCCAGGGGCCGAAGTCGAGCTGGCCGTCGGTTACTGCGACAACCACTTCGCGACCCATAACGCTGCGCTTCAAATGGGCGTCGGCGTTGTCTTCAAAGCCGTTGTGACGATATTGCGAATACGGCTTTTCAGGCGCTAACTTTTCCAGCCAGACCTCAAAATCGTGATGCAGGCCGGATTCATCGTCATTGATAAAAACGCTGGCGGTTATGTGCATAGCGTTTACCAGAACCAGTCCTTCAGTAATACCGCTCTCACTCAAACACTCTTCGACCTGCGGCGTAATATTAATAAACTGCCGTCTCGTTTTCGTATTAAACCATAGTTCTTTCCTGTAGTTTTTCATGGCGATTTTACTCCAGTAATTTTTGATAGACTGCTTCGATAGTATCGACCATTGTTTTTGGTGCAAATTTTTCTTTTACGGATTCTCGACCGGCTGCGCCGAGTTTTTCTCTGAGGTCCTTGTTCTCTATCAGTTCCGCACAGGCCGTTGTTAACTGCTCAACATTCTTCGGCTCGATAAGTCGGCCGGTATTTTCATTCACGACCTCGCGCGCTCCGTCAACATCGAATGAGACAGCCGGCCTGCCGCAGAGCATCGCCTGAGGCAGGCTACGCGCAAGACCCTCCCGCAGCGAGCAGTGAACGAGAATATCCGAAGAGGCGATAGCGAGAGGAATTTGCTTCGGTGAGAGTAATCCTGTGAATTTGATTCTGTCAGCCAGGCCTAATTGGCGAACCTGTTTTTTGTAATGCTCTGACAGATTACCGTCTCCGACAAAAAGCCAGACTGCGTTTTTGTATTGCTTCGAAAGCGTTTTGGCTGATTCGATAATGTAGTCGTGGCCTTTTAGCATAAAAAGTCGTGCGATGGTAATAAGCACAATAGCATCTTCAGAAATTCCATACCTTTGTCGAAATTGTTTTTTCTGCTCATCAGGTACGCTCCTCAGAAAATCATCCTCTTCGATAGCCGAGTAGGCGGTAGCGAACTTATCAGACTCTCCTATTCCCGTATCAAGCGCCTGATTAGTCATCGCGTCGGCGACACTGATAAAGAAATCCGTTCGTTTTGCAGCGGCTTTCTCGATTGCAATGTAAAACTTGTTAAGCCAATTACTCTGATACGGATGAAAAGACCAGCCGTGAATTGTATGCACTAT
>CAYLXD010000026.1:0-17295 GCA_964387515.1 uncultured Pirellulales bacterium | reverse complement strand
ATTAGTCTTATATTAGGAGTAATATGAATTTACTGTCGTCACCCCTGTATCATACATATAGGGTATCGCTTATTCAATTATTAATACCGGATTGACAAACATACACCAATACGCTGTCCCCTCCGTCTGTTGCAACCAATGTCAAAAAACGGCCTTTGTCAGTCAGTTCAACTGTGACGGCATGAAGAGCCTTGTCTTTAACCCCGGTCTTGTTAAATCGGAGTTGTCCATCGACAAGAAGCCAGAAATCCGCATTGCTGACCTTCTGCCTGAGAACCCCTTTTTCAATATATTAAAACCGTTCCCGCCTCCAACTATATCGGCAAGTCCGATTTGCCGCTGTTCTATCAAAACCATCTTGCTGGCAGAATGAATGTCCCGAAAAAAATAATCTCTTAGCATTCAATTAACAAGTTCACGTATTAATGCATCCCTAAAACCTCGGCGGACTTATCTTATTGTCTTTCATAATATGCTCAAACCTGTCAACAGTAGGGCATGCCTCTCTTACCCAAAGCCGCAAATCCTCAACTCTCCAAAGGCTAACCTCGCCAAGCTTAATACGTCTTGGGATTCTTCCTGAAGATTGAAGTTCATACCATTTTGTCCTAGATATGCCGCACAAAGCGGCTGCCTGGTCAGCTCTGACCATAAGAGGCTCTATATCAGACAAGCCAGCCTTTTTCTTATACAATGCTTTTTCCTCTGTTATTTCCTCATTATACTCATCTTGATTTTCCATAAGATTCCCCTTATACGACAGTGGCTTATAAGCGGAAGACGGGGCTCATAATCCATAGGCCTTATTAAGAAGATATTTCAATTATAAGCTTAAATTGTATGAAAATGCAATATTCAAGATAATTCAAAACTGTTCTCAAGAGTGCAGGCCGGTGTTGCTTGACAAGCACAAGTGCTTACTTAGAAAGATATTACAATGCTGCAAATTATAGGCATGTCTTAAAAAAATGCATAACCTATTCTTACAACCATTGTTCTATAGGCAACTGGTTAATAGAGTCACGAAGAACAGGGTCAACATTAGTATATATCTTATTTGTCAGAAACGGGGAAGAATGTTCGAGTAACCTCTGTGTTACGGCGGTTGAAACGCCTTTTTGGGCGAGAACTGATCCAAAGGTCTTACGTAGATCATGAAACTTTAAATCATGCAAACCTGCGTTCTTGCAGATTTTTTTCCATCCCTTATAGTTGAAATTATCATTGAATAAAGCCTGTTGTTCAAAAGCTGAACCATTGATGAATTTTTTCAATTCTCGTATTATAGCAGTCGGTACCGGCCGAGCCCCCATACTCTTTCTTGTTTTCCTGCTTAAGGTTGTGATGCAGTTTTTCTCAAAGTCAATGTCCCTGATTTTTAAAGATTCTATATCTCCACGCCTGAGTCCGGTTCCCAAAGCTAATAAAATTCGTATTTTCATTGATGGATATGGCTCTGCTGCTTTAAGTAAATTCTTAGCCTGAGTATCATTTAATGATTTTATCGGTCTTTCATCTAATTTTAATTCTCTGATTTCTATTTCACCATTCAGGTATCTATTTTTTCTGCACCAGTATACAAATGTTTTAATGTTCCTGAGATCCTTGTTGAACGTTGGTCGTTTTACTTCCCGGCTTCTTTGCAAAATAAAACTGTCAATTTTATTTTGAGTAATCTGTTTTGAATTGCATTTTCCAACGATACGCTCAAAATTCCGAAGTGAGAGTGAATGCTCATAAAGCGTGCCATCTGTGACTCCTTGGACTTTTTTTGCCTCTCGATATTCATCGATCATTTGTTGCCAATCGGCTAATACTTGACCTGTGAAGACATCGGAATTCAATTGAGCATACTTGATATGTTTGAAGTGTTCAGCGAGTTCCTTCGTCGGTAGAGCCTTCGCTTTGCGTTTATAGCTTTCGTACCATCCCACCCACCAACCTTTAGCATCTTTTCGCTTGTAAATCCACACCTTCTTCATGACATTTATTTTATCGTAAAGATAGGCAAGCGAATCAAGCTGGAAAACAAGTCGGATTCGGTAACAAAATGGAGACATGGAGACAAAAGTCAAATGTGGCTACACCATAATTATTTGTGATATAAACACTTATATATAGCTATTTAAAGATGCCATTCGGATATATAATCCGTTTACTACCGTTCCTACCAACCTGCTCAAAATTCTCCCGGTTTGACATGTTTAATTATGATTTTGCAGGTCGAATTCAATGCTAGTTTTGGGTAGGTCAGTGCCAGACAAGTAGTTCTTGTACCTGCTGACAAGGAGTAGAAAAACTTTTAGGATATAGAAATCACACGGACCATGTTTTACGGTGATAACCAAAAGAATTTTGGATACGATAATAATGAAACTACAACCGAACTACAACCAATAGATACGATATCTATCATTAGATGCGAAATCTACCACTTGCTAAGTTTTGAAATCTGCGATATTTGCAAAAAAGTGAAATTTTTCAAAAGCCGTGTCGAGCAGGCGCTCTAACCACCTGAGCTAACCGCCCCTTCAGTGGATTCGACAGGCTCACCACAAGCAGAGAACTATACCATTTGAAAACACAGGAATCAAGAAGTTTTGTGAGAAACCCGGTTGTTACCACAGGTTTTTTCTGATGACCGCAGCGGCCACGAGTGTCTTTTGTAAACCGCCGCTCTGAACCGTTATCGATATCTGAACACTTTTCACATAGACAACCGTATCCCGTATGGCCGTATTCTTCGTGAAAGTCATTGCAGTAACATTGTCACAAAGGACGTAGTCGCTGTCAGTGAGGTCGTCATTCGTGATAAGGTAAAGCCTGTTATCAGCGATGCTGTACCGATAGGTTATATCATCTCCCTCGACGGTAATCAGTGAGCATTCGTTATTCGGCGTGTTCGGGTCAACGGCGGTCGCCGTGCGAAGCTGCGTTGTTATCCTAAAAAGAGCCTGGCGTGCGCTGTTGATTGCCCTGAAGGTATCTTCGTTTACTCTGTAACTAATAACCGAGGCGTTGAAAGCCACCGCCACAGCCGCGAGCAGTATTGCAGTTACCGCCAGCGCAATCAGCATTTCCGCTATGGTCAAGGCGCTGCGGTTATCCATTTTATCCTGCATAAATCCAGCCTTTTTTCATCAGTATCTTGTTCGAATCCAGCTGACAGAACTGATTGGCCTGGAGTTTAGAGAAACTTCCACACTTACCCTGATGAAGTCGCTGTCGCCGACCACCTGTTGCAGGTCTGATGCGCTGACGTTTTCGACGGTAACTTTCTGAGTAAACGCAGCAAAATCATTCAAGACCGTTCCGCCAGCACCAACCGGAGGACAAAAGCTCGCACCGTCGAAGTCATCCAAATCGTCATAAGGCAGCATCGCCGTCATCTCGCGTATCTGCTCGATTAGAAATTCAGCGGTCGACAATTCCGCGCCGGCTGCGTTGGCCCTTGTGAATGAGCTGCCGGCTGCAACCAACGCTGCGATTGCAAGGCCTACCAGTATTATCGCAACCAGTACCTCTATCAGTGAAAAACCGGCCTTTTTCATTTGCGATTTCCCACCTTTGATTCCTTCGACAATCATTCCCGGCTACGGCACACTCCGCCGTGACGAACGCCGAGACGAGTTATTTGCCTGCAACGACACTGGACATCTTAAATATCGGCAGAACAATACTCATCGCGATAAAGCCGACCAGTACACCCATTACAACTATCATTAAGGGTTCTATCATTGAGATGGTGGTTTTAATTACGGCCTTTAGTTCTCTGCCGTAGTAGTCGGAGACGTCTCTGAGCACGTCAGCGAGGGTACCTGAATCTTCGCCGCTTCTTATCATTTGTACTACATGTTCCGGCAGCAGGTTGTATTGGCCCAGGCTCGCTGTGATTTTGTTGCCCTGACGAACATCCTCGCCGACACCGAGCCACATATTCCTGTAAAGCACATTGCCGGCTATCTGGGCCGTTATCGAAATGGTATCCAGCACCGGCACCCCTGCCCGTGTCAGAACCCCCATCGTATGAAGGCTCCTTGTTATATACAAACTTCTGCATAGGGTCTTTATAAGAGGAAGCCTCAGTTTTGTCTTATCCCACCATAGCCGCCCGAGTCCTGTACGAATAAAGTACAGAAACCCGCCGACCGCCGCACCGACAGCAGGCACTATCAGAAACCAATAGCCTCGCAGCAATGCACTCGCCGCCATCAAGACTTTGGTCGGCCCTGGCAGCAGGTGTTCCTTTCCCTCGAATATTTTTGCAAATCGCGGCAGAACAAAAGTAAGCAGAAAAATAGTTACCACAACCGCCATCACCGCTATTATAAGCGGGTACACCATTGCCCCTTTGACCTGTGAGCTGGTTTCATTCTCGGCACCGAGGTACTCAGTTAGTTTCTGCAGCATATCACTTAAAGCGCCGGAGGTCTCTGCCGCTGCCACCATATTTATGTAAATACCGCTGAAGACGTCACTGTGCTCGGCAAGCGCCTGTGAAAAGCTCTGTCCCGCTTCGATTCTGTCTTTAACATCCGTGATTATAGCCCTGAATTTTTCATTCTGTATTTGGCTGGCGATTGACTCAAGCGAGTCCTGAAGACTGATGCCGGCCCTGACCATAACGGCAAGCTGATTGGTAAAGTTGAGTATGTCTTTTTTACCAGGCCCGAACTCGACCTTGAAATTTTGTACTTTTTGCAAAAAACCTTGTCCTGCCCCGGCCTGCCTATCCCTTGCTCTACTGCCTTGCTGTGGGACAGCGGCTTTACCTGCAGCCGGAGCCTGACCGTTAGGCCCCGATTCCTCGCGGGCCGCTGTCACCTGCCGGGCCTTTGCTACCGCAGTACCGCTATCGTTTTCTCGTAACGATTCAAGCATAACGTTAAATTCGAATATCGAATTTCTAAAACGGTTTTTCGATTTTACATTGCGCCGTAGAAGCAGTGTTGCAGCACTATTTACTACAGGCCACTTCCAACGGCGCCAACGTCTTCGCCATCTTGGCGGGGTTAGTCGACCAGGAAATCGCCTCCTCTCTGTCTATAAAGCCTCCGGAATACATCTGGGTGATACTGTAATCCATATTCTGCATGCCGAACCTTCGGCTGGTCTCAATAATATTGGGTATTTCGTAGATTCGGTTCTCCCGAATGCAGCTTCTCACCGCCGAGGTGCACAGCAAAATCTCCACGCACGGCACCATTCCAGGCCGGTCTACACGCCGAAACAACGTCTGTGATATAACCGCCTGAATGGTGTTGGCCAGCATCGTGCGAATCTGATTCTGCTGATTGGCCGGGTAAATATCTATGATACGTTCAACCGTCTGGGGAGCATTGACCGTGTGCAGCGTACTGAAAACCAGATGCCCCGTTTCAGCGGCTGTAATTGTCGAGCTGGTGGTTTCAAGGTCCCTCATCTCGCCTACCATAATGATGTCGGGGTCCTGACGCAGCACATGGCGCAGCCCCGACGCAAAATCCGGGCAGTCAGAGCCTATCTCACGCTGCTCTATCATGCCTTGATTGTTCTCGAGCGCATATTCCACGGGGTCCTCCAGGGTGATTATCCGCTTTTTATATTTTGAGTTTATCAACCCTATCATGGCGGCTAACGTCGTGCTTTTGCCCGAGCCGGTATGGCCGGTTACCAGAACCAGACCCCTCGGCAAATCGGTCAGCTCTTTTACTATCGGAGGAAGGTTTAAATCATCTATTGTGGGAACCAGACTGGGAATAATTCTGAACGAAATCGCGATTGTCTCACGCTGGTAATGCGCGTTTACTCGGAACCGGTGACTGCTGTCAAGACAAGTTGAAAAATCAATGTCCCTATTTACCTCGAATTTCCTGAACTTTTCGGGCCCGACCATATCGAGAACCATTTGCCTGGCGTCTTCATCGGTGACCAGCGGCAGGTCCATAATGATTAGTTCAGTATTTCTTCTCAGTACCGGAGGCATCGTAACGTTTATATGCACGTCGCTGGCCTCGGCCTCTATCGCCCAAGCTAATATACTTTTAACATCCAGCATAAGAGACTCCCTTTCGCTATGTGTAATGAATATCACGCAGGCCGAAACCACCATCCGGCAGGCACCGGTTTAATTATGCGGATTTTCGACAAGCTCCCGCTCGGCGTCCTGGCCGGATACTTCGGTAACACGCAGCACCTCTTCAATCGTCGTCAGACCCCGTGTTACTTTCTTAATGCCGTCCTCAAACAAACTGATTCCTCCGCTTTCACGGAACGCCTGGCGCATATTTTCAACAGACGAATCTTTGTTAATCACATCACGGAATCTTCCGTCAACCACCAACAGTTCGAAGATTCCGATTCGCCCCGAGTAGCCGCTGCCCCTGCAGGACTCACAGCCTCGGCCTGTAAAAAGCTGGCCGGCGTCGAGGCCGGTTTTCTCCAGATATCTAACGATGTTCCTCGGCGGCTTGTAAATCTCTTTACATTCCGGGCAAATCTTCCTGACTAATCTCTGCGCCAGAACACCATTTAGCGATGCCGCTATCAGGTAGGCGTCGATGCCGATGTTGACCAGCCTTGTTACACTGCTGGCCGCGTCATTTGTATGCAGCGTCGAAAGCACCAGATGCCCGGTTAAAGCCGCCTGCACCGCAATCCTCGCCGTTTGATAATCTCTGATTTCCCCAATCATTATGATATCAGGGTCCTGTCGAAGCAGACTCCTCAGCGCCGAGGCAAAATCAAGCCCCGCTTTTTCTTTGATCTGCACCTGATTGCAAAATCCAAGTTCATATTCGATGGGGTCCTCAACAGTCGAGATGTTCAGCTTATCTCCGTCCATCTGACACAGTGCCGAGTACAAAGTCGTGCTCTTGCCCGAGCCTGTCGGCCCCGTTACAAGTAAAATCCCATGAGGCATTTCTATCTGCCTGCGGAAAACCACCATAGTTTCAGGCTCCATACCCAGATGCTCAAGCTCCTGCATTATTGACCCGCTGTCGAGGATACGGATAACAACCTTTTCGCCGTAATTGGTCGGAAGTGTCGAAATACGCAGGTCAACCGCTCTGCCGCCCACAATCGCAGCAACCTTGCCGTCCTGCGGCATACGCCTTTCGGAAATATCAAGGTTCGACATAATCTTTATCCGCGAGACAATCGCAGGATGCATCCTTGCGGGCGGCTGCATCGTTTCGAAAAGAACACCGTCTATCCGGTACCTTATTTTCGTGAACTTTTTCTTCGGCTCAATGTGAATGTCACTGGCACCGTCGTGTACAGCGCTGCTGATTAGATAATTAACGAATTTTATAACAGGCGATTCGGCTGCTATTTTCTCGAGGTCATCCTCATCCTTTTTTTCATCCTGAACGACCTCGACATCCGTCATATCCTGGATGATGCCATCGAGGCAGCCTTCCAGTTTCTCCTCCTGTAACAGTTCGCATATCGCACCAAGCTCTGCCTCAGTGCACACAACAAGACGGACGTTCATCCGGGCGCGTCTTTTAAGGTCCTCTATGGCGAACACATTTGCCGGCTCACAGGTCGCGACAACCAGCGAGTCCGCCTCTATCGCGACCGGAGCGACTTTATTGTTCTCTATGAAATTGACGTCAAGCTTCCCAAGGGCGCTTCTGTCAACCTCTGCCGGCTCGATGTGTCGAAATTCCAGGCCATACAACTTTGCTTTCGCCAGGAGAATATCTTCGGTGCTGACTAATCCTTCCTCTACCAGCATCGCTGCGACGTCACTCTCAGGACTCTCGGCCAGTTTCTCCTGCAACTGTTGATGCTGCTGGTCGGTAATTTTGCCCATATCCAGTAAAACGTCTGCGATGCGAAGAACACGCCACCGGCCAGCTTCTTCGGGCACATACAACTCGGTCAATCCAGGTATCGGCTGAGCCCCAGGGCAGCTCTGACTACCGGCCCCGCCGCGCCTGGATTCGCTGCGGTCCCTTTCCGGCTCTGACAAACCGCGCCCTTTTTCAGGTGTAAATGGCACTCTCATTTTTTCACACCTCTGAGCATATATGACCAGAAGCTTTAACCGGGATTTTTTAACACCCCAGCCGGCCTCTGCCTATCTCCTACTGTGAAAGCTTCAATATTATCTCGGCCTCCTGCCGCTCCTGCCCGCCTGAGGGTGTGCCTTCCAGTTTGACAAAATTCTCACCGATTTGAACAATCTTAAAATCTCTTATCGAATCGCCTTCATAAAGAATCTTGTCGTTAATCATACAGCAATTACCTTCCTCCGTCTTCATGATGCTCAAAAGCTCTATAGGGCCGTCACTGTTAGGGTCACCGTACTCAGCAGCGAAAAGAGCATCTCTGTCTCCGATAAATATCTCGTGCTTGAACGGATTTTTGACAAGCTCATTAACCCCAACCTGCGGTACCCTGCTGAACTCATAAAACTTCTTCACTATCCGGTCCATCCGTCTGAACATTACCGAACTGGTTCCCGCAAGCCGGATAATGGCCTTTTCAATCTGTTCCTGCTGGGTTTTGGCAGCAGGGCCGGATGCCGTCGCTGTGCAGGGCGTGTTATGTCTTATCATAAACCAAAGGCATAGCAATGCTGCACCGAACAAAACAGCGAGCAGACGAGTCGTATTGTGAACTTTTTTACCGTGAATCGCTACGTTAAGATATTCCTCGTTCTGCTGTTTGTTATTGGTACTGTCACCTCCGCTCCGCTCCCGGCCGGCGCCATCACAGCGGCCCTCGTGCACCGAGGAATCTTCGGATTCTTCGCCCCTCAAAAAAGACAACATTCTAAAGCTCCCTTAACTTCTCTCATATACTGACCGTATGATATTGAGATACACCCTCTTACCGGTACCGTTGCCAAAGAACCATACTCGCCCCTGCCGTACCGCCGGTGCCAGGTCATAGCCTCACGGTCCTGGAAAAAAATGCTGACTATAAAGACCGCCGCTATATTCCCCTCGCCGTCGCTTTGTTTTTCCAGTTTGAGCTCCCTGAGTTTCATTATCCGGGGCAGCTTTTCAAGCTCAAGCAGAAACGCGTAAAAGGAGTTAAAGTTGCCTACTAATTCCATCTCCAGCGGTTGTTCTATATATCGTGGTTGACCGGCCCTGCTTGTCTCGTCCCCATGGTCGGTCTTCTGCTCGAGCGTCCGAATCGTCTTGGGATGCAGACCATTCTTTTGGGCAATCACAGTCACCTGCTCGAGCACCTTGTGAATCTCACTTTTCGGCGGCAGCTTACTTTCAAAGAAATCAATCGCATCCTGCAGTTCGTCAAGCTGCTTTGTAAATCCTTCCATTGCCATCGTTGCTTTTTCGAATTCCTTCAATTTGTCCAGTTTCTCCTGCACCCGAGCTTTCTGCTCAGCCAAATGGTGGTCGGCCGGCCTAATCAGGTAGCGGTCCGCAACGTAAGTTACGCTCATCAGCAAAACAAAACACACTATCTTACCCAAATCCTTCATCATAGCTTTGCCCTGATTTTGTCGATGTCCTCGTCAGTAAGATGAATATCCTCTTTAAGCATCGCGGTTAACCTGAATTGCCGAAACGTCCTATCTTCGGCTTCACGTTCCCTGGATTCCACCAGTGTCACATTCTCCAGCAGTTTTGAATTGCTCAGACGCTCGATATACGCCGCCACCTCGATGTCGCTTGGTGCAATACCTTCGATACCAATGTGCATCCTCAACAGCTTTTCTCGTGACGGCTCGGTCTCTGCAGCAGCCTTTTTGGCCCGCGTCCTTTTGTACTTGCTGGTTTTTGCCACATCCATCTGCGAGCGCGGCCTCGGCGGCTCTTTCTGAATAGCGCTGAGCTGCAAAAGTGATACACCGGCCGGCAGGTTATTCGTCAACGACGCCAGCAGCATACTTCTCGAGACCGGTTCAAGCAGCTCTGCCGTAGTCAGCGCCCGCTTCCACATCGCATCGCGATTTGCCTGAAGCTGCTCAAATTGTTTTATCGCCTCATGAGCCTTCGCCATTTTCGCGTCTATAAGCTTCTCCCTCGCCACCAGCACACGCTGCTGTACCTTAATGTTTACGAACAAACCAGCCAATACCACCATCACCGGCACAAACAACACAAGACAAATCATGTTTGTTCGCCGGGTTTCGTTGCTTCGGACATAATCATCCGGTACTAAGTTCACATTAAGCATCGTTTAACCTAATCAGTTGCACGCCCTTTATATTCAGCCACGCAATTCATTGCGAGGTTGTCAGTTCCGGCTCGACATCTCTTCACGACAGGCTAAGCCCAAAAGCGACAGACCAGTTAGTTTGCAATTGTCTTCTGTCTATACCGGCCCCGCCGGCATCCAGTATCTTAACCGCCCCCAAGGGGTCTCCTATCTGCGCCGGCATCTCTAATTGTTTCGCTATTGCCAGGCATATCTCTCTGCTCTGCAACGGACCCAGGAGGAAAATCAAACGCTCAATTTCGCCATCTCCGTGCATCGTGCTGAAGTGCTGCCTGCACGCCGCCAACTCCAGTATCAATCTCGCCATCGCTTCCTCTGTGCCAAGCTGATTTGCCCCTATTGCTACCGACCGGGCGAAAAGAAGATTCTTATGTCGGCAAATCACAACGTTTGCGCTGTTGTCTTCTATACAGATGAGCATCACAATGGATTCTGCGTCGGACTCACGCCTGCCGAAAAATCCGGCATAGGTATTTGCCAGAGCGGCCGGCCAGATAGCAATCGACTTAATCTGCAACTCGGCTTTTTCGTATATCGCCAGATGCCTGTCGATTATCTGGCGCCTGGTCGCTATCACCACGACATTATCCTGCTCAGCTGGAACAGGCCTGATTACCATATCATCGCAGTCAAACGGCAGCTCTTGTTTTATTTTTGAAATAGTCTCAGGGTTTGACCTGCGCAGTCTGTCCCACTCGGCCTGTGGCAGCTTGATATGCTCGACAAAAATCTCACTGGCGGGCAGCACCGCTACCACCTCTCTGCCGCGATATTTACTGTCTGCGGTCAACTCGCTGATTGTCTCCATGGCCCACCTTTGCCAGCCGGCACTGCCGCCTTCGAGAGCTTCCGGGCGATACCTGACGTCCGCTGCGATTAATGTTGCTCCTTCTTCGCCCCTTTCAAGCTGAGCCAGCCTCAGCGAATCGCTGCCCATATCAACACCGATGGGGCACCATTTCCTGCTTCGCCGCAAAATGACCCCTCTGCGGTGCAAAGGGGTTTTTAAGGCCCAAACCATAGCCGCACTCCTCGCTCTTATAAGACGTACCGATGCTGCTCTGCGAAGTCCCTAAGGGACGTAGCACGAGATGCACCTATACATTCATAACCCCATCATCGTCACAAGCTGACAGCCGCATTAAAGGTATATAGATGCACTTTTTCCGTCAGCCGGACCCCCCTCGTTTTGCTTCGCAAAACGAAGCAGAGGGGGCCGGCATCGGGCCAATTAAAACATAGATAATAAACGCCCCCCGACCAAACTTCCGGAAATATACCGTTCGTTGCTCTTAATATTAGGACTTCATCCCCATCAGCACCGTAGTCCGGATTTTTACCCCGTTAGAAAGAAAGCTCCGTCCTTTTGAGCGGAGTAAAAAAACATAGCAAGGGTGGAGTTTAAAACCCCACCCGACCTTTCTAACGGGGTAAAACAGGTGATTTCAACCGCTCCTGTAGTGAGCTTGCCTGCCCTGAGCGCAGTCGAAGGGTCGAACCTACACCGAATGTGCCGTAAGACGATAGACGAAACGAGTAACGCAACCGAAAGACGAAACACGTGCACCGCCCTTCGCTCAAGTATCAAAAAAATACGAAACAAGGATTATGGGACATTTTCAGACCTATTCTGCCTTGAGGCGCCGCTTCATTAAATCGGCAATCGCTTTTTCCACCGATTTACCTTCAAACAAAATCTGATAAACCGCCTCGGTAATCGGCATCTCAACGTTATGCCGCTCAGCAAGAGCGACAACCGATTTGCAGGTATCGACCCCCTCGATGACCGACTCGGTGGCCCTGCGGGCCTGCTCGACGCTCTGACCTTTGCCTATCCTTTCGCCAAACGAGCGATTTCTGCCCTTTGGTGAGATGCAAGTCGTCACCAAATCACCTAATCCGGTCAGGCCGGTGAATGTCTGCGGCCTTGCACCGCACGCAACGCCTAACCGTGTTATCTCAGCAAGTCCCCTGCTCAAAAGAGCCGCCTTTGCATTATCACCGGCAGCTATGCCGTCTATTATCCCAGCCGCTATCGCGATAATGTTCTTCATCGCACCCGCTAACTCAACTCCTAAGATGTCCGTATTGGTATAAATCCGAAACCAGGATGTATTAAAGGTTTGCTGAACATCTTTCGCTAACTGCCCATCAGCCGATGCCGCACAGGCCGTCGCAGGCAGTTTCCTCGCCAACTCATCCGCGATAGTAGGCCCGCTGAGTGCAACCAGCTTGCCATTCTGAGCTTCCCCTTTGTCATTCTGAGCGAAGCGAAGAATCTCAGCGATTATCTGGGTCGGACGCAGCAGCGTACCATTCTCGATACCCTTCGCTACCGAAACGATTGGCACACCCTGCGGAACATAATCTTTGAGCCTTTTCCAGATACCCCGCATAAACTGACACGGCACCGCCGAGATAATCAAATCAGCACCAGCCATTATGCGCTCATCGTCAGCCTCGAATACAAGCCCGTCAGGCAGCTTATAGCCCGGCAGAAACTTTTTATTTTCACCGGCTTCTTCTATCTGCTTCAACTGTTCGCCGTCATATCCCCACATTTTTACTCGTATTGTGTATTGTGTATTGCGTATTGCGTTTAGCTTTGATTTTTTCTCGGCGGTCTTTGCGAACTCTGCGGTTGATGCTTTCTCGCACAGCAGCATCGCCAGGACCGTGCCCATCGCGCCATCACCGATTATGGAGATATTACCGAACATAGAAACGATTATAATCCCAACCCCCGGAATTGCAATGTAATGTCTCAATCCAAAAGCCCCTGGGTCTGCCCTGAGCAGGGTCGAAGGGTTTATCAGGGGTCAATATCGTCCCACGGGTCAATGCCTCAATCCGGAAGCCCACCGGTTTATCCGGTGGGTTAACATTGTTCTTTTTGTTTACCCGTCCGCCGGCACGGCGGACTTCCATTTCATTTAGCCCACGGCACTGCCGTGGGTTTTCTTATTGCGGCACCTGTGGTCGGAGTCTTTGCGAGGCCGTCAGGCCGCGGCAATCTCATTCTACTAATGACTATTCACTATTCACTAGCGACTAACTTGTCCGCCGTAGCCTTGGCGAAGGTGGACGGCGACGTTATAACTTTAAGGGATAGTACCTTCAAGCCAGTGCTCAGCAATTTCTGCAAGATCTAAATAGTTTACTAAATCATCGCCTCCATGGGGGGCTATATCAGCAGATGGACAACCGGGCTCAAGGAACCACTGGTTAGCAAGAATACTAAAGTCTTTGAAGTCTACTTGACAATCATGATCAAAATCAGCCACAGGGCACAAATCGTATTGAACTTCCAGATACGCGTTCCAGTCATCAAATGTATCGAATAAAGCACAACCATAGTCATCATTATCTTCTGCTAAAAGTACCGCAAATTGCTCTTCACAATTCCTTAAACCATCCTGTATATCACTTATTGCCTTATTGCCCAAATTTACAGTTCGCCATGCCTGTAATGTCCCGATATGTGTAGTCCTGACATATTCATTCTGCTCACCAACACTATTCCAAAAACTCACTGCATTATTGTCTTCTGCATCAACCGCATAAATACTAATTCTATGGTCATGATCTCCTCTGGTGTCGCAATATGTGTGTAATCTTACGCTATCAATAATAGCATTTGCTGGCACAGAAACAGAAAAAATCAATCGACCTCTATACATCGCACCTTCATAAGTTGGACCAGATGGTGAAGGAGTGAATGATGCAGAACCAACAGGTAGATGGTAATAATTGGTTTCGGGACAGGAAGTATCCCACACGTCTCGAGAAGAAACATCCCACGGACCAGAAAATTGATAACCCAACACTGGGTCATAGTATCGAACAAAATAATTAGCCCCTGAACAGTCTATAAACTTTTTCTGTGGTCCAAAAGGCAAATCACATTTAGTCCACTTTGTTAATATCTTATCAACCATATTAGGTTCATTATAATCATAGAAAATCCGCACTTCGCCTCTGTTTGCATCAGGGCTTACAACTGTTTCCCCGCTATTTAAATTCACTACAATTTTTTCGTCATTGGGATCAATTTGCCCTGTATAGCCCATTTCAGGCTCTAATGCTATTGCCATCCCTATCGTATCATAGGGCGGAAAACCTGTGGCAAGAAGATTAAGAGTTCTTGCGGCTGCAATCGCCCAGTTTTCCCAATCATCTGTCTGACGGTTGTCGGCATTATTCTCCCAGCCCATCCACCAAAGAAGTGGAAATTTCAAATACTTGCCCAATCTCGAATTTGGTAATGAGTTAACGTTCGCCAATGTTATTAACCACCGCATCGTTGCATTTAGAGGAACCATCTTTATCTTTGGCACTCCATTAGCTCCAGCTATCGCATTGGAAAATACATACTCTGCCGCTTTCCTATCTCGCCATATATTATATTCTCCATTCCCAAGAGAACAGTCGTCAAGTCCTACACAATGCCAAACATTACCTTTACCTACCCCACCACCGATTATCCAAAGACTATTACAATCCTCCAAAAATGCTTCCGGCCCCAACCCCCCTCTGTCATTATTATAATGCTCCATCGCCGTAGCTATATTGGTTAATGTACCAAGCGCAACAATTGTTATCTCATTGGGGTTATTCTTGACCATATCAGTAATGAAGTTTGTCGCAGAATTTGATAAATGTAAATCATTGTTATCCCAAACATCGTTCATTTCATGACCTCGAACCACAGGCGGATAACTATCAATAATAACTTTCGCTTCGGTAAGTACCTCTAAAACCTTATTGATTTGTAATTGATAGTAATCAAGCATTCGGCCTGTACCACGCCTCCCATCCACATCTTCGATTTGATTACCGAAATTTCCAAATCCATAAGTAATCCCTTCCACCGTACACAAATCAGACGACCTTAAAGCATAAATTAGTGCTGTACCATCGTCGGGATCGCTATCACCAACTGCAGGATCGGTATCAATAATCAGCCGTAGTTTAGCTGGGGGTGGCGGTTCATCCGCCACGACAGTTACTACCAATGGGTCGCTGATATTGGTTTTATCAGTATGTATCTGACAACGGGCTGTTACTGTTACTGCTCGCTCGCCTATTGAAGTCCATGCATGGTTCGCACTTGCCGACGTAGACCAGCCCGAAAATGACCCATCGTCCCAATCAAACTGATATTCGACTGTATGGCCTAAGCTACTTGTAGCACCAGAAGTTGTGTATGTGTAGCTGTTATTCTCCACAGGGCTTGTCTCGCCGCTTGGTGCACCTGGCTTACTGATTGTTTCCTCCGGAACACAATTTGCTATCATATCTAACAGCCAAACGTCAACACCTGAAACAATTGCAGTTTGTGGGTTGTTAGTAAATGTGCAGCCCGACTCTACTGCTGTGACAGTAAAGTTACCATCAGCAAGCGCATCAAAATTGTACCATCCATCATTTTGTGTAACATCTGTCTGAGCTTCATCGCCGGTAAGATTTACCTGCACACCGCCGAAGCCTTGTCCAGTTGAGTATTTTACGTATCCTTGTATGGTGTGTGGTGTAAACGGTATAATAGCAACAGGATCGCTTGCTTTGGTGTTATTATTTTCAGATGACTCAGGAATAATTTCGAATGCGTCTACTTTAGCTACAAGATAAAAAGCCCCTGTAGAATAATCTTCCGAATTGAAGTTGAATTCCTCTGTCTTTGTCGCTCCCGGCCCCAGGTTAACGGTTATTTGTCTGCCGGCAACGTATGTATCACCGGGATCGTCGTAAATAGTATCATCTGACAACATGATTCTCAACCGGAAATTTGCCGCCCCAATATCACCCTGATTCTTGATAGCACAACTGATTGTTGCACCTCTCGGCTGCATGATGGGATTTTTGTCTATGGTTAAAGAACTAACAATAAGGTCCGGGCGTGGTTCAGGAATGATAAACACTTCGCGTGACCGCTCACGGCCCTGCACGGCCGCATAATGCCAACCTTGCTGAGAATCCCAGTCAAAATGCTCGCCGGGAAGACTGCCCCATCCGGAAAACCAGTAAAACTGTGCTGTTTGTTGCTGGACCTCCAGCAGGAGACGGTCTCCTTCTGAAACGTTAAGGCCGAGGACGGAAAAAAGTTCGATCTCAAGCGGGTTCTCATAAGAACCGCCCGAAGGGAAATTGCCGGAACCTGTGGCAATTATTGGAAGGGAATCGATATTTGTTCCTGCAAGGTCAGTTGCATCCCGAAGCACCCACACGAACGTACCCGGGCCCAAGTAGCAACAACCGTAGATGGTAATAGAGTCCAATTGGCCAGGAATTGAGATTTCAAATTCCTGAGCCATTCGGTCATGGCCGCTGGCACCATTAAATACTCCTGTATAACTTGCCACGGGATCTACCGTGCTAGCAAATGAGGCTGTTATCATCACAAGAGATAATACCACTATCCGTAGAATTTGCCTTCTCATATCAACTTTCCTTTGGCAGCAGGATTACTTGTAATAAATGCCTCTATAATTAATACTCGAGTGAAAGGATATTCCTCTCACCTTCGTCACTCCATGATTTCTAAGCTAAAAAGCACTTAGAAGCAGTAAAAGCACATGTTGAACAAATCAAAATTATACCATTTTCCTACCCACAATACAATCCAAAATCAGAACCTATTATAGAAAACAAGGCGATGCCCACGATTGACTGAAAACCATCCACTATTGAGTATCAACAATGAGCAATGAACTACGAACTATGGACTAAAAATGCTCCGTATTTTCTGCGCGCAAATTCGCGCAAGGGGGTACTTCAATCGCTGTCCAAAACGTACCAATTTCTTGCAATTTTTGCCAATTTTTTGAAATTTTTACGAATTTTTGCAAATTTCTTACAATTTTTACCAATTTTTTTGACCAACTTGCGCATTTGATGCGAAATTTTGCCTCGCCTGTCTTGCCTAATCGCTGCAGCTTAACACCTCGCCCCTATTTTAAGCCCAAAAACTAATGGTATGCCCCAAGATTAACCCCCGATTTTTCTGATTTTTTTCTAATTCTGGATATTTCCAGTTCTAAATTCAAGGCAGAGCAGAGTCCTTTTCGATTGTCTTTTTAGCCTGAGCTTTTTTGAAGTCAGCCAGTTTTT
>CAYLXD010000025.1:0-17656 GCA_964387515.1 uncultured Pirellulales bacterium | reverse complement strand
ACCTGCCCTGAACATAATTTGCTCCGGATGTTCAAACCTGACGTCAACCGTCCAGACATCCGGCCCCGGCACGACAGCCGGCTCAGGCGCAGCGCCGCAAAGACATACCAATGCCACAAGAACCCCGAAGCCGCTCCAAATAAAACTCCTCATCGCATAATCCCCGATGAAAATCCGTATCTGCGGTCCTTTCTAAAATCTCTCGTGCTATGTAGCGAAGCGCTACTCCACAGAATAGTAGCATCGGACATCTTCGTACGTCATTTTAAGGCAAAATCGCAGAACATTCAAAATATTTTCTCTTTGATTTAAAGTCAGCCCTGCAGAGACTGGCTTTTCCGGCGTAAATCAGGATAGAAAATAATTGCCTTATGGAAAAAATTGCTTTATCTTACCCCACAGTCAGATAACTTTGACTCTCAATCGGACTCGCATACGTCAATGGCACAAAAACAAAAACAATTATTGCGGCAAGTTGAGGCCCTGCTTGAGGCAGGCCGGACCCAGGACTTAAGTTCACTGCTCAACAGGCACCGCAGCAGCAACATCGCCGAGGTGGTCGAACTTCTCGACAACGAGCAAAGGCGTGTCATTTTTGACGTCCTGAATAAGGAGTTCTCGGCCGAGGTACTGGAAAAAGTTGACGAAGCCACAAGAGCAGAGCTGTTCGAACTTCTCGGAGCCGAGGAATTGAGCAGCCTTGTCTCCCAGTTGGACCCCGACGACGCCGCCGATTTGCTTGCAGAATTGCCCGAAGAGCAAATTCCCAAAGTCCTCGAACGCATTGCCCCTGAAGAATCCGCGAAAATCAAAGACCTGATGAAATACTCTGAGGACTCAGCGGGCGGTATTATGGACCCTGTTGTTATAAGTGTTCCGGAAGATGCAACCGTCACGGAAGCTGTCGATAAAATACGAGCCGTTGAAATTGACGAGGATTTCTTTTCAGTGTATGTAGTCGACAGAGCCGGCAAGTTCCTCGGCGACGTTCGTATCCGCCTGCTGCTGACCAGCCCGGCAAACACGAGGATAAGCAGCCTCGTAGACCCAAACACCATTTACGTCACCGCCGACGCCGACCAGGAAGAGGTTCGAAACACATTCCGCAAGAACGACCTGATTGTCGTGCCGGTGCTCAACAAGAACCACAAACTCATCGGCCGAATCACAGCCAACCGTATCATCGAGGTTGCGGAAGAAGAAGCGGCGGAAGATATATATGCGATGGCCGGCACCGACGCCGACGAGCTGGACAAAGTATCGGTCCTCCACGCCGCTCGCGTCCGAATGACGTGGCTGCTGCCGTGTCTGATTGGGACAGCAGTTACCGCTTTGGTTATGATGTTTTTCAAGAACCATAACCCGCTGGTTTATGTCCCGGCGGTCGCCTTTGTACCGATGATAGCAGCTATCAGTGGCAACGCGGGGCTTCAAACTTCCGCTATAGTAGTCTCGGGGCTCGCAACCGGCCACCTTGCCGCCCTTAAACTAAGCCAGGTCTTTACACGTGAAGCACGAATCGCTCTTTTAGTAGGGATAAGCTGTGGAATAATAGGCTCGCTCATCCGTGCGTTTTTGCCGGGGCTGCTCGGCAACCCTTCAAATACCGACTTTGTTGAGCACCTCCGATTCGTACTTGCATTCGGGATTGGAATGTTCTCGGCGATTATGGTTGCCACAACGCTCGGGTTATTTCTGCCCTTTCTTTTCCGCCGAATCGGCATAGACCCGGCTATAAGTTCCGGCCCACTGGTTACCACCGCAAATGACTCGATAAGCGTTGCCATATACATGACTCTGACCCTGCTGTTGGCCACATAAAGGCAAACTAAAATAGGTATTGCAAATCCTGCCTCAGCTTTTATAATACCCCCGTCGAGGTGACAGTAGCCGATTGGAACGGACAAAAAAGTTTATATGCTAATCTAAATTATCAGGGGAGCAAAGCCATTATGAAACCAGTTGCAGGCTGTGAAATCGACCTGTTTGCAGATGAGCTGCCGTCTATGGACGGTATCCGCAAACTTTCCGAGTTCGTTCATTCCAGTGAAAGTAATACAATTGCTTTCAGCGAACAGGTAAAGGCAAATATGTCCAAAACCAGTGCCCAGGCCGTCCTGGCGACCGGAATAGGCCTTTTTATCATCGGGGAAAATGACAAAGCAGTTGAAAAACTGCAAAAAGCAAATGACTGTAAGGAAAAATACATTTACTTAGCTTTCGCACTTCGCCGACTGGGCCAATTCGAGCAGGCTGTTGAAAACCTGCAGACCAGCCTCAAGTACGAGGCTGACCCTTTAAGCGTAATGCTGGAAAAGGCTGCAACTTATCGTTACGCTTCAAACCTCGACGCCGCAGAAAAGGAGCTAAAAAACTGCGCAAACTTCCAAAATGTAAACGCTGAATATCATTATCAGCATGCCCGGCTTCAGGAAGCCCAGGGGCTCTACGACGAGGCAATGGAAAATTACAAGGTCGCCCTGGAGCTATTCCCAGACCACCAAAAAGCTCTTTTCCACCTGGCCTATCGCTGCGACCTTCACGGCAATGAAGAAGCCGCCATCGACTATTACAAACAGATAGTCTCGACCGCGCCCGTTTATGTAAATGCCCTGATAAATCTGGCTGTGCTTTATGAAGATATGGGTGAGTTTAACAAGGCATCCAAATGTATTGACAAGGTGCTCGAATCCCATCCAAACCATCAGAGAGCGGCCCTTTTCAAAAAGGACATCGAAAGCTCCAAGACTATGTACTACGATGAGGAAAAGGAAAAGAAGAAAACCCACAGGACGCAAATTCTTGAAATGCCTATCTCCGATTTTGAGCTTTCGGTCCGGAGCAGAAACTGCCTCAGAAAAATGAAAATTGAAACCGTCGGTGACCTCCTGAACATAACCGAGGCGGAGCTCCTGTCGTACAAAAACTTCGGTGAAACATCTCTTAGAGAAATCAAGATAATACTCGACTCAAAAAGCCTGCGCCTCGGCATGGCCCTGGAGGAAAGTGAGCAGTCCCCCACAGAAGCTCTTGACGCCGCTGATGCCGGGGAGAATGAAAACAGAGGGCTCCTCAGCAATCCTGTAGACGACCTTCAGCTTTCCGTACGCTCACGAAAATGTCTGCAGAAGCTAAAAATCCGCACTATCGGCGATTTGACACACAAAACGGAAGCGGAGCTTCTCGGCGTTAAAAACTTCGGAGTGACAAGCTTAAATGAAATCAAAAAAACCTTAAGCAACCTCGGATTGTCTCTGCGAACCCTGGATTAAAAATCAGAAATCTAAAATCAAAACATCTTGCAGGCATACTTGTCCCGAGCATGCTTATACTGAGCAGAGTCGAGGGAGTCGAAGGAATCAAAAACAGTGCCTCAAAGCTGCGCCAAAGGTGCTGTTTGGGAGCGGCGATTTTTCTCCTGCTGACAGCACTTCTTGGCTGTGCGGAAAGGCAACTGGTTCGACCGACCCCGCAAATGGACGTCGACCAGCAGTTCTGGGTGAGGGTCTTGCTCTTCGAAAACATAAAGGCCTGCACCTTGAAAACGCCCTGCTGCCTCACTGTACTGGACGGCCGAACACAAACTCCGCTGACCCATTTCGATCAGCCCAACCTGCCCATAGATGCAGCCGCCTCCGCTGGCATGATAACAATTGCCGACCGGGCATATGAAGCCGACTCGGTAATCATTCTGCCCGACTACCCTCACGTCTTCAACATCAACGAAAGTGACTATCGAGGTAAACTGCAGCTTATAATAAATCCCGACGGTGATTCTCTGACCGCCGTAAACCTCGTCCCCATCGAGGCGTATTTAGCCGGCGTAGTAGGCGCTGAAATGCCCTCTTACTGGGAACCGGCGGCCCTCGAGGCCCAGGCAATCGCCGCAAGAACTTATTGTCTGTACATCAAAAGACACTTTGGCACAAAGCGCAGATGGGACCTTCAACAAACGACAGCCAATCAGTTGTATCTCGGTGTCAGCGCAGAATCAGCACAGGTCTGGAAGGCCATCGAACACACATACGGCCAGGTACTAATCTGCAGTCAACCCGACGGCACCGAAGATATCTTCCCCACGTATTACAGTTCAACCTGTGGCGGCCATACCGAAAACAGCAAACATGTATTCGGCGATTCGTTTGAGCCGCTGACCGGTGTCCCCTGCCCTTACTGCAGCGATGTAGCCAAACCAACCCAGTTCTTCTGGCCTATGCAACAATTCGATAAGGCTTACGTCTCAGCGGAACTATTGCGGAGATATCCGAAACTAAAGCGGCTCGGTGAAATCAAAGACATCACAGCCGCCAGGCAAAGTGACTATGAAGGCTTTTCGCGATTGACGATGGTAAAGCTCCTCGGCTCTAAGGGCAAAAGCGACCTGCTGCGGGCCGAGGACTTTCGGCTGACAATCGACCCGACCGGACGCAAGCTCAAAAGCACTATCTGCCAGATAGCAAATCTGGGCGACGAATGGGCCTTTCTGTCCGGCAGGGGCTGGGGACACGGCGTCGGAATGTGCCAGTGCGGCGCACAGGCTATGGCAAGAAGGGGCGCAACTGCCCGCCAAATCCTTTCGTATTATTACCCCGGCTCAAGATTATTGACTATCGATTACTGACGAACCGAACAATAACGAACCGGTAGTAAACCGAGAATTGTAAAATGACTAACTTTGAAGTTCTCTGTTCTGACTCCCATTCCGCAGCCCGGCGAGGCGTGTTGACAACGCCGCACGGCAGGGTCGAGACCCCGGTCTTTATGCCCGTCGCAACCGCCGGCGCGGTAAAAGGCATCACGCCCGAGCAGTTGAAACAAACCGGCACGGATACTGTACTGGCCAACACCTATCATTTGCTGTTGCGTCCGGGACCAGAAGCGGTCGAAAAGTCGGGCGGACTGCATAAATTCATGGCCTGGAACGGCCCGATACTTACCGACAGCGGAGGTTTTCAAATCTTCTCTTTGGCCGGGCGCCCAGGACGCGTCTCACAAAATCAAAACCTCGGCTCTCTGGTTAAGGTCGATGATAATGGTGTCGAGTTTACAAGCCATGTGGATGGGGCAAAGATATACCTCAGCGCCCAAACCGCAACAGAAATCCAAAATCGGCTCGGCGCCGACATAATCACCTGTTTCGACCAGTGTACACCATTCCCTTCTGACCAGCCGCTGCTGAAAAAAGCTGTTGAAAGAACCATCCGCTGGGCCCGGCAGTGCAAACAGGCCCACGCCAACCCCGGCCAGATGCTCTTTGCCATTGTCCAGGGCTCGACAGACCTGAGCCTCCGCACGCACTGCGCATCGCAGCTCGTCAAGCTGGATTTCGATGGCTATTGCTTAGGCGGATTAAGCGTCGGCGAAGGCCACGAGAATATGGTAAGAACAGTTGCTCATACAACCGCCCTTTTGCCGCCGGACAGGCCCCGCTATCTGATGGGTGTCGGCACGCCGGCCGACATCATCGCCGCAGTGGCCGCCGGCGTCGATATGTTTGACTGCGTCCTGCCGACAAGAAACGGCAGAAATGCCCTTGCTTTTACCAAAAATGGACCCATACGCCTGAGGAACAGCGCGTATGTGAACGACCCGAAGCCAATCGAGCCGCGATGCCGGTGCTATTGCTGTACAAATTTCACTATGGCCGCTTTGAGACATTTCTTTAATATCGGGGAAATGCTTGGCCCCATTCTGGTTTCTCTGCATAATTTGACCTTCTACCAGAGACTAATGGCCGAAATAAGGCAAAAAATACAGAGAAGTGAATTTGCCGATTGGGCATCTGAGCAACTGAGAAAATGATTATTGATTATTGATTCCCAATTATTTAACATCTTACGAACAACTAAAATTCAATTTTGAAGGGAACGTAAAATGAACAATATATGGATATCGAAAGATACGCTTCTAACAGGCGTACTGGCTCAGGCATCCGAACAAACCCCTCCGGCCATTACCTCAGAGCCCGTAACGGCTGAGGAAACCACAACCATGACCTCTGATGCAAACGCCCCTGTGGGACCGGCACCAGCACAAAAGCCTTTAATCTCCCCTATGATTTTGTTTGGCCTGATGCTCGTCGTGTTTTACCTCCTCATCTTCAGAGGGCCCCGAAAAAAACAACAGCAGCACAAGCAAATGGTCCAGTCCCTGCAGAAAAACGATAAGGTTCGGACAATCGGCGGCATCATCGGAACCGTTGTCGATATCAAGGATGACGAGATTACACTCAAAGTCGATGAGTCAAATAATACAAAAATAAAAATCGCCTCTTCAGCAATTGGAAAGAATTTGACGAAAGATAAATCGTGATTGGTAACTGGTGATTATTTAACCATTTAACCAACCTGTCCGCCGTAGCCTCGGCGAAGGCGGATTACCATTTAACTACGCATATGAGGAAGTTATGGGCAAAAATCTGGCACCGAAAGTCGTTTTAATTATTGTTTTGATACTTGTAGCGGCCTGGACCTTATATCCGCCGGCCAAAACCCTGAAACCGGGTATAGACCTGGCAGGAGGCACAAGTCTCATCTATGAAATTGACACCCAAGGCCTGGCCGAGTACGAAAAGGCAGACCTGGCCCAGAATATGATAACTGTTCTGCGAAGGCGAATAGACCCCGCCAACATCCAGAATCTCATATGGAGACCGCAGGGAAATACCCGCTTCGAAATACAAATGCCACTGGCAAGCGCCCAGGCCCGGGAAAAACGCCGCAAGTACGAAAAAGCCATGAGTGAACTGCTGGAGCAGAATATAAACCCCGCGGTAATTTTGCGCTGCCTTGACAGGCCCGCCGAAGAGCGAACAAAAGCCTTCGAGAACTTCGCGAAGAATTCGGCCGACAGAATGGCGATTCTTGAGGCCCTTGCCGCTGCCTACGATGAGCACAAAAACCTGCGAAATACGAGTGAAAACCTCGCCTCAAAACTAAAAAGCACAGAAGATAAGCTCTCCGCAGCCGGCCTTGACCTCGACCGGATATTGCAAAACAGAAGCCGCTGGGCCAGACTGAACGAGCAGCAACTGACTGAGACACTACGAGAGTTTCTCGGCTCCAATAAACACCTCGATACGATGACCGAGTACATGCAGACCTACGCCGAATGGGCCAAAGTTATTGACGAACTGACCGACCCCGAAACCGGCAAAAACATCCTGTACGAAAATGCGAAAAGACAGCTTGACAAACTAAACCTCACCGAAGACCGCGTAACATCCATCCTCGCAATGCCGGCAAAAACACTCAAACGCAGCTATGCCATCGACGAGCTTAAAACTCAGTTCCCGGACAGAGCGGAAAAGATAGACAATGTAGTCACGGCCTTTGAAGAGTATCGGCCGTTCCAGGGCAGGCTGGACGACCCCGCCGATCTGCAGCGAATGCTGAAAGGTGCCGGCATACTCGAGTTTAGAATCCTGCCGACCACCGACCCGCAGACAAATCCCGAGCTGGATATCGATGAGCTGAACCGATATGTCGATGCCCTTAAAATAAAAGGACCAAAATACGCCTCGGATGATAAATACGTATGGTGCGAGATAGAAAACATCAACGAATGGAAGACAACCGACGCGGTTGTCGCACCGTTCGGCGACAAATATTACGTCCTGGCCAGCAACAAAGAAAACGAAGTTCTGCTGCGCAGCACCAGCGAACAACAATGGAAGCTCGAAAAGGCCAGACCAGGCACAGAGTATCAGACCGGCCGAAGGGCTATCGACTTTGTCCTGAATGAAAGAGGAGGAAATCTTTTTTACAACGTTACCGGAAAGAATATCAACCGCCCTTTATGTATCCTGCTCGACGGTATCGCAATATCGGCACCCAACATTCGCTCAAGAATATCGACCCGTGGCCAGATAACCGGCAGCTTCACCCAGACAGAAGTTGAAGATATGGTTAATAAATTAAACGCAGGGTCACTGCCGGCCAGATTGATAGAACCGCCCATCTCCGTTAAGACAATCGGGCCGTCTATCGGCGCCGACAACCGCGACCAGGGTATAAAAGCCGCTATAATCGGTTTTGTTCTGGTGGCACTGACAATGCTGGTCTACTACACACTGGCCGGCTCAATCGCCGATATAGCACTTGTTCTTAATATGCTCTTTGTCCTGGCCATAATGGCTCTGCTGCGGGCAACCTTTACCCTGCCGGGAATTGCCGGCATCATACTGACGATTGGTATGAGCGTCGACGCAAACGTCCTTATCTTTGAAAGAATCCGCGAAGAACAAATTCGAGGTTCTTCGCTCGCCATCGCCGTAAAGAACGGCTACCAGAAGGCCTTCAGAGCTATCTTCGACGCCAACCTCACCACTTTCATCACTGCCGCGATTCTTTACTGGGTCGCTTCCGAAGAGATAAAGGGGTTTGCTATTGTCCTTATGCTCGGAATCATCTCAAGTATGTTCACCGCCCTGTTTGTAACACGCGTGGTCTTCAACATCCTTTTGACAAAGCGAATTATAAAAAGCCACTTATTTATGCTCCGCCTGATACACGAGCCGAAAATAAACTGGATGAAGGCCAGACCCATTTTCTGCACCGTCTCGGTACTGCTCATCGTAGCCGGCCTGTTTGTATTCTTCACAAGGGATGATTCAAAGAACAATAAGTACGACATCGAATTTACGGGCGGAACCAGCGTTCAAATCAATCTAAAGGACGATGTGCAGCTTACCCGTCGCCAGGTCGAGGACAGAATTTACGCCGTCGCAGCCGGCTTGG
The DNA here is from genome assembly GCA_964387515.1 of uncultured Pirellulales bacterium. Classification (GTDB taxonomy): domain Bacteria; phylum Planctomycetota; class Phycisphaerae; order Sedimentisphaerales; family Anaerobacaceae; genus CAVXEF01. The sequence continues at coordinate 8,918 of CAYLXD010000025.1, read as the reverse complement.
CAAATCCCGCTTTGGCAGCGGCAAACGTCTACAGCATCGGAAAAACCGGCAGAGCATACGAAATCAACACTACTGAAACGAACAAGACCACCGCTACCGTTACCTTCGCAGCAGCAGCCGACCGCAACACGACCGAAAGTATCACCGCAACTATCAAAGAAACCGAGGACAAATTTGGTGGCAAACTAAACGACCTTGTCGTGACCCCAAAAACCGGGGCAAACCCGGCAGTGTTTGTCATAACAACAAGTCAGCTAAACAAATCCGTCGTAAAAGAGCTGCTCGAAAATGCCTTCCCCGACGCGAATATTTCGCAGCCTCAGGTCGGCGAAGTCGTTAATAACGCGATATTAAGTGCCTTTGCCGATGAGCTGCAAATCCAGCAGAACCTTCAGCCAAAAATAACCGCCGTTGAAAAGCTTACTGGCGAAATTATAGATTCTTACCCTGAACTCGTGGAGTTTATCGGCGGGGTCAAAATCACCTGTGAAATTGAAAAAGTCGAAAGCCCAGAGCAAATCGACCGAAGAATCAAAGACCTGCGATTCAAACCAGATACGCAAAACCTCGCCTGGTACAGCTACGAAATCCTAAATGCCAACCTGACACCAATCCTCGAGCCGAACCTGCCGGTAAAATCCTTTGTTTATGTCAGCGTCGAGCCACAGGCGGGATTTCGCAAGCTGACCGAGGAAGAATGGATGCGGTTTGTCGAAAACGAAACCACAAAGGTCGTTGCCGCAGCAAGGCTCGAGACCTCTCTGCCCCGCGTAACACAGATAAACCCCTCCATCGGCGCAGAAGCAAAAACACGAGCGATGATTGCAATCGTTCTGTCGCTGCTCGCGATTGTCGCCTATATCTGGATTCGATTCGGAAATCTGCGTTACGGCATCGCCGCAATTGTGGCGCTCATACACGATGTATGCATTACACTCGGCGCAGTTACTGCCTGCACCTACATCGCAGCGAGCCCAATCGGAGAAAAACTCCTGATAGGAGATTTCAAAATCAATCTGGTAATGATAGCTGCTTTTCTGACGCTCATCGGCTATTCGCTCAATGATACAATCGTTGTTTTTGACCGTATCCGCGAAAATCGCCACAGGGCTCAGCTTATCCCGCAGACAATCACCAACAGTATTAACCAGACTATGTCCAGAACAATCTTAACTTCGTTTACGACTTTTATAGTTGTGCTGGTTATGTACATTTTTGGTGGCTCGGCACTGCGGGGTTTCACCTTTGCAATCGGCTTCGGCATCATCATAGGCACCTACTCATCCATCGCCATAGCCGCGCCTATCCTGCTGCTCGGAACCAAGGCCGCCGATACAAAAGCCAAATAGACAACAGCTTTATGAAAGCTCCAAAATGCAGAAGGACTTGAAAATAGGTATGCTTCTGGGTGTGGTTTTGATAGCCGTCGCCGCACTATGGCTTGCCACGCGACCGTCTCTCAGTACAAAAGCAAGAATGCTGCAGGCCGACTCCACACAGTCAGCGCAAATACAAAACCCGCCGGCACCTTACAAGCCCCAGGCCAAGCAGCAGGTCTTACCCGGAGCTCACCGTCCCGCTGAACCAGCCCCCGACACTCAGCCTGAAAAAACCATCGCGCCGGACTTTTCAGCACCCGAACAAACACACACCACAGAATCAAACGCCGTGCCGACTGTGAAAATCCACATCGTAGAAAAAGGCCAGACCCTCTCCAGCATCGCATACAAATACTACGGCTCTGCAGATAAATGGCAAAAAATCTTTGATGCCAACCGCTCTCGCCTCAAAGACGCAAACACCCTCGTACCGGGCATGAGACTAACCATCCCTGAGTAAACTACAGCAGTTTTGCCGCCTGTGTATCGGTCAGCCAGGTAACCTTATCGAGAATGGGCCAGAGGCTGTGAATGGGATACCGCACCTCATCCGGCTCGCTGCTCAGGACCTCTTTCAAAATGCCGGCCTTTTCCGCCCCCGATACCAGCACCGCCAGATGAGAAGCTGCGCACAAAACCGGATGTGTCAAAGTTATCCGGTTGTACTTTTCATCCAACATATAAACAACGCACGCCAAATCATCCGTATCAAAAGGCGCGTAAGTATTGGGAAACAGCGAGCCGGTGTGGCCCTCAGCCCCCATACCAAGAAAAATCAAATCAAATTCCGGCATCTGATTTTCTGACAAGCCAAAAACCGTCCGAATGGTTTCCTCATACCGCCTGGCGGCACTTTCAAAGTCACTGCGCTCCGTGGGGACCCGGTGAACATTCTCTTTCGGAATGCCGACCCTGGACAGGAAGGTATCGGCAGCCAGCCTATAGTTGCTCCACGGTGAATCCGGCTCAACCAACCGCTCATCAACCCAGAATAATTGTACCTTCTCCCATGCAAGAGCCTTGGCGCTCGGCAGCTCACCGAGAAGCTCAAAGAAACGCCGCGGTGTGTTGCCGCCCGAAATAGCAACATAAAACGCGTTCTTTGCTCTTATTGCCTTTTCCGCATCGGCAACAAAAAGCTCGACACTTCGACAGGCGAGGCGCTCGGCGTCGGAAACAATTTCAACGTTCGGCTTGTAATGCGCAGCAGTCGCCATACTTCTCACCCCTAATGACTGCCCCAGGGCAATCCGGAACTATTATCCGCTTTTACAGATGCTTTGGCCAGAAAAATCTTCGAAATGCACAAAAATTTTACCCGCCCCCAGCGCAGGCGTAATTGTCTAACACCCAGCTTACAAAGAACTTACAAATCCAAAAACCACCGTCCTGACGCCAATTATGTAACATCATCAATCTGCCACATAAACGCCTTGATTCCTTGCGGGCCCAATTTTTCTCGCATTTGCCGGACCTTCTCCATCACCTGGTCGCATTTGTCTGCTTCTGCAACAATGAAAGTGCCGCAATTTGTCTCCGGCCAAACATCAGTATTCAAATGTGGTTCACTAAGCTGGCCCTTTCCCAGCGTATTGGGGAATTTCGTGTAACAACTAATCCCAATAGCCTCGAGGGCCTCGTTAACTTCTTCACTTATTGCCACATTGTGCATAATCAACACAGCCTTCATAATCATCCTTTTGTCAAAGTATTTTTATAGCCTTCAAATACGCTGTAAAGAGTCGGCATCAGGACCAGCGTAATAACCGTCCCGACAAGCAGGCCGCCGATTATCGTCACCGCAAACGGAACCCAAATTTCTGAACCTTCACCTCTCGACAGAGCAAGCGGTATCAGCGCCAGAACCGTGGTAAGTGTGGTGCTAAGAACGGGCCGCAATCTGCTGCGACCTCCCTCTAAAACCGCCGAATGCACGTCCAGTCCTCGCCGCCTGAGTATGCCGATGTAGCTGATGAGAACAATCCCGTTATTGACGACGACGCCAACCAGCATAACCAACGCGATAAAACTAACAACGTTCATCGCCTGGCCCGTAAGTGCCAGGGCAATTATTACACCCACTACGCCGAACGGAACTGAAAGAAATATAATAAACGGGTCGCGTAACGACTCAAACTGTGAAGCCATAACCATGTACACCAGCACCATCCCCAGGCCGACCGCCACAACCAATAGCCTGAATGCCTCACTTCTTTCTTTTTCAGCACCGGCAAATTTATAGCTAAAACCAGGCGGCGCCGGAATCTTATCTATAACCTTCCTGACATCTCTTACCGCGGTACCGAGGTCTTTGCCGCTGACCCGCGCCGAAACCGTTATATACCGCGACTGGTCCTTACGCTCGATTATCGTCGGCCCAACCCCCTGCTCTATCCTGGCAATATTGTCCAGGCTGACCACACCGCCGGCCGGTGTACTAATCAACACATCCCGCAAATCCTCAATTCTGTCACGGTCTCCGGGCTGTAATCTGACCTCAACATCGTATTCATTACCTCTTTCACGATACTTCGTGGCGGTACGGCCGGCAAAATACGTCTCTATCGTTTCGCCTACAGTTTGCACATCAAGACCCAGTTTCGATGCCTTTTCTCGGTCAATCACCACTTTAAGCTCAGGTTTTTCTTCTTCTCTGCTGATTTCGGCATCGTATACACCCTCGACGCTCTCCATCGCGGACTTGACCGCCTGGGCATAGCTCCTCGCATCATCCATATCGTGACCGTAAAGCTCGACGGCAAGTTGACCGCCGGTTCCGAAAATCAGTGCCTCCAGCGGGTCTTCGGCACTGTAACGAATAGTTATCCCCGGTACCTTAGCTGTGATTTTACGCAGCCTGGCTATCAGCTCATTGGGAGAAACGTTGCGCTGCGACTTGGGTTTTAGGCTGATGAACAAAATGCCCTTATGACTTTCCTCCTGCATCGCAAACTGCCCGCCCTCCGCAGAGCCGTAAACCCCCCAGCGGATAAAGCTGTCGCGTCTCTCAGGAACATTATTTTCAACGATACTCTGCAATTGTTGCGCCACCATACCGGTACGCTCATAACGTGAACCAACCGGAAGTTCATAATAAGCCATCAGCCGATTTTGGTCCTGCTGTGGGAAAAACTCCGTCCCAATGAAATTCACAAGGCCGATGCTCCAGACAAACAATACTATACAGGAGATAAAAACCGTCTTACGGTTCCCCAATGACCAGTTCAGAAACCTGATATATAGCTGTTCTGTCCCGGTCAGAAATCTCTCACCCCACTTGTAAAATACATCCAGCACCGGTATCCGTGAGCTTGCACTACGGACCTTGAGAAATCTCGAACACAACATCGGCACAAGCATAAGAGCGGTAAACAGCGAGGCAACCAGAGCCATTGAAACAATCGCTGCAAACTGACCGAATATAATCGCGGTAATACCTCCGACAAAAATAATAGGTGCAAAAATCGAAACGGTTGTCAGGGTCGAAGCTACCACAGCAACGCCAACCTCATTCGCGCCAAAAACGGCGCCTTCTTTAGCCCTTTGCCCCCTCTGACGGTGGCGGTGAATGTTATCGACAACCACTATTGCATTGTCTACCACAAGACCGACTGCAACCGCCAGGCTTGCGAGTGAGTCGGTGTTAATCGTATAGCCCGCCAGCCACATCAGCAAAAACGTAATTATCAACGAAGTCGGAATTGCAGTTGCAACTATAATACTCGCACGCAGGTCACGCATAAAAAACAGAATCACTATAAAAACAAAAAAACCGGCCCATAAAACCGTGCTGCGCAGATTACGGACAGAAGCCAGAATAAACTCCGAATTATCCATTACCATTTTCGGCTTAACATCCGGCGGTAAATTTTTCTTTATCTGCTCAAGCTCAGCAGCAACTCGCCTGGCCACTTCCACCGTGTTTTCGCCGCTTTGTTTCTGGACAAATACCGCCATTCCTTTTTTGCCGTTCACGCGCACGTCATAGGTTCGCTCCTTAAAATAATCCCTTACATCTGCAACGTCCTTGAGCTTTATGGCGATACCGTTGCGCCGAGCTATAACGACCTCAGCTACTTCTTCAGGGTCTGAAAATTCCTCCGGTGTCCGCAGCAGATAGTCCTTGTAGCCGCTCTTGATATTGCCGCCGGGGGTACTCTTGTTGGCGGCAGCAAGTGCCAAGTTGACCTGTTCAACCGACAAATCCAGAGCCGCCAGCCGGTCACGGTCGATATCAACACGAATTTGACGAACCAATCCGCCTCTCGGCGTCGCCGCAGCAACACCCTTGACTCGTTTGAGCGGATCGACTATCTGGTCGTCAACTATTGTCTGTAAATCCGGGTAACTGTCCTCAGCCGTAACCGATATGATTGCGATTGGCACCATCGCAAGGTCAAACTTAAAGATAACCGGACTTTCAGCTTCTTCCGGTAGCCGTGCATCAGCCAGGTTAAGTTTATCACGCACCTCGTTGGCCATCTCATCTATCTTCTGACCCCACTCAAATTTCAACGTAACCGCCGACAGACCCTCCTTCGAGATAGAAATAACCTCATCAACACCGCTGATTGTGCTCAGACTGTCTTCGATTGGCTCAGTTATCAATGTCTCGACCTCTTCAGGACCGGCCCCCTCGTATGATGTCATCACTGAAATTGCCGGTATCTCTATATCCGGCATCAGGTCCAGCCCCAGAAGGGACAACGACATAAGGCCCAAAACCACCATCGCAATAAATATCATTGCAGTGGTTACAGGTCTATTCACAGAAAGCTGTGCAAGTCTCATTTTATATCCTCTATTCGCACCACCTCGACAGCCGACCCGTCGGTCAGATAGTTCATACCGTTTACTACAAGCATCTCACCTGCTTGCAGCCCCTCGGTTATTTCACACATATCACCCTGTATAATACCTATCTTCACCAGACGTTTAGACGCCACATCATTTTCCACAACATAGACGTATGGCTCATCTATCTTACCGCCGAGGACAACATCCCGCGGGACAACCACAACATTGTCTTTGCGCCGGATAATTAAAGTCACCCTGGCAAGCATCCCGGGCTTTAACATCAGCTCACTGTTGTTTATGCGTATCTCAACTTGAACCGTGTGTGTTTGTTCATCGAGAGCAGGATAAACTGAATACACCTCTGTCTCGAATACCTTCCCACCAAAGGCATCTACCCCGACCCTCACAGGCGTGCCGGCACGAACCACTGAACCGTATCTTTCAGCAGCCGCGACAACCACCTTTACGGTATCGAGCTTGGCCACAGTAACGATTCGGTCACCCGTATTGATTAAATTGCCCTCATCGATATATCTGGCTGTGATTATCCCGTCTATCGGAGAGACAATCCTCGATTCACGCAGGTTTACCTCAGCAAGTTCAAGATTTGCTCTGGCCAGTGCCAGCCGTGCAACCGCCAGTTTGGCAGCGGTAACAGCCTTGTCTTTCGCCTGCTCGGTTGCCGAGCCGCCTTCATACAAGCCGACCATTCGTTTCTCTTCTCGTTCTGCATCGGCAAGCTCCACCTTCCCCGCCTCTACATCCGCCCTGGCGGCCTCAAGTTGTGCCAGGTAAACATCATGGTCGATAACCGCAAGCTGCTGCCCCTTTTTCACCACCAGACCCTCTTCAACTGCGACAGGGTCGCCACTATCCGCTTCAAGCTGTAACGATTCTATCCGCCCTGCCACCTTGGACCTGATATCTGCAATTTTTTCCGCCTTTATCCAGCCGGTCAGCTCGACCGTATCCTCTATCGAGCCGGTTCGCACCTCGTCCAACTCAACGGCGATTCGCTTTTCAACGGGGGGCTTTTCACCGGTTGTGTAAATATAGCCGAAGAAAAAAGTCAAAAAAACCACCGCAGACACCACCGTCCAATACACAGCTGTTTTGTTTATCTGCTTCTCACCCGACGGCGATTTTTTGAAATAAAACGTCTCGAGCTTTTTGACCGCCTCTTTTAACTTCGAATTTTCGTTTTTCATTTTCGTATCCGACTAATTTCCAATAATCAATCAACGAGGGTTCCCATCGCCTTTTGCAGGTCCAGTTTCGCAATCAGGTGCGTATAAACAGCCTCATAATAAAACGCCCTTGCCTTTGTCAAAGCTGCCTGAGCATCTATCATCTCGACCTGCGTATTGATACCTTCTCTGTAACCGACCTCGGCAAGTCGCAGCCCCTCTTCTGCCCTGGCAAGATTCAGCCGCTGAGACTCCACAAACTCCTTCGAATCCTCAATGCTCAGCAGCGCCTTGGTCAATTCAAACAATGTAGTCTCTTCGGCGTCAATTAAATCTATCTGGGCCTGTTTAAATCTCGCTTTCTGCTGAATAATCGCCCCCTCACGGGCAAAACCGTCAAATACAGGCAGCGTCGCAACAACACCCGCCTGCCAGGCCCTGCCCCACTCAATCGCTCTGCTGTCGTGAGGGTCGGGTTTTGCCCAGGTGTTCGAGTAGTAACCGTCAATACTCGGCCACCATCGACTCCTCGCGATATTGAGCTGTTCTTTCTGCCATTTTATATCGAACTGGCGTTCGAACAAATCAGGCCGATTCTGGAAAGCCGCCTCGACAGCCTTTTCCATACTCACATCCCAGGGCAGATATACCAGCTCGTCCGACAGAACGATATCACTGTCCTGGGAAACGCCCATTATTTTAAGAAGATTAGCTTTAGAAACATTGATTGCGTTTTTATTTTGTATGTGTTCCGCCTTGAAATTCGACAGCTCCACCTCAGCCCGCAGTACATCAAAATCGGACGCCACGCCCCCTTCACGCTTCTGTTTGACACTGCCAAGATGCGCCTCCGCGGACCGCACCGCATCGGCGCTTATTTGAAGCAGATGCTGATTCAGCAATACGTCATAGTAGGCTTTCTGGGCGGAGTAAAGTACGTCCTGCGTAACCGCACGAATAGATTGGTCTGTAAGCAGTGAAAATAGTTTCGCAGCATTCAGCTTGGCTATTATTGAGCCGCCGGCAAAAATCGGCTGAGTTACCCGAAGGTCCGCCGAATAGTTATCTACATCGCCGAACGTAAAGCCGGCAATGGATGCGACCTCATCAAGCCGGGTATAATCACCCGATAAATCGACACTCGGCAAAATAGCAGAATAAGATATCAGCCTTTCACCGCGCGCAATCTCTCTTTCTTCAACAACCCGCTGGAGGCTCTTGTTATTGGTAAGCACCAGCTTAAGACAGTCCGACATGCTTAACTGGCCGCTTATATGGGTTTGGGAATCTTCCTGTGTCTGTCTGGAATCCTTCCACTGCTGGTATGCAGCAGTTCTGGAAAGACGAGCCTCTTCATAAAATTGCTCACTGCTGACACAACCGGCTATTTGCAGCGGGAGCACCACGCACAACACAAGCAACCCGTATTTTAGCTGTAGAACCTTCATACCTTTTATAAGTAATTGTCTTCTCATTTCGTTTCACCGGCACAGGCTCGAATCCCCGCCGCGGAAAATCTGATAATATGGTCAACCGCTTCAGCCAAATCAAAAAT
>CAYLXD010000024.1:0-20106 GCA_964387515.1 uncultured Pirellulales bacterium | reverse complement strand
GTCGCGGCAGCTATTCGATGAGCTTCGGCCATTACGAGATTGTGCCGGGCAATGTGCAGCAGCAGGTTGTAGCGGCCTACGCAAAAGGAAAAAGCTCAGATTAATGCATCCGCCTTCGCCAAGGCTTCGGCGGATGTAATCCGCAAAATCCTGTTTTTAAGAAGGCGGTGCCCGCCGCAGCTTTTAGCGAAGGTGGGCAATTTCGGCAAAGTTCTGTTGCGATTTGGCACGGATGTTGGTATAATAAGTGCAGCTAAGGGGTTTTTCAGGCGGTGGCAGGGATGAGATTATTGAAAAGTTAATACGGGGGCGAACGGCTTCGACCGGATGGCAGATAGGCAAGTTGCATGTCCAGGACGCCGGTTGGCCTGGCTAATCATCCGGCAGACAATTAATTGGCAACTATCAGTTGCAAATGGCTGCCTAATTAAGGTAGCCCGTCCTTTCAGGTTTTGCCTGTGGGCCTGAAAAGGGCGTCAGATAGCAGGCTGGCCCAGCCGGTTGTTCGGGCCGGCAGGGCAAGATTAATTCCGAAATAGCTGAGCCAGGAGCCTGTCGTTTGGCGCTTGGTAAGGCGAAAAACAATAAAGCGACTAAGCATGTAGAAGCTTGTCTTGAAACATCACGGGACGGGGGTTCGAATCCCCCCGCCTCCAGTCTGCGTTCACTGCTTGTCAGTGAACGAACAACTGCCGCGGCGTAGTAGCGATAGCTGCGAAACTGCATATAATTAAACACAAAAGTTTTTTGTAGAAGAATTATAAATCATTTCCAATACTATTTTCCCCAAAGCCAACTACCCACCAATAAGCCAAGGTCATTCATATTAACTATCCCATCACCGCCAGGAGGTGCGATGTCCGCAGATGGCACACCAGGCGGCTGTTGCCACTGCCCGGCAAGAACTGCAAAATCCTCAAAATCAATATCGCAATCAGTGTCTAAATCACCCGGGCCCGCAGGACACTGCCGCCGTATAATCCCAAGATCATAGGGGATGTTACCGTAATCTCCATAACTTCCATCCACTACTCCCTGGATCAGAATCTTACAGCAATTTATACTGCTGATTTCCATTCTTTCATCCACTCCTGCACGGATTATTTCTCCATGGGAAACCTGGTCTGTCCAGTGGTCTGCTGTGTCTACCAGCTGGTCTCCATGCGCCCAATTCTCTTGAAGCTTTGTCCAGGTCCCATTAAGGTCGCTTGCGGTCCACAATTCAAAGTGCCTGGTAACATCTTCAACCATCATATAATACTGGCCGTCCGCAAGATTTTTATAGACGTGTGACGCTTCAAAGGTATCGGTGGCAACCGTTGTTTCTGCCGACCAATTATAGGGGAAATCCGCAACGGTGGTTCTGCGCCGCAGAATGGTAGTGCCCAGGGGCGAATAAAAGCAGTACACGTAAGAACCGTCAGAAATACACCAGTAATCAACAACACCACCGGAAAAACCCATAGAGATTCCAGCCGCCCATCCATCGGGGTCGCTGATATCCGTATTGGTCGAAAAGGTCGGCCCCAATCCGCTCTGGTAAATCAAATACCACAAGCCTCTTTCTTCAAACCAGAAGACCTGCGGCGCACAAAAATAGGAGCCGCCGTTAAGTGAGCTCAAATAATGACGAGTTGCGTTATTTAGCTCCGGTATGGTGGTTGCAGAAGCGTATCCCATACGAAAATTGCCGCCCACACCAACGTCACGTCCGGTATAAAAGAGGTGCCATTTACCCCCGTGATACACAATGGTCGGGTCTTTGACAGATATATCATCAAATTCGCCTGGCGGCCCATCTAAAAAACATCTTGCATCTGCTTCCCATATTGGGTCACCGCAGGCACCGCAGTCAGCCTCACAGGTCCAGCAGTCTTCATCAGCGTCGCAGGTGCCGTCGCCACAATAACCGCCTTCGGTAGTAAAACTCCACGGGTCACCGGTGTATATCGTGCCGTTATCATTGCAATCGACTGCCCAGTAATAAGTCGTCACTTCCGCAAGGTCGCCCGGCGGGTCGTAACTGTTCGTATAAACCGTATTTTTAGGGTTGCTGTGTGCAGTGGAATTTGTGCCGAAATAAACGTCATAACTGGTCGGCGTAAATGCCGCAGGGGCATCCCAGGACAAACTGGCAGAAACAGAAACGTTACTTGCGCCGTTGCCCGGGTTTGGATTAGTGGCCTTATTTGGGTCGGGTGGTGCTGCCTGAACCACGAAACCTATAAGCACCTGACGGTTGACGTTGCTGTGCTGTGCGCTTGGCATTTCATCGGCACCGGTAGCCGATTTGTATCCGTCCGTACCGGCAGACGAATCCATATCGTGTTCGAGAGCTTCTATAAAACCGTTGAGCAACGTATAGTTGCCTGTGTTACCACAAGTAGCAGCGTCAATAACCATATCCCCGTACTGCGTAGATAAAGAAGCGGTCGTAATTGGATTCGGAGTACTGCTTGCCGAGCCATTACCATCGAAATCTCCGATAGGGCTGGTCTGGTCAACATACTCAAGGAATACGCTCGCATATGCGACGTTCTCTGGTGTTGTGCTCCAGGCAGGAACAAATGTACCGCTGGTTGCAGCATTGATACCAGCCTCGTCGAGTATGTACGCCATAACGTATGCCCGGTAACCTGTTCCGACTACCTCTTCGGTGATTCCCGTCATTGCCTGTCCGCCGTAGGTTACGCCGGTGAGGGTGGTAGCGGCTGAGTGTTCAGCGTGGGCAATAAATATCAAAGCACGGCTGGTTCCGGATTCTTTTGTATGAGATGTGCCCGACTGCCACGAACCAATAATATTAACTTGACTAAGCGCCGGCCGGGCCAGACTTAGCACCGTCAGCAATACGGCCGACGTTAAAAACGTTGTTCCCCTCTTTTTTTGCTGATTTGCTGAATTTTTCCTCATTATATGATTAACATCACCCGTCCAAGCAAGCTTGCGAAACATATGTTCACTCCAATCAATTTAAAAAAACAGCCCTTTATTTTATTTATACCATTTTCCGGTATTACTTGTCAAGGAATAAATTACACGCAATACGCACCGGAATCGGACAAAATCATCATGTTTTTCAGCCGTTAATGTCATCGCAGAAAACAATGTCGGAAGATTCGATAATCAACTGCTATTCGACAAACAAGGTGTCAGGGAGGAGAATTCAACTTAAGTCATGTAGTTTTCTTTCGGGAGTAATACGGGAGTATTTTAAAGCCAAATTCTGATAAACAGTGAGAAAATTGAGTAAATCTGAGAATGATTTAAGCGCCGAAGCCGTAGAGGGTTAAATCGTAATTCATTGATTATCAATGACTTACAAAAACGGCCTGACAGGGGTTCGAATCCCCCCGCCTCCAGTCTTCGTTTGCTGCTTGTCGGCGGATGAAGACTGCTACGGCATAGCGGTGTAAGCCGCGAAGCCGAGCAAATTTGAATAATCAGCAGCGGCGAACTACGCCTCGGCAGGCTGTGAAGGGTTACTACAGCCACTTCTTTTTTCTAAAGTACAGCAGCATCGAAACAGCAACCAAAGCCATAATCAACACGACTATCCCATAGCCCCATCGCCACTCAAGCTCCGGCATATATTTGAAATTCATTCCGTAAATGCCCACGATGAATGTCAGGGGGATAAAAATCGTGGCTATTATGGTCAATACTTTCATCACGGCGTTCATTCTGTTGCTGATACTTGAGAGATAGACGTCCAGCATTCCTGAGACCGTGTCGCGGAGACTTTCTATAGTATCGATGATTTGTATTGTGTGGTCATAAACATCCCTCAGATAAACCCGCGTGGATTCCTTGATAAAGGAGGACTCACTTTTTTGCAGGCCGTTGATAAGTTCCCTCAAAGGCCAGACGGATTTGCGCAAAAATATCAATTCTCTTTTGAGAGAATGGATTTGATGAAGAGCCTTTTCTGTTGGTTCGGCAATAAGCTCTTCCCCAATGGATTCGACTTTTTCGCCGAGTTTCTCAAGTATTACAAAATAGTTATCGACGACAGCGTCGAGCAGGGAATAGGCAAGATAGTCAGAACCCATTTTGCGAATACGACCCTTCGCATTTCTGATTCTATCCCTTATCGGTTCAAAAACATCACCGACCTTTTCCTGAAACGAAATAACAAAATTAGGGCCCAGCACCAAACTTACGTGCTCTGCGTAGCTGCTTTGCTTTTGGTCATCATAACCGAGCATCTTAATCGCGACAAAAATACACTCTTCAAAATCCTCGAATTTTGGCCTTTGTTCCGTGTTCAGAATACCTTCGAGAATCAGTGGATGAAGCCCAAACTGCTGGCCCAGCTTTTCTATAATGTCTATCCGATGGATGCCATCGATATTTATCCAGGTTACGGTAGGTGTTGCTTTGAACTGGAAGCATTCTGAGATGTCTGAGACTTGCTTTTCCTGGAAGTTCAGCTCGTCATAATCGAGGTAGGTGATTTGTACTTCTTCTGTTTTTTTCTCGCCCACGTGAACCAGCGTTCCCGGAGGAAGGCCGGCCGTGTTGGAATGTCTCTTAACTGGTTTTGCCATAGTCCTTATTAACCCTCAACTTTATTTTTCGATGCTAAATTTCTTACCGCAGATAGTGGAAAGCTAAGCATCTGGCGTAATCCCTCTACGGACGAAAGGATTCGTACCTGGTCTTTTACTTCCGTGAACAATTCATTGACCACGATTTTTTCCTCAACCTCGCCGGCCTCTTTAACCATTGCCAGTCTGTGAAGTGAGTATAACCCAATCAGGAACGCTAACGCAAAAAAGAAATCCCATTGCTGCAGGCTGAGGGTTGGCATAGTAAATTCCCTTGCCGGGCTTGTGTATTTTAGTGTCCAGACCAGCTCTCGGCTTGCAAAAAAGTCCGCGAACTTGCCTCCGAGAATAGGCGCGATTCCGGCTGCAATTGAAGTGACTATGGTGTTGGTCGCAAGATAAGCGGTTGCCTGTCCCTTAGGCGCAAGTTTCAAGCTGATGTTGCCGGACGCCAGAGCGACGCCGGCAGATGCAAGACCCATAACGATGTGGATGAGAACAAGCAGAGGTATGGTCAGAAAGTATTTTTCGGGCATCGTTGTAAATGTCCAGGCAAGAATCGAGAATATAAACAATGGGCCGCTTATGGCCAGCACCGATTTGTTGCTAAAACGGTCCGTGTACCTGCCCCAGATTCGCAGAAACGCGAAGTTCATGATTTGACTTATGATTGAAAGCCCGATGATAAATGACAGGCTGAGGCCAAGTCTTTTGAGCATATATACCATAAAGAAAGGCCCGGCGAGGTTAACAGCGAAATTCCAGGAACACAAAAATGCAATGAGTTTTCTGAAATTTTCATCTCTGAATGGTTGAGCGAGCAGTTTGAAAATCCTGAGCGTTTCTTCAGATGCCGGCGTCCGTGATTCCGGTATATTTGAGATGAAGTAAAGACCGAGAACACCTGCTCCAAAGCCGACAAGGAATAGAATTGAGTACCCCTGCAGCTCGTAATCGGCAAACAGTTTTTTCCAGAGGTCAAGGTAGCCTGCGGCGATAAGACTCAAGACAATAGCAACACCGGTGGCTATTCTCATCCTTTTAGCGAAGAAGGAGCCCAGTATATCCTGTGGTACCAAATCCCGCATCCAGGAGTTCCAGCTACAACCCGAGACTGCTCCGAAAGCCGAAGATACTATTATCAAGGCCAGTAAGATTGTAAGTGCTGACCGGCCGCCAAACAGAAACGGGATAAGTGCAATCAGCAACCAGCACAGCCGATTCAGGGCCGCCGCTGCAAGTACTATGGCCCTTCTGTTGCGTATCTTTTCAACAAGGAATATCGAAGGCAATTGGAGCAACTGGGCCAGAGGGCCGATGGCTGCCAGCAGACCAATGACCAGATTAGAGGCACCGAGTTTTATGGCAAAAGCAATTAAAAAGGCTCCGCCGGTCAGTACCCCCATAGCCTGGGATGCTACGCCGTCCTTGATAACGAAACTGAGTCCTGACCTGACTTCATCCTCGCTCAGAGTATCCTTTAGTCCAAGTTTCATAACTTGTTTTTTCTACTCAGGGGCGGATATAACTTCGGACCTGCGAAAACAAAGCCACCCTGTGAGCTATGCTTTTCGGGTATAAATGGGCGATACAGGATTCGAACCTGTGACCTCACGGGTGTGATCCGTGCGCTCTAACCAGCTGAGCTAATCGCCCGCACGAATCATATTAGAACCGCAGAAAGCACCGGCTGTCAAGGTTTAATCGTTATTTGTTGACTCTTCGGATTCGGGTTCACTTGCGGTCGGCTCAGCGGCCTGTGCGTAGTCGGTGTAAATGTCGTCGAGGGCGGTGTTGTCGACTTTGCTGCGCATAAGGGAATAGATTATCGTGTTTGCAGAAAAGTAAAAACTTATGACGAAAGCACCCACTAATGCGACGATAACCAGCGATGATAAGTACACCAGTACAGCGGCAGCCGAATGCGACCAGTTGGCTTCAGCCAAAGCCGGCATCTGGAGCAGGTTCATAAAGCTCGGCTGCGGCCAGATGGCTGTAACTTTGTCAACGTTTGTGCTGCTGTCGGTAAAGACGCCGAGCTGTAAGAACCAGCGTGTTGCCAGCAGCAGCAGGAAGACACAAAATCGCACAAACGTATAGCAGATTGCCCCGTAAATCGCAGCTAAGGTGGTGTAAAAGCCCATGTGCCACGGTTTTGCGTATACATAGCTGAAGGAACGGCTTATCGCGTCAAAGCAGTCTGAGCCGTCGTATGCCACAGCGGGGAACATCAAGTTGAATCCTGCAGCTGTTCCTATTAAAACGACGGCTATCAGCGCCCCTGCGAGCAAGGCTAACGGCATAAACAGGCCCATTATCAGCTCGCCGGCACGCGGGATGTTTCCGAGCAGTCCAAGAAGAAATACGAACAGGCCTATAAAGATGATTATTCCAACCGGTGCCAAGGGCGTGGTGAAAAAGCTTGTGAACTTTTTTGTGCCGTAGCGCAGCGCCTCGGTCAGACCTGGTTTTTCATTGCGTGCACATTGTAGTGCCGCCATTCGACACAGAGCGCCGCCGGCAATTGAAATCACGGTAAGTTTTATCGCAAAGAATATAATGCAGTAAATCGTATGATATTTGATTGCCCAGCCGAGCGCTTTGAAATAGTCGGCGATATTGGCGGCGACGGCCGGCAGATTGAAGGCGAATACCGAGTCCACAGCACCCTGAAATCTTGAGGCTGCGAACTTCCAAAGCTCCGAAAACACCCCGGTACGCTCGCCTGTTTCTTTATAATTTTCGATATATGGTTTTAACCGGTCCGGTCCGGCCATATAGATTTGCAGTTCTGTAGTCCGGCCGTGTGTCTCCTGCGCGGAAACGACTGTTTTACTGAAGTCCATAATCCAGCCGGCCAGGCATATAGTCGCCATCGCAGCGAAGGCGATTATCAATTTGCTTGGCTGGATGGCCATGCGGAAGGTCTGGAATATTTTTGGAAAGAGACATTTGTCGAAAAGCCAGGAGGATTTTTGGTTGTTGTCCATTTTATTTCCTTTCAAAACGGTTACGATTGCGTTGGTTTCGTAAAGAGCGAATGTAAAAAGTATACAGCTTGTTGTCGGTTTATTTCAACAGATTTTATAAGATTTTTGTGGCCCCGGTGGTTAGCGTTTGTTGGGACGGCGGGACGAGTGGGAACCAGACGTTTAGTTGTGCTGTTTTGATTGTGTATTGGAGATTACCCTGTATCCGGCATCCAGCCAGGCCCCCAAATCTATCAGTTTGCATCGCTGAGAGCAAAAGGGGAAGAATTTTAACTGCTGTGGCGGTTTGCCGGAGGGTGGTTTGAGGATTTTATGACAGTTCGGGCATCTGTGTTTCATACCGAGATATCCATCTGGTGTTTACTGCTCCTGCTCGGCCGGGCCCTGTTCGAGCATTCGGGCGTGTTCGACACAATACCTGGCCCACGGCTGAGCTTCGAGCCGTGCTTTGGGTATTGGTTTGCCCGTACCTTCGCAGATACCGTAAGTACCGTCTTCAATTCGCTGCAGGGCATCGTCGATTTCCCGTAGGAGCTTCCTTTCACTGTCCATCAGACCCAATGCGAATTCCTGCTCGTAGTTATCGGTTCCGATATCAGCCATGTGAATTGGCATACTTGACAGGTCTCCGGCCGCGTCCAGCCGGGACTTGTTGAGCGCCTCGTCTTTCATTTCATTTACATTGCCGATTATCTCTTGGCGTTTGTCCAGCAACATTTGCTGGAAATGCTTGAGAACAGCAGCGCTTAAGCGACTTTTCTTTGTTTTGGCTGTATCGTTTTTCTTCTCAGAAGAGGTTTTGCTTTTTCGCACCACTTTTACTTCACCTTTACTAATACGTTTTCCTTCGGGTCTCTATAAAATGTATATTATAGCATGTTAACGAGCGCTGTAATAATGCTTATTTTGTCCGAAATATAAATACGAGGGTTACAAAATCGGGGTGGGAGAGAGGATATCGGACCAAATTTTACCGGTCTTTACTAAGTACCTGTTAAAGAAGGTGTTACAGCGACATTTGTCACAAGTTTTTCTGTTCGTCGCTGTTTGGTTCGGCAGTAGTCAGGCTGCTGTCTTTTGCAAATTTGCCCAAGGGGACGAAAAATTTTTCCTGTCCGAGCTTGGCAGTAAGAATCCTGACACCGAAAACTTTTTCGATTTGCTGTGATGAAAAAACATCTTTGGTTTTGCCGATGTTGAAGCTATTGTCAGCCCCAAGCAGCAGAACTTCGTCGCAGTATTGCGCTGCCAGGTTAATGTCGTGAGTTACCGCTACGATTGTTTTTTGTTTTTCAAGTTGTGCGGTTTTGAGCAAATCATATATGCCGACCTGATGTTTCAAATCCAGAAAGCTTGTCGGCTCGTCGAGCAGCAATATGGGGGTCTGTTGCGCCAGAGCCCGGGCAATAAAGACGCGTTGTCTTTCACCGCCACTCAAATTACGTAGCGGCCTTTTTGCAAATCGGGCTGTGTCGGTTATCTCCATAGCTTTGGCCACGATTTTGCGGTCTTGTTCGGATTCAAAGCCCAGGGCAGATAAATACGGTGTTCGGGCCATAGACACCACTTCGGTCACCGTGAAATCAAACACAGGTACGAATTCCTGCCGGACTACTGCGACTTTTCGGGCCAATATCCTGGCCGGGTACGCTCCGATTGGAGCTGAATCGATTGTGATATTACCTGAAGCAGGCTTGAAAAGACCGCAAATCAGATTGAGAAGGGTGGTCTTACCCACACCGTTTGGGCCGGCAATGGCAAGGAACTGGCCAGGGACAACGCTTAAGCTTAACTCCTTTATGATTAGCTGTTCTTCATAGCCGAAACTTAAGTTGTCAATTTCAATGATGGGTCTCATTTTGCCCAGCTGACCTTTCTGCTGTATTTAGCCAGCAAGATGAGAAAGAACGGCCCACCGGCAATAGCGGTAATGACACCTACAGGCTGTTCGCTCCCGGGGAATATCGAGCGAGCGATAGTATCAGCGATAATCAAAAATATCGCGCCTATTAAAGCGCTCATTGGTACCAGTTGACGGTGGTCAGGCCCGAAAGCCAGGCGAACACCGTGTGGGACAATCAGGCCTACAAAACCTATCAGGCCGGTCAGGCTTACAGCGACAGCGGTAATAAAAGCTGAGACGGCAAAGCCGATGAGTCTGATGCGGCCGGTGCTGATGCCGAGGGCCTTAGCTTCGGCTTGCCCAAGAGTGAGGACATTTAGTTTTTGCGCGATTGAAAAAATCACGATGATGCCTGTTATGATGCATGCAGAGCTTATAATCAGAACGGTTCTTCCTTCATCCGTCAGATTGCCCATCAACCAGAATGCAATAAATCTGAGCTCATAACTTTTTGCGATTGAAGTTAGAAACATAATGACAGCAGAGAAGAAGGCGTTTACAACGACACCAGCGAGCAGCAGGGCTGTGATGTTTGAGCCGGCTGTTGCGAATCGGCCGATGGACCAGACCAACCATACGGTGCTTAGGGCACCAACGAAGGCAAAGATACTAATGGATGAGCCGAACCAGAGGCTAAAACTCATTCCGCAGGTAAGGGCGATGATAACGCCGAGGGCTGCACCACTGGATATTCCAAGAATATAAGGGTCAGCCAGCGGGTTACGAAGTATGGCCTGTAATGTTACTCCCGCACAGGCAAGGGCTGCGCCGACTATAGCAGCGAGGATTATACGGGACAGCCTTACCTGAAAGAGTATCTGAATGTCTGTTTTAGTCAGACTGTGTGAGCCGATTCCCAAAACGGCTTTGACTCGCGTCGACATCTCAGGTCCGATGAATGTGCATACGGCCATCACGATAAGCAAAATTGCAAGGCAAATCGAAAGTTTCACAAGCAGGTTTTTAACGGTTAAGTCTTCAGCCATATATAATTATCCGATTACTGCTGCGGATGCAGAAGTTCCGCGATTTTCTTGACGCCCTGCGGCAGCCGCGGGCCCAGTCTTAATATAGTATCTGCGTCAATGACATAAATCCTGTTATTTTTTACTGCGGGCAGATCGGGGAATTTACCCCAGAAGCGCTCCGCCGCCTTTTGTTCTTTGACAAGATGGCTCTTTGACATAGCTGAGTGTATTATCACTTCTGCATTACAGGTCAAGAGTGTCTCTGTGCCGAGCTGTGGGTATTGCTGTGGTGTCGGACCAACAGCGTTTTGTCCGCCCACCAGTTCAATCAGTTCACTTATAAAGGTCCTGACTCCTGCTACTCGCAGCGGTTCGCTTTGCAGGACCCAAAGCACTTTTGGCTTTTGTGTTGTGCGGTATTTACGACTTATCTGTTCGAGCTGACTGTTGATTTTTTTGTTTAGTTTTTCACCGGCTGCTTCGGTGCCGGTGGTTCTGCTGATTTCTTCTATGGCCGATGTGAGTTGTCCGAGCTTCTGAAGTTCCACAGTTATGACGTTGTAACCCAGACGCCGCAGGCTCTCACCGACTGCTTTTTGCTCCGGGAACCACAAAGTAATTACCAAATCAGGCTCACAGGAGATGACGGCCTCTGTATTGGGTTTAAAAAACGCACCGATTTTCTTTAGTTGTTCTACCTGTGGAGGATAATCGCTGTCATCAGAGACAGCTACTACTTTATCGCCCAAGTCGAGAGCAAAAAGAATTTCAGTGAGGTTTGGCGCAAGCGAAACAATTCTGTTGGGATTATTCGGCAGGGGCGCGGGGCCTCGATTTTGAGCCTGTCGAATACCGCATATTACGAATCCTGCGCCGACCAGGCACGAGATTATCAACAATAACCACCACTTATTCATCAGGTTCTCTTGAATTGTTTTTCCAAATCGCTTATTGAAAACTTGATTGTAGTGGGCCGGCCATGTGGACAGCGACCTGCTAATTCGGTCGTATCTGAGGCGGCGAGCAGCTGCTGTATCTCACTGTCGCTCAGCTTTTGACCGGCTTTTATCGCTGCCTTGCAGGCGGCCATGTTCAGAACCTCGTCAAGCAGCCTTTCGGCGTCAAGTTGCGCAGCTTTATCCGTGAGCAAATCTATTAAATCCATAGCGAAATCGGCCGGCGGTACCTTTGCCAGTATGATGGGAAACGCCTGTACAGCCATCGTTTTTGGGCCGAAGGGTGCAAGTTCGATTCCCAGTTTTTCAATCAGCTCAGTGTTGTTTCTGAGCGCATCGGCCTGGGCGTCGGTCAGCTCGAAACTCTCAGGCACAAGAAGTTTCTGTGATTCGAGTCCGCTTTTGTGGATACGCCTTTTCAAATCTTCATAAATTATGCGCTCGTGAAGTGCGTGCTGGTCGACGATGACAAATCCATCGTCAGTTTGCGCGACAATAAAGCTGTCGTGTATCTGCAGGAATTTCTTTTCGTACTGTGTATTGGGTATTGCGTACCCGCCTGCCGGCGAAGCAGGTTGTGTTGCCTCTTCGTCCGGCAGGTCGCGTTTTGCAGCCGGCGGTGACGGTCGAAAGCCGAGCTGCTGCTGTGTTTGAACAGGCCTGTGCTTTTTGAAAAATTCAGCCATTGCATCGGCGATTTTTTGACTTCTGTAAGCGGCTGTAGATTTGCCTGGCTGTTCTTTAATCGGGATTGTCGGCAATTTTGCCGGCGTTTCAAAATCTGTTGCCAAAAGTTTCTCGCGCAGCGCGGCGAGAATTTGCGAGTGAATCAGATTTGTATTGTAAAAACGCACTTCAATCTTAGTCGGATGTACGTTGACATCGTAGTGGTCATAGGGCATTTGAATAAATAAGAACACGATGGGGAACCTGTTTTGCTCCAGACTGGGGCGGTATGCCTCTTTGATTGCGTGTGAGATAAATTTGTCGCGAATGAATCGGCCGTTTAGAAAGACGTATTGAAATTTGCTGCTTGTTCTTGAGAAGCCTGGTCTGCCGAGCAGAGCTAAAAGATGCAGGTTCTTTTCGCTGCTTTCGGCTTCAATCAAATTCTCAGCTATCTCCGATGAGAACAATTCCGCTATTCGCCGGCGAAGACCCTGACCAGCCGGCAGCCGATAAAGCTCTCTGCCGTTGTGTATCAGCGTCAAATCTAAGCTGTCATTGGCCATCGCGATGCGTGTGAAGTGCTCTATAATGTGAGTCAATTCGGTATTTGCGGTTTTTAGAAATTTTCGCCTTGCGGGCAGTTTATAAAAAAGGTCTCTGACCTGAATTGTTGTTCCGTAATCGGCGCTGCAGGGGGCTGTAGCGGATTTGTCGCCGCAATCAATCTCAACACAATTTCCCGTAAGTGAATCCTTAGTTCTGCTGACGGCTTTTGTCTGTGCCACCGAAGCAATGCTTGCCAGCGCTTCGCCTCTAAAACCCAGCGTTGATATGCCGTACAAATCTTTGGTGGTTTTGATTTTGCTTGTTGCGTGCGGCTCGAAGGCAGCGGCGAGGTCTTCAGCGTCCATACCGCAGCCGTTGTCGGTTACCGATATTAGTTTTCGCCCTCCGTCTTCGACTGCGACGGTGATTTTGGTTGTGCCTGCGTCGATGCTGTTTTCCATCAGTTCCTTGACCACGCTTGCGGGCCTTTCGATTACCTCGCCAGCGGCAATCATATTAACCATATTCTGGTCAAGGACAGTTATTTGCCCCATTGACTTGCCCCTCTCCAGAAAGTGTATTTGTCTTAGCGTATAATTAGGCTCTGGCCGGTCATTTCTTCCGGCTGCGGCAATTCCATCATTTCCAGCAGTGTTGGACCTACGTCGGCTAATCTTCCGTCCTGGCGCAGCTTCCTGCCTTTGTATCGCTCATCGAATACAATTAACGGCACATCGCCGATGGTGTGGGCGGTATGCGGATTATCCGGGCTGCCGTCTATCATTTTTTCGAAGTTGCCGTGGTCTGCGGTGATTATTGCTGCGCCGCCCATACTTTTGACTTTGTCGAGGATTTTGCCGACACACTGGTCCACCGCCTCGGCGGCTTTGATTGCTGCAGAGAGTACGCCGGTGTGGCCGACCATATCCGGATTGGCGAAATTGATTACTACTACATCGTATTTATTCGAGTCGAGCCTTTCGAGGACAACATCCGTCACCTCGTAGGCGCTCATCTCAGGCTTCAGGTCGTACGTCCGGACTTTTGGTGACGGCACAATCTGCCTGTCCTCGCCGGCGAAAGGTTTTTCGGTATAGTCGTTGAAAAAGAACGTAACGTGTGCGTATTTTTCCGTTTCGGCGCAGCGGAATTGTTTTAGCCCCAGCGAGCTCCAGTACGCACCTAAGATATTTTTCATTTTCGGCGGTTTCAGAAATGCCACCGGCGCCGGGATTGTTGCGTCGTATTCGGTCATACAAACGAAACATATATTGGGTTTGGATACTCGGTTGAACTCTTTGAAATCCGGGTCGACAAATGTCCTGCTGATTTCACGGGGCCTGTCGCCGCGGAAGTTGAAGAATATGACTCCGTCACCGTCATCGACGGTTGCTATTGGCTCGTTGACGGAGTTGACGATGCACGTCGGCTCAATGAATTCGTCGGTAACGTTCTTTGCATAACTTTGGGAGACTGCCTCTGTCGCGCTCGCCGCCTTGAGGCCTCGGCCGTACCGTATGCACTCGAAGGCTTTCTGTACCCGGTCCCATCTGCTGTCGCGGTCCATCGCATAGAACCTGCCTATCACGGTTGCGATTTTGCCGACGCCGATTTCAGCAGATTTCTTTTCGATTTCGGCGATGTATTCTTTGCCGCTGTGCGGCGGCGAGTCTCGCCCATCGGTAAGGGCATGAATAAAAACATTATTTACATTATTTCTTTTTGCCAACTCGAGCAGACCGTAAAGGTGGTCCAGCAGTGAGTGCACGCCGATGTTACTGCACAGGCCCATTACGTGCATTTTTCCGTTACGGCTTTTTATGGATTCGATTAAGTTGAGGAATTCTTTATTCTCAAAGAATGAACCGTCACGGATGGCGCTGCTGATTCTTACGGATTCCTGCGGTACGATTCTGCCGGCCCCGATATTCTGATGCCCGACTTCGCTGTTGCCCATAGTTCCGTTTGGAAGCCCCACGTCCTCACCGCTTGTATGGATAAGACAGATTGGGAATTCCGCCATAAGCATATCATCGGTAGGTGTATTGGCGCATTTGACGGCATTGTACTGGTCCTCGGCTGGGTTTGGGTTGTAGCCCCAGCCGTCACGGATAATCAAGACGAACGGCTTTTTTTCCAAAGTTACTTTCTTTTTAGCCATAAAAGTCGCGCCTTCTACATAAAAGCAACAGAGACGAGGAATAACCTCGTCCGTAGCCTGAATTTCGGCCCGGCTGCTATACGTTGATTTGCCGCGGAAGCAACAGCCGGTGAAATTAATCGGATATGATATAACGCTGTGTGGAATATGTCAAACATTTAGAACCAAGGCCGCTGGCCAAAAAATGCCTGACAGGCCGAAAGTTTTTGACAGGGCTGGTGGCCGTGCTATAATTTAGCCGCCAACCAGGCTTGGTTTTGAAAGGTAGATACGACAGATATGAGGTTATGTTGCTCGGGAAAGGAAAATGCACAGGTCCAATAAGTGGGGTTTTAACCTTATAACTCGGCGAGATTTCGTTGGTAACTGTGATGTTGGAAAGCGGCTTTTGCGCAATCGGGAAATAAATGCTGTTGGTATGTTTCTGCTCGCCGTGACAATTGCCGTAATGCTGCTGTCTTTAGTCGGCTGCGCTTCGCCTGGCAAAGAAATTGATTTGTACGTGGACGCCGTTATGCTGCGCCAGCAGGGTGAAAACCAAAAGGCGGTTGAGAAACTCGGCGCCGCTGTGCAGGTCAACGAACGGTTCTCGCTGGCGCATTCGCTGCTCGGCGAGATTTATCAGCAGATGAATGACTACCAGAAAAGCGCTGCCTCTTACGAGAAGGCAACAGAGCTCAATCCCTGGTCTTTCCAGGATTTTTTTGGTCTTGGCCGGGTTTACCAGGTTATGAAGCAATTTGCAAAAGCGGTCAGGGCGTATGCGCGAGCCTGCGAACTCAAACCCGGCCATCTCGAGGCACACGTGGGGGCGGCCAAATGCTACTATGAAATCGAAGATTACAACAATGCTTTGGTTTACGGCCGGCGCGCCGAGCAGATTGACCCTGACGTCAGTGAA
The DNA here is from genome assembly GCA_964387515.1 of uncultured Pirellulales bacterium. GTDB lineage: Bacteria > Planctomycetota > Phycisphaerae > Sedimentisphaerales > Anaerobacaceae > CAVXEF01. The sequence goes on along the minus strand of CAYLXD010000024.1, from coordinate 4,462 downwards.
ATCCGAAAGCTACTTGGTGATATTTATCAGTCGCAGAAAGATTACAGCCAGGCCATCCGCTCGTATAAGCGTGCGCTGGAAGTAGATAGTAATAACCCTGAGATTATGACGTCTCTGGCAGTTGCATATCTAAGAAACGGCGCCAATTACAATGAGCCTGCGAGAGAGCTGTTAACATCGGTGATACAAATCCAGCCCGATAACGGCCCTGCTTATCGGTATCTCGGATATTGCTATCTGTTGCTGAAGGATATCGATAAATCGGTTGCCAGCTACAGCAGGGCGGTTGAGATAAATGACAAGGACTGGGAGGCACACAGGGGCCTTGGAGTTGCTTATGTGATGAAGTCGGCTGATGACCAGGACCCTACTTTGAAGACCAGAGCGGTTGAGCACTGGCGCAGGGCTTTGGAGATAAGACCCGACCAGCCCCGGCGCCAAAAACTGCTCAGATTGATGGAAAAATACTCGAAGTAAACAAAACACATAAGGGGTGTGTTTGCTTTCGCTCTTTGCAAGGCTCAACAACGATTATGAGCGAATTGGAATCAGAAGAAAACAGTGCCCGGCCGAGCTCAGACCTGGCTTTTTCGTCCTCTGCCGACAAGGAACCCTCGTGCAGGGTCGGCTTGGCGGATTGCAAGGCCCATCTTATTTTCTGGCTGATACTCATACTTGGCCTGACTCTGGATTTGTGGAGCAAGAGAGCGGTATTCGAGTGGTTAGGACAAAAGCCCGATAGCACCGCTGTATTGATAGACGGTCTGCTGCGGCTGGTAATCGCGGAAAATGCCGGCGCCGTTTTTGGAATAGCAACAGGTCAGCGTTATTTGTTAATAGTGGTGTCTGTTGTTGCATTGATAGTTATCTTTGCACTTTTTCTTTTCAGCCGAATCCGCCAAAGCTCGATGCATGTTGCGCTCGGACTTTTTGCCGCTGGCATCTGCGGTAATCTTTACGACAGAATATTTAATGACGGTCTGGTGCGGGACTTTATCGATGTGGTTTACTGGCCTGGTAAACACTGGCCGGCATTTAATGTCGCGGACAGCATGCTCTGTATCGGTGTTGGCCTGATGATTGTTTCGGGCCTTTTTACAGAGAGGTCCTCTCGAAGACGTGCTCAGCAACATAAATAGGGGCGTTTGACGCCGCCCCAAGTGCGATGGCGTCACTGGGTCGCGAATCTATTTCGACAGTCTGGCCGTTCGAGCTTAGGTATATCTTCGCATAGAAGGTATGATTGCGCAAATCATTTATAACTATCTTTTCTATTTTGGCGCCGAGGTTCTCAATAACACTGTCCAGTAAATCGTGAGTCATTGGACGGGGCGGCTGGATACCTTTCAGCCGACGGTCAATCGCGAAAATTTCGACTATACCGATAACAATGGGAAAGCTTCGCTTGCCATTGCGCTCTTTCAGAACGATTATCTGCTGGTCGGACGTTTCGTTAATAATTATGCGTGATAGTTCCGCTTCGACATCCATTTGGCGCCGCCTTTATCTTGTATATACGTTTGCTTACTCACTATTTTCCAATTCTGCAAGGTGTTTTTCAACAGTTTCCAGTTCTTTTGATAACTGGATGAGTCTATCTTTTGCCTGTGCAACAACTTGCGGCTTTGCTTTTTTAAGAAAATTTTTGTTGGCCAGTTTGGCCTCCGCGGATGCTTTGGCCTTTTCTATCTGTTGTTTTTGTTTTTTTAGGCGGCGGCGCTCAGCTTGCGGGTCAATCGCATCGTGCACATAGATTTCCGTAGCGTCGGCTATTGCGACGGTTGCATTTGCCGGTTTTGTGGTCGCTACCCCTGCCTGGAATTCTTTGACGCAGGCCAACTGCTCGATAAGCTCGGCGTTTCGGTTCAGGATATCAGCGGTTTTCTGTTGCGACTTTGCGGAGGCTTTTAACATTTCGCCGGGCGGTTTATTGTATTTACTTCTAATATCCCTTATGGTTCGAATTGTATCCTGAACCGTTGTGATTTGTTTTTCAGCGTCGGTGTCCCGTAAGGAGTCCAGGTTTTTAGGCCACTCGGCAGCGACCAGCGACTCGGAATTCTTCGCTTCTGCTACGCCTTTGAGCTGCCTGAGCGGCGCGACCTCATTTAGCTTTTGGAATATACCTTCGGTGATAAACGGTACAAACGGATGCAGCAAACGAAGTATCTGGTCCAGTACGAACGCCAGGACATTCTGAGCAATCGGCTTTTGGCTTTCAACTTTTATTCGCGGCTTTATCCATTCAAGGTACCAGTCACAAAAATCGTTCCAGAAGAATCTGTAAAGCCCCGACAAAGGCTCGCTGTATTTGTACTCGTTCAAAGCTTCAATTGTCTCTGCGATGGTCTGTGCCAGACGGGAAAGAATCCATCTGTCGGTAATGGTCATTTTCTTTTTGTCAAACTTATCAGTTTCGATACCTTCCAGATTGGTAATCGCAAAGCGAGAAGCGTTCCAGAGCTTGTTGCAGAAATTTCGGCCGATATCAAACTTCGGCGACGTGTTCGCTGTTCGTCCGTCGGGCAGCGTCATCGATACCACCGGCATTCGAATATCCTGCGTTTCTGTTGTCATACTGGCCAAGGTAAAGCGCATCGCGTCGGCGCCGTGGCTCTGAATAATCACCAGAGGGTCAATTCCATTACCGAGGCTCTTGGACATCCTGCGTCCTTCGCCGTCCTGAATCATAGCGTGGATATATACGTCTTTGAACGGAATATCCCCGGCACAATATTGGCCCATCATCACCATACGCGAAACCCACAGCGTAATAATGTCACGGGCTGTGCAAAGTACATCACCCGGATAGAATGTTTTTAATTCCGGCGTCTCGTCCGGCCAGCCCATCGTGCTGAACGGCCACAACGCCGAGCTAAACCACGTATCGAGAACATCGGGGTCCTGAAGTAAATCACTACAGCCGCACTTTTCGCAGCTTGCAGGGTCCTCCATCCCGCTATTTGTTTGGCCGCAATCCTGACAGTACCATATCGGGATTCTGTGTCCCCACCAGAGTTGTCGGCTGATAGGCCAGTCGCGGAGGTTCTCCAGCCAGGCTTGATAGGTTTTGGCGTATCTTTCGGGGATAAATCGCACGCGACCATCGAGCAATGGGGCTAACGCTAAACCAGCTAATGAATTTAACGGAATGTCGGTGTCTTTAATATATGTTACTCCATCGTGTTCTTCAGTTTCAAATCGACAATCTTCAATCTTCAATCTTAAATCTGCAATAGGTTTCTTAACCGCGATATACCACTGGTCGGATAGATATGGCTCGATGGGCACGTGACTTCTGTAGCTGTGTCCGACCTCGTGGGCGTATTCGCGGACGTCCTCGAGCAGCTTTTCCGTGCGGAACCATTCGACGATAGCTTCGCGCGCCTCGAACCGGTCCATTCCAATTAAGTTCTCGACATCGGGATTTTTAATATCTTCCCAGTCTGTCCAGTCGTAGCGGTCGCTGATAGACCCGTCCGGTGCCATAACATTGATTATTCCCAGTCCGTGTCTCTGGCCAATCTCCCAGTCGTCGGGGTCGTGAGCAGGGGTAACCTTTAGAAAGCCGGTTGAGAACTTTGCTTTTTCATCTTTGCTATTTGGGTTGGGCAAAACAACATGCTCATCAGCTATTATCGGTATGATTCGCCCCACAATCGGCAGCCGAACCTTTTTTCCAAGCAGCGCTTCAGCGCGGGCGTCTGACGGATTCATCGCCACCGCCGTATCGCCGAGCATTGTTTCCGGCCGGGTAGTCGCAACTGTTACATGCTCAATTTGCTTTTTATCGATTTTCACGGGTTCGACAAGCGGATAACGAAGGTACCAGAAGTGCCCCTGCACCGTCTCGTGCTCAACCTCATCATCGGCTAATACCGTTTGCGTCGCCGGGTCCCAGTTGACTAAGCGCTTACCTCGATATATTAGTCCGTCTTTGAACAGCTTAAAGAATGCTGCGCGAACGGCCTTTGCACAAGTCTCGTCCATTGTGAAACGCGTCCGCTGCCAGTCACAGGAGCATCCCATTGCTTTTAACTGGCTGATAATCGTCTCTTCGTATTCGTCTTTCCAGGCCTGTACGTGTGCTACAAACTCATCTCGTTGGAAGTCCGTGCGTTTTTTACCCTGCTCTGCGAGCAGCCTTTTCTCAACGACGGTCTGTGTGGCGATACCAGCGTGGTCGGTGCCCGGCATCCACAGCGTATTAAACTGTTGCATCCGATGGAAGCGAATCAATATGTCCTGCAGCGTGTTGTTCAGTGCGTGGCCGAGGTGCAGCGGTGCCGTGACGTTAGGAGGCGGAATAACAATAGTATAAGGCTTTGGACCTCGGGCATCGGCTGAAGGCTCTGTGTGGAAATATCCGCCGGAAAACCAGATTTCACTGACCTGGCTTTCTATTGTCTTTGGTTCGTAAACCTTTGAAAGTTCCTGGCTCATAACCTGCGCATTCGATAGT